>CAZXFG010000013.1:2213-16704 GCA_964640515.1 uncultured Gammaproteobacteria bacterium | reverse complement strand
AAATTTAGGAAATTTTGTCCACGCAAAATGTAAAAGGCAGATGGTCGCATTACATTTTGCTACAAAATTTCCTAATTTGTAGCTAAGCCTCCGCCATGTCGCTATAATATATATTTATAAACCCTATTTTCTTTTATCTTACATACTATGTACACGCATACCCTAAAAGAATTTGACCCGGATATTTTAGCCAGCATCAAAAAAGAACAACAGCGTCAAGAGGAAGGGCTGGAAATGATCCCCTCGGAAAATTTCGTTTCCCCGGCTGTTTTGGAAGCGCTGGGTTCTGTTTTAACCAATAAATATTCCGAGGGTTATTCAGGAAAACGCTATTATGGCGGCTGTCAGTTTATTGACGAAGTGGAAACGCTGGCCATTGAACGGGCTAAGAAACTATTCGGAGCCGAACATGTAAATGTCCAACCGCTCTCTGGCGCTCCAGCTAATATCGCCGTATATTTCGCCTTGCTCAAACCGGGCGACACCGTATTAGGAATGGACCTATCCCACGGCGGACATCTGACTCATGGCCATCCGGTCACTTACATGGCGAAAATATTTAACTTTGTCCGCTACAAAACTAACGCCCAAGGTAATATTGATTTGGACAATTTACGGCAAATGGCCTTGGAACACAGGCCAAAAATAGTCCTAGTCGGTTACTCGGCTTATTCCCGTGAAATTGAATATGAAAAAATACAAGCCATCGCCAATGAAATTGGCGCCATCACCATGGCCGACATTGCCCATATCGCCGGTTTAATCGCGGCCGGAGAAATGAATAACCCGGTGCCGATTTTTGATGTAGTCACTACCACCACCCACAAAACCCTACGCGGGCCGCGCGGAGGCATGATTATGTGCAAACAAAAATGGGCTAAGGATATTGATAGAGCCGTTTTCCCCGGATTCCAGGGAGGCCCGCATGAAAACAATGTTGCGGCCAAAGCCGTGGCTTTTAAAGAAGCCCTACTGCCTGAATTTAAGGAATACGCTCGGCAAATTAAAAAAAACGCCAAAGTCTTGGAAGCGGAATTCAACGCCCGCGGATATAAACTCTGTTTTGGCGGTACGGATAATCATCTAATTCTCATGGATGTAACGCCCAAAGGCGTATCAGGCAAAGAAGCCCAGATTGCTTTGGACAAAGCCGGTATTACGGTCAATAAAAACATGATTCCTGATGACCCGCGCTCTCCTATGGATCCATCGGGTATCCGTTTGGGCACGCCCGCTCTGACTACGCGTGGCATGAAAGAAGAAGAAATGAAAACTATCGCCAACTGGATCGACGAAGCGATTAAAAATCATCAAGACGAAAAAAAACTGGCCGACATTCGCGGCCAGGTGCTGGAACTGACCAAAAAATTTCCTCTTTATCCAACTTTAAATAATTAAAAAACACCTCAACGCAAGCTGGGTGTTTTGACTACTTTTTAATCCTGAATTGCTGAGCGACTCTGATATTGTAATGTCCTGTCAGGCCTTCAACCCAAATTCTACCTTCTTTATCTATTTCTAACACCTCAAACCATCCTTCTTTGCCTTTAACCGGGTCTAAAAGAACCTCTGTTCCTACAAGAGTATCTACACCAAGTTGCGCCTGCCAACTATTAAGAATTTCCGCGACCTTCTCCTTGCTCCTTCTTTGCCCAGCATTCAAGCTTTCCCATCTCTTCTTTGCGCCAGCAGTCATCAATACTTCACGTTGTTCTGTGAACCCCGGAATCAAGAAAGAAGGTTTACGGTATGTCATAAAAACAAAATCAAAAGTTATTTTATTTCCCGTACTTCTACCAAGTTCACATGCCCTGCTTGGCCCACGGGCTCGCCAGTCACTACAATCATTAAATCGTTTTTTTTGCCCAAATTATTTGTCTTAATATAATTTATTGAGCGTTCCACCAGTTCTTCTATGGAATGACAAGGGGGTAAAATAAACGGCCTCACCCCCCAGGACAAATTCAACTGATGTTGAACCCTTTCGGTATTGGTGGCTACCAAAATGGGCAGTTGCGGGCGCACATGGCTGATCAATCGTCCGGTCTCGCCGGAAATGGAAGCGGCCAAAATTATTTTGGCCTTAACCTCCTCGGCCAAAATACGAGATAATTCGGTAATTGCCACATCTATCTTGGCGACATTTTTGCGTACCGGTGGCAATCCGGTATCATCATAAGCTGATTGCTCCGTTGTCTTAATAATATCAGCCATGGTCTCAACCACTAAAACAGGATGCTCGCCCGCGGCCGTTTCATTGGAAAGCATCAAGGCGTCAGCATGGTCAATAACCGCGTTAGCCACATCGCTGACTTCAGCTCTCGTCGGACGGCGATTTTTTTGCATAGAATCTAACATCTGGGTAGCCACAATGGCCGGCTTGGCCAGTTTTCTGGCTTGGTCAATAATTTTTTTCTGCACCAAAGGCACTTCCGCGGCCGGCACTTCCAATCCCAAATCCCCTCGAGCGATCATCACGCCGTCGGCTGTTTCTAAAATAGCGTCTAAATTTTCCACGGCCTCCCGCCGTTCAATTTTCGCGATAATCAAAATCGGATTCGTATTTTTAATTTCCAATTCATCCTCATATTTTTTAATTAAAAATCGAATATCCAAAATATCTTGGGCTTTACTGATAAAAGAAACAGCCACATAATCCACGCCCAGCTTCACTCCAAGGCGCAAATCATCTTTATCTTTATCGCTAAGGGCGGACACATCCGTCAACTGGCTATCCGGAAAATTTAAACCTTTGTTGGATCCGATTATCTGTCCGTCAATCACTTCCGCGAAAATACGCGTATCCTGAATACGATCCACTTTGACTTCCACTCGTCCATCATCAATCAGCATCCGCTCTCCTGTTTTTAAGTATTTTTCTAAACCGGGAAAATCCAGAGGTATCTCTTTTCCGTCATAACTCATCTTCGCCGTATTGAAAACGACCATATCCTTGGGCTTAACCTCTACGCCTTTTTCCGGCAAAACTCCAACCCTGATCTTCGGACCGCGAAGATCTTGGATAACAGCCACCGGCTCACCGGTAATTTTCTCCAACTCGCGCAAGCGTTTAACTACCTCCGCGTGGCTCTCGTGTGTACCGTGCGAAAAATTCAAACGCGCCGCGTTCATCCCGGCTTTGACCATATCGGCCAATATTTCTTCTTTATCACAAGCCGGGCCGATAGTCGCGACTATTTTGGTATGTTTAAGCATATATGGCTATTTCAGCATGGTATTTAATTGTTCCTGCTGGACAGAATTAAGAGGTAATAACTTTAATAATTTTTCCAAAGAATTGGGGGAAATGCCACCGGGCGTTGAACTTACTTGGCCGACCAATCCTTGATATTGTTCCCAGGCCTGACGGATAAACGGCGGCAGGAAGACAACGGCCAGCGCCAGCGGCACCACGATAATCAATAGACGCAACCAACCGGCAAAAGCATACCAAAACATTTTTCGATTAATTCGGCGATTTTGTTCATAAATAATCTGCGACCATTTTAAATTCTTTTCCAACAAATCGCGGAGCGCCTCCGGGGTCGCGTCTTTAACGGTCTTAATTTGAGCGGTTTTGGCTTCTGATTTTTCCTCCGTTAACGCGTCCTTTTTTTCTTCTTTCTGCTCGACTGGTGAAGTTTTGTGTCTAAACATATTTTTAAATTTATGTGATTTTCCCTAATTTTCTCAATTCCTTCTCAAATGTCCGCACATCTTTAAAATCCCGATAGACGCTGGCGAATCTAATATACCCCACCTTATCAAAACCGCGCAAATATTTCATCACGATTTCGCCCACTTCCTTACTGCCTATCTCGCGATTTTTTTTCTTTTGAATATCGCGTTCAATATCGTGAATAAGTTTATAAAAATGCTCTTTGGTGTAAGGGCGTTTGGTTAAAGAGCGCCTAATGCCGTTTTCTACTTTTTCCCGCATGTAGCTCTCCCGGCTTCCATCTTGTTTTACCACGATAATATCCAGCAACTCCACATCTTCCACCGTAGAAAAACGGTAACGGCATTTGTTGCATTCCCGCCGGCGGCGCACCACTAAACCATCCCCTCCGGTTCGGGTGTCAACCACGCTGGTTTCCCGATTGTTGCAAACAGGACAACGCACAAAAAATATTAAAGACCCATCTTTCTTCTGATAAAGGCCGGGATTTCCAATTCGTTTTCATCCTTATCGCCTCCGGACTTGGGAGTAATGGTCGGAACCGGCGGCGGCGCCTGATGACTATTGTTCCCCCCTCCAAAAAAAACGCTGGCCCCGCTGATGGAATTTTTTTGTTGAATAATCTGCTTGAATTTTTTCTCTTCGTCCGCCTCCTCTTTCTGTATTTTACGCGCGAATGGGCTGGGTGTAAACTTGGCCGGACCGCTGAACAAACTTTGCGCCGCCGCTTCCGCGTCCAAACGCGGCGCCGAATGACGATCGTCAAAGCCGGTCGCCACCACGGTTACCCGCATTGATCCAACTAAATTCTCGTCAATAATCGCGCCAAAAATAATTTTAGCGTCGCCGGAAGCCGAGCTGGTGATAATTTTAGCCGCTTCGCTGACTTCTTCCATGGTTAAATCCGGTCCGCCGGCTATCGCGAAGAGAATTCCGTGAGCGCCATCAATTGACAACTCCAACAAAGGACTGGAAATGGCCGCATTGGCCGCCTGAATAGCCCGATTTTCTCCGCTTCCACTGCCAATACCCATCAAAGCCGAACCAGTATCGCGCATAATGGTTTTTACATCCGCAAAATCCACATTGATCAGGCCCGGTATGGTAATCAACTCGGAAATTCCCTGTACTCCATGGCGCAACACCTCGTCGGCAATCCGGAAAGCATCCAACATGGTGGTTTTTTTATCAATCACTTGCATGATCCGATCATTGGGGATAGTAATTATGGTATCAACATTTTTCACCAAATCTTCCCAAGCGCGCTCGGCAATCTCCGCCCGCTTCGGACCTTCAAAGGCAAAGGGCTTGGTAACAATAGCCACGGTCAAAGCGCCTAGCTCGCGAGCGATTTCCGCCACCAAAGGACTGGCGCCGGAACCTGTGCCGCCGCCCAAACCACAGGTAATAAATACCATGTCGGTATCCTTCAAAATATCTCTGATTTCGTTCTGCGATTCTTCCGCCGCTTTCAGACCGACATTCGGATCCATTCCCGCTCCCAGACCGCGAGTTACGGTTTTTCCAATATGCAACTTGTGCGGAGCCAGACTATGATGCAAGGCCTGCACATCGGTGTTAATCGCTACAAAATCAATTCCGCGGATTTTATTTTCCATCATGCGATTAATGGCCGAACCGCCTGACCCTCCAATACCAATCACTTTAATCTTAGCGAAAGTCTCTATTTCCGGTTTTACTTGTGGCATAATATTTTCTTTAGAAAAAAACTTTCTCCTCTGAACAAATTTTGTATTCAAAACCTATATAAATAAAATAAGTAGAGTCGCGCTCCACTTTATTCTACTTTCTCTCCGATAAAGTGTCAAGAAAACAGCTAGGGGATTAATGTTTTGGTCCATTTTTTAAACTGGCTGAAAACCGCGTTTATTTTATTTCCCATCTTGTTATCCTCCCGCGAATAACCGCCAAACTTCATCATACTTCCCCATTTTACCAACCCGACGGCTGTGGAAAAACCCAGATCATTTATCTTGTCCGTTACGCTGGTGATGTTGAAAGGATAACCCAGGGTGGCCGGTAAACGGAGATTATTTTTGGCCGATTCCACCAAACCGGGCAATTTTGCCCCGCCCCCGGTCAGCACCACTCCGGCCGGCAAAAGACCGCTCCGTTGAATTGTCTTTAATTCCTGATCCACTTTATAAAAAATTTCTTCCACCCGCGCTCCGATAATTTCACTTAAATATTTTTTCTTAATCATTTCTTGTCTTTCGGCCCCCAATTCAAACAAATCTATTTCATCTTTTTTACCGGCTAATTCATGCCAACAATCGCCGTATTTAATTTTAGCCCTTTCGGCAATGTCTATGGTGGTGCGCAATCCAATAGCCAAATCATTGGTGATATGCTCTGAACCGATGGGCAAAACCGCGTTGTGCAGTAAGTCCCCTTCCTCATAAACCGCCAAACTGGTGGTAGAACCGCCTATATTCACCACTGCCACCCCCAAATCCTTCTGCCGGCCGGTCAACACCGCTTCGGCTGTGGCAATAATAGACAGCACTAAATCTTCAATGTCCAACCCGGCCCGATACACGGCCTTGGTCAGATTCTTAATTTGCGAAGACGAACCTAAAATAATTTGGGCATCCACATCCAAACGGATTCCGGTCATGCCTACCGGATCCTTAATTCCCACCTGTCCATCCACTCCAAAACTGTGCGGCAAAACATGCAACACCTCATAATTAATCGGAGTGGCAATGGCCCGAGCCGCTTCCACCGCCCGGCGCACATCTTCCTCGGAAATATCGCTATCGGCTTTTGAAACCGCCACCACGCCTTTGCTTTGTTGAGACATCACATGGGTTCCTGAAACTCCCAGCCAAACACTGTCAATGGACGCGCCTACCACGCGTTCAGTGCGCTCTAAACAAGAAGAAATGGAAGATACCACATCCTCAATACTGCTGATAATGCCCCGGTGCAATCCCTCGGACGGCACTTCGGTAGCGCCCAATATCTGCAATTCCCGCTCCCGGCTTTCAGCCCGTTCAACCAATTGCCCAATGGCCATCCGCACGGCCGTAGAGCCAATGTCCAGTCCGACTACTAAATTGTGTGATTTTTTTCCCATAAACTTTACTAGGTGGATATAATTATACACTATTTCAACAATGTCATGAAGTGCGGATAAAAAATCAAAATACCGATAATGGCCGCTCCCAGAGAGGTCAACAGCACGGCTCCGGCCATAATATCTTTGATAATTTGCACATAATGATGCAATCTCGGTTTTAATAAATCACTTAAATACTCAAAAGTGGTATTTAAAATTTCCATAATCAACACGGCCACGATCAGCAAAATCAGCAAAATCAATTCCCAAGAACGCAGGGGAAAATAAAGAGCCGGAACCAAAACCGCTATGCTAATCAAAATCTGTATCCGGAAATTAAGTTCGGATTTAAAAATATACCGCAAACCGCGAGCGGCTGAACAAAAACTGTTGTATTGATTGCGTAAAGAAAAAACAGGCATATTTCAACGAAAAAAATATTTTTTTACTATTGCTTCCTGTTTCGCGAACATTTTTTCAGCCAACGCCGGCTTCTCATGGTCATATCCCAACAAATGTAAAAACCCATGGCACAAAATACGCGTTAATTCTTCTTCTTCCGACACCTTAAAACGCCGGGCCTGTTCTCGGATGCGTTTTTCGCAAAGAAACATCTCTCCCCAATGCTTAGTTTTAACGACGCGATCTTCCCGCCAAGCGAAAGAAAGCACATCGGTCACTTCATCCTTTCCGCGACGCCGGCGATTAATCTCTTTGATTTCGTTCGGACTCACGAAATTTATCTCCACCGCGCCTTCATTCACCTTGGAAAGACGGGCTATCAGTTTAACAATTTCTTTTATTTTTTTCGCGGTCCAAGAACAACGGGCCTTAATATTCACTTCAACCAAAAAATCTGTTCCCATATTATTGGACTGATTCCGGAGTACCGGCATCAATGTCTTGCTGTTCCGCCGCTTCTTGTTCCATTATTTCTAAAGCCGAAGCATTGCCATTCGCTCCGCCTGATTTAAAACTTCGGGCCATCATGTCAGCCACCAGACGAAAATTGACCATGTTAGTGTCAGATACATGGTAGGCAATTATATAGACTCTGGTCGGCTGCGCTAGAAAATACACTAATTTATCCACACGCTCATATCCGGTGGCTTGAAAACGCGACTCAAAAGACTTGTAATAATTAAACTGTTCGCTAGGAGCGTTTTTGGCCAGCCAAGACTCAAAATCCTCGCCAACCTCTTTGTCCACGGCTAAGATTTCAATATTATCGCCGGTGAGAGTGCTGAATAAAATGTCGCGGTAATCTTCTTTAGTGTTGCCCACGGCCCAATTTATAGGAAAATAGAGGGAATAACCAAAAACCGGATTGATATATTCTTTGACCGTCCCGGCTTCAATCAAACGCATGGGCTCTTGCCCGGACGGATTATAAAGATAAAAAATTTCATGAGCATCGGCATAAGAGTCATTATCGCTATCCGGCAAAGCCGGATCCGTTCCAAATATTTCTTCGGCCAAATCGCTTAAACCGTCATTGTCCAAATCAACACTGTCGCTCAAAAACATAGCTGGAAACTCTAATAATTCAATCGCGGGCGAGATGATTGTTTCAGTGGATGTATCCGTTTCTTCAGAAACCAAAGGCGTCTCTATCGGCGCCATCTCCGGCTCAACCGGCAAAGCTGAATCCTCTATGATGGGCCTAATCGGCGTCTGATCGGCGGTTTGATTGCTTTGGCGCCAATAATATAACCCGGCGCCGGCTGAAAACAGAATAAAGAGCGCTGAACCGGCCAACAATAAAAACTTATTGCTGGTCAATAAATTAGAGGGATGGAACGGCGCGCCGGCTCCTACGGCGGTAGATTTATCCAACAGAACTTTCTCGGTCTTAGAAACCGCATCTTTGTTCAACAACACTTCTTTTTTAACATCTCTAAAAGTGACGACCGGGTTGGCGCCGCCATAAAATTCCTTAGGCATAACCTGCACAGCCGTGCTGGCGATCGGAACAGCCGTAATTTTCGCTTCTTTCTTCCAAAACATGATACGAAATTAATTACTTAGCATCATTATTGATTTCCTCTTCGTTAGAGGCATTAAACAACTTTCCGGGGCCAAGCGGATTATACCCTTGCCTTACTTCTTCGCCATCCAGATAAGTATCTCCGTCTGAATCCTGATTCAAAGGATCGGTTTTCCAAATCAAAACTTCATCTCCATCGGTCAATCCGTCGCCATCCGAATCGGTTTTGTCGGGGTCAGTACCTAATTGTTGTTCCCGCACATCATCTAAACCATCCTTGTCCGTATCAATCGGTTCGCCGAATAAAATATTGTCATTATTCATCTGCGCCGGAACATCATTCTGATTTTTCGTGTCCAAATCATCTTCAGCGGCCGGCAATGTAACCGATGGTTCTTCTTCTAAAATATCAGCGTCTTCCAGCAATGGCGGCTGGCCACCGCTTTGCATATAATTATAAACCCACCAACCGCCGAAGCCCAACCCTCCAAGCATGGAACCCAGCACCACCACTAAAATCACCTTGCCTAAAATCGGCTCTTTCATGGCATATACCGGAGCGGCTGGCATAACCCCTGAATCGGGCGCGGGAACTGAAGCTGGCGTGGATGATACCGGAGTGATAGCCGGACGAACCGGAACTGGCGCAGAGGGCTGGACAGGGGCAGTATCGGCTATAGGAGGCATGACAGGGGCGGGGACGGGGGTGGCTGTCCTCGGCTTCAATGCCCCGGCATTCAAAGCATTAGGTGCCACCGGTTTATTATCTATTCCCGCGAACATGTCTTCCGGTTCCATCGGTAAATTTTTAGGAGGACCGCCGGCTGGATTATTTGTTTGGTCATCAAACATATTTTTAAAATTAATATTTATTTTACTTATCTTTTTTCAAAGGATCAGCGCCGCGCCGTATCTCTGTTCCATCTTTAATTCCATCACCGTCAGTATCCGCTTTCAGAGGATTGGTTTTAAAAATTTGCGCTTCATCCCCATCCAACATTCCATCACCGTCAGTATCCGGACGACCGGGGTCGGTGCCGTATTTTAGTTCATCTTCGTCAGTCAAATTATCAAAGTCCTTATCTCGGCCGGCGATTTGGTTGAGATTGGCTTTCCATTGTTCGGCCTCTTGCCGTAATTTTTGTTCTTGGGCTTCCGGGGACAACTGTCTGACCGAGGAACCTTTAATTTTTGTCCAGATAAAAAAGGCGAAAAAAGCCAAAAGTAAAATTCCCGCGATAAAAATAGCCGCGCGTATCGGTTTGATTTTCCGACTGCTTTCCGATATTGTGTCCGCCTCATTGATTATGACCGGCTCATTGTTCTCCATACTATATTTTAATACTTTTTCTCTTTAAAATAAAGGGCTGGACTTAAAGACTAAAATCAAAATTTTGCGGGGAAGTGCGTTTAGCGTTGATTTTCACAAAACGATCTCTGATATCGGACAAATCGGCGCTGGCCTGACGAATATTAAAAACATGCCAATAGGTGGCCTCGTCGTTTTCCGAAGCTCTGGCCTGACGCAGAAAATAAGTGGTCGAGGTAGCCATATGATTGGAATTTGAATCATTTTCAGGGAAATAAACCTGCACCCTCAAATATCCATCACTGTTGTTGATAGGCGCGCGGGTACGCACATAAAAAGCGTAATTCTCCGCATTCATTTGATTGGTGTCTATGGTAAAAGATTCAGTAAAAGTACTGCCAATTTCACTCTCTTCATGGTACCAGATGCCGTGGCTCGGCGTAGAGGAAGCAGTAAAATAATTTAAGCCGGTCACTTTCATAGGATGGAAATAAGCGGACTCAAAAACAGTCCTTTGGTTGTTGGGAGCGTTCACCACAAATCCGGATGAGTCGGTCATATCCATGCCCATTCCCGCTTTACCATACCACACGGCCACCACGCGGATATGATTTCTTTGTTGCGCATTTCTACTATTCATCACCGGAGAAAGCGCTAAATCATACTGACCAAGGGAAGGAACGCTGGAAACCGGGAAATCAAACAGGTGATTGGCGTCATCATTAACCCTCAATTTATATGAATCATCACCGCCCGCCGAACAAATAGGATTTGCAATTAAAGTGGCCGGACTCCCTCCTGCAGAACCCACTGTTAACGGATCCCTCAAAGTATAAACTGCGGTAAAACTGACACCTTGGCTGTGGCCGAGTAATTTATCGCCATTCATCGCGTTTAGACGAGTGGGAAAAAGTTTTAAATTACCGTTAGGGAAAGGAGTGAGAGAATGCGGGTCAAGAATATTAATAACCCGTCCGCCTTGCACTGTTACATAGTCTTCAAAATCGTGGTCATCCGCGAGCAAGTAACCACACTTAACGCAACTATCCTGAAGACCGGTACAGTTGTTCACGCAATTCCGGGCGCCCTTTAAATAGGCGCTAGGCAAATTCGCGCCGGCGGCTGAACAATCTAAAACCGGCCAGCCATTGCGATCGGCGTTAAAAGCTAGAACATCATTACTGGCCAACCCACCCTGGACAGCCGACCAAAATAAATTATTGTTATTGGGATCAATTTCACACAATTCTCCCTTATCCGCTTGTATTCTTCCATCACCGCAATACTCGGCGGGCCGAACTTCAATCACATTCTTGCAATCAGCCGCGCAATAAGTGCAGGCCCGATTATATGAAGCCGTGCAAACAACGCCATTAGACACGCCCCGATCACAAGCCTCGTCTTCGTCAATCGTGCTGTTGCCGCAATCCGTCTGATCCTGATACGCTGTTTGTTGGGCGCCGGCTAAAGATACGGTGGTGGAGCAGAACCAACCGTGTTCATATTCAAATTTTATTTCTTCCGGATGCAACGCGCGATTATAATAAACCACCTCGTCTATTTTGCCTTTAAAATAACTGCCCTCTCTTTCATCTCCGCCGATATCATAGTGATCCGCTCCTATATACAAAGGATCGGTGTTGGAGACATCAAACACTTCGCCGACCACTCCGTTGACTACCACCCTGTCACCATTTATATATAAATTTATTTTTTGCCCGTCATAAGTTCCAACGACATGGATCCATCGGTTAAATCCCGGAACCTTCACGGCATGCAATACCCCACTCACCGCAAAACCAACTCGCTGATCAGTAGCGTTAAGATTCTGAAAATATAAATTATAATTTTCGCGCGATCCGTGCGATCCGTTTCCTTTAGAAACTACGGTCCAAACCTGATCTGCTCTTTCTACGCTCTCCGGCCAAATCCACGCCCCGATGGTAAAATTATTAGAGGCCAAAAGGCGGACATCTCCGGTGCCTTGAAGACTTAGAAAATCATCTACCCCATCAAAAGCCAGGGCTTTGCCAATTTTCCCTTCATTTGTTTCGGCCGGACAACCGAGTCCTGAACAAGCCAAGGAATCATACCTCCCGGGGGGAAGCCGGTGGGTGGAAAAATAAGTGGAATTATTCAACGCGTATTTTCTATTTCCAGTGGTTTGCAATACCTCAAATTTCCACCAGTAAGGAGAATCGCTATTATTATATTTACAATTCGCTCCGCATCTGCCCACGCCCGGAACACCAATGATGGAACAGGTATTTTCAGAGGCCACATCGCATTCCTCGCCAAATTCATTCTGCACCCGGCCATCACCGCAATAAGGTCCATAATTCTGGCAATCCCAAGCGCAGGAATCCGATTTGGCCAATCCATATCTCACTCCCAAATTATCATCAATAATGGTAAGCGGTGAGTTGCGTTTATACAAGGACGATAATCGGCAAGAATTAGCCACTTGAACGCAACGATCAATATAACCGCAGTCATTAGCCACATCGACGCATTTGATAGGTTTGGGGACAATCTCATCAGAGAGACCGCAATCAGAATCTAATTTACAATCTTGTCCATAATCTTTTCCAACCAAACATTTTTTAATTGGCGCGCATGGCTGTTTGATACTGCAATCCAAACCTGTAATTGAACATTCGCCGGTTGACAAACGCGGGCAGTCAGAGACCGAATTGCAAAATAAATTGGTATTGTTTTGGCAAACTTTACAACCTTTATCATCCCTACAAGCGCGATTGATTCCAAACGAATTAACGCATTTGCCGTCCTGCAGACTAAAGGCGTTAAAATCTTTTTTCCAATCACAAAGCTCTTTGGGTTCGTCTTGATTCACTATCCCGTTGCCACAACGATTAACTACCGACCGACAGGTATTATTACAAACAGAACCGATTTTTCCATTTAAAACGCTCCCTAAATCGCATTCTTCGCCGGGATCTAATTTACCATCGCCGCATTTATTATTATAGGAGCAACTGACTCTGCTGTTGCCGGACGGAGTAGTGGAAGCTATCCATTGACAAGGCGCATTGGAGACTGGGTCGGTGCCGCACACCTGAACTTCCATTGAGTTATTAACGCAAGCCCCAAATTTCTCACTGCCTGGCGGATCGCATTGTTCACGACCAACCTGAACTACCCTGTCGCCGCAAGTACCGCCAGTGGCAATGGTGGATATTTCCACCTCTCCGGCATTACAAATACCGTTTTGTTCAAAAAGTTTAAAATGGTCGGAATCAATAAAATCATTAGCAAAATTTTGCCAGCTTTGCTGACTAATGGCTTCGGTGGTTTCCATCCGCGCTCTAACCGTATAGTCGTTAGAATCAGATGAATAAATATAACGATAAGCGTAAGAAGAAGTGGCGCAAGCAAAACTGAAACGGCGCTCATATACGCTCCAGCCAGTCTGCGGATCATGCATATTGCAAGTGGAAGTCGGGGCAAAACCCAGACAATATCTATCATTTAAACAATAAGTATTGGCGCCAGCTGGAGTCGGAATGGCGCAAGTTCCAGCCGACCCAAGCCGATTGATCGGATCAACGGGCAAACCCGAACCCACGGCGTTGCTTAAAGCCGCCCCCCAAGAAGGCCAACCGGCGCTGATGGATTGTCCGGGCAAAAAAGTCCCCTCTTTTAAATCAGGATAATTAGTCGGGTGTTCGGCCTCGTTATAGGCGGTCAACCGCGACTTTATTGATTGCAAACCGCGCAGACGCTGAACATTTCTTTTCATCCTGTCTATATCGGCCAAACAAGTCTGTCCGGACGGACAATCAAAATCAATTTGGCAGGAAAGTTCCGAAATACCACTGCAATATTTTTTATTAGTCAAATTAATGCTGAATTGCAAATTCTTCATTAACTGCTCAAACACCTGGCGAGTTTCCGGCCGGGCGTCGGCGTTGATACTGAATAGGTAAACATTAGTGTAAAGATGTTCGGCATAAACGCCCCCGGCTGTGCTGGTAACAAAATTGAGCGCGTCCACATAAATATTATTATTATCTCCCAAAGCATCATAGCCGGCCGCTTTAAGGGGCTGGAGATTGCCGCCTAAATTCTGACCGGCATACCACTCACGAATGGTTTTATGTTCCAAATTGGGGAAAACTTGAATGCCGATAGCGTCAGTATTTTTATCATTAGTCAAGATAAACCGCTTTAGCGCCCCCTGTAAAGGACCCGCATCTGTCTGAATGGCCGGGCGTAAATAAGGCAAATCATCAAAAGTAGCCCCACTCACGCCATTGTCCGCGCAGTATGAAGCGCTAAAATTAAAATATCCTCGCGTATCAACAGTGGGATTGCCGTCAAAAGATTCGGAAGTTAAATTAAAATTATCATTATTGTTCTGCTTGTCTTCATAAGGAAAAATATTCTGCAACGCGCCGTCTATCGGCAAATCTA
>CAZXFG010000013.1:0-2113 GCA_964640515.1 uncultured Gammaproteobacteria bacterium | reverse complement strand
ATCAATGCTCAAATTGGCCTTTCTGAATAAATATTCGGAAGGCGAAACCTCTAATTTATCTACAGCGCAAACTTCCGAGACCGTGGCGAATTTCCAATTAATGGCCTTGCCATCCGCTCCGCTTCCAATACTGATTCCACGCAAATCTTGAACGCCATCTTTTAAAATAATGGCATATTCAGTACTGGTGGCCAGGGAGTCGCTCAAATTCACCATAACCCGGGAAACTTTTTCTACCGGATCGTTCACCACTTTAGCCACGCCCAAATCATTTCCCGCGCACCAAATAGTGGAACGCGCCTGGCGCTGGCTGATGGCTGTCGCTTTAAGACCGAATATATCACGAAAAAAATCTACCACCCTATTCCACGCTCGGTCATACCATTGACCGGGCGCGTAATTCATCACAATAGATGTCATATCAGTCAAACCGCTGGCGCAGACCGCGTTACCGCTCCCCCTGGCTATGATAAAATTTCCGGGCAAAGTGTTTTCATCAATGGGCTGGTCAAAAACCGCTTCCAAATAGGTATTGGGACAGATGCCATCCAAAATATTAGGCGCGGTAGTGGTAGCCGGATAAACACTAACCAATCTCGGACGAGTATAACAGCAAGAATTAGCTCCGATAGCGCTATCAGGATCTCCGGTGGCACGCCGGCAGTCTTCGTTAGTGGTATAACCGCAAGGAATAATGAACTTGCCCGAACCGGTTACCAAACCTTTACTGCCTTGGGTGTTAGCGGTCACGATAGATGATTGTTTAGGGGGTTGTTCATTGTTTACCTGACCTTGTCCTTTCCCAATCACTAGCGCCAATGGATCAAGTGAACCGGCGCCGCCGGAAAAGGATAATCCCGCCTCACAAAATCTTTCTTCACCAACGCCCGTTTTGCCATCGCCGCAAACAGATGGTGAAATGTAAAAAAGGGAAGAACCAAGATAAGCGCCTTGAGAACTGCAACCCTCGCTGTTTGCTTCACAGCCATCATCATGTTTTAAACAAAATTCATTACAAAGCCGGCTGTTCCAGCCATCTGGCCCATCGCAACCCGGATCTTCATCAGCTTCTAAAATACGATTACCGCATTGGCTGAAATTAGTCGCGCAAAAAATATTATATTCGCCAGCTTCATAACCGCCGTGAATTTTCCCTTCGCACCAACCTTTGGACAAACGGCTGCCCATATTCAGACAGTTGGCGCTACAACCATTGTCCGCGTTGGGAGGATCGCATTCTTCACCCCGAGTTACCCTGTTATTGCCACAAATAGAAGCATTGGGCACGATCACATTACCGACTGGTTTAGAACCCATTTTCAGACACTTACCGTCGCAAGCCAAAGATTGATTCGGCGGGTCGCATTCCTCGCCTAGATTAATATCAATTATATTGTTGCCGCAAGTGGTAGTGGAAGTATTGCCCGTTCTCAAACAATCCAAACCGCATCCGGTATCCTTATTCGGCGGGTCGCAATCTTCGCCCGCCTCTTTTACTCCGTTGCCACAGACCGAAAGCATATCTCCAGCCGGCAAATCACTGCCCTTGCGCGTGCAAACAGCCGTGCAATATTTATTTTTAACATTGGCTGTCTTAAAGGTTGCGATACTGGCCACCAACCTGGTCACTGGCTTTCCACTCCCTATTTCATCAGTCGCGTCCCATGACCAATCATAACTTCGAGCGTTTAGCTTCTGTCCTTTGGCGTCGCACTGGTCAGGCGCTGAATAAGGAGCGGCGCCAAACACAGTGCGGTCCCTCAACTGTCGCGAAACATATTCTTTAGGCGTCACTTCCACCTTATTAACTTGGCAACTATCTTTTTTGGTGTGAAAAGCCCAGGTAAATTCTCCACTCAACGGCTTACTTGACAGGTCGGGCGAACCAAATGACTTCATGGACCATATCTGGCGATTGGGTTCATTGTCCGGCGCGGAGATAATCACTTTATAAGTTGTGTCACTTTCCAGCGGATAAGAATCACCTCTTGAATTAGCGATCTTCAAAATCGCGCGTCCGCTGGTTTCTTCAAAATAAACATTGCGCGAATTCAAAACCGACATCGTGCTCTCGCAATTATCATCAAAACATTTTAATAATTGCACCGCTCCA
>CAZXFG010000012.1:12084-17143 GCA_964640515.1 uncultured Gammaproteobacteria bacterium | reverse complement strand
GATTGCCTTTTCTCTCTAAAAATGAATCCAAATTAAAAGTACCGCCTTTGAGCACTTTGATAGCCGACTGGAACATGGAAAAATCACCTACCTCAACAATAATCCACAATCCGATAGCTAATAAACGCTTGTCGTCTGCCGACGACTCTTTATTCTCTGCTAATCCAAAAATTTTATCCATCTTCCCGCCAAACCTGCAACCACGACCGCGATCACGCCGCATGAATTCTTCCAACTTATCGCGTTCTAATTTATCCGCAGATAATATCTGAAAAATTTCATCAATCCCTTGCTTCCACTTTTCAATCACTTCCTCCTTCTCCGGCTGCGCAACCTTATAATCACGCATTCCGATTTTTGTTCTATATAATTCTGACATAAACACACCTCTATTGACAAGACTAATAATTTAATGCTAATATATATACAGAATACATACGAAAAGCACCTCTTGAGGTTTCGTCCTTAAGCGGTGCTTTTCTTTTTATATTCCAACTTATGCCG
Source organism: uncultured Gammaproteobacteria bacterium (assembly GCA_964640515.1). GTDB lineage: Bacteria > Patescibacteriota > Patescibacteriia > Magasanikbacterales > GWA2-37-8 > CAZXFG01. The sequence continues at coordinate 16,639 of CAZXFG010000012.1, read as the reverse complement.
CAAATTATTCATAAACACTATTTTTTCTCTCGCCGTCTTCTTTAATAACGAAGAACAAGTATCTTTATAAGGGCTCATCACTAATTTTAACTTACTATGCTGATATAAAAATTTAACCAAACTATAAAAATCTCCATCACTAGTAACTATTACTGCCCCTTCAAAATGATTTTCATAAAAATCAATCAGGCGCTGCAATACCAGATCAGCGTCAATATTGCCTTTGTGAGCGCCGTCTTTATTTGGTAACACCGGTTTAAATTTTAAAACATATCCCGCCTTTTGTAAACTATCATATAAATCTTGATTCTCTGGTATGTATCCAATAAACAAATAGGCAATGCCAACACTATATTTCTCGCGCAAATAAACTCTAAAGCGAGCATGATCGAGTTTTCAACCTAGGCTTTGTATGCCTAAATTCAAATTTTGGCTATCTATAAAAGCGTAATTCACAATCTCCTTAACAAAATTTGTAAATTATCTTCTCAAACTTACTTCATACTTCACTTGCTCTAGCTTTTGTAGAGCGCCTTTGGCCTGATCAAATTTTTGGCGATTATAGCCGGTTAAATTCATATCCACCATTTCTGACACTATTTCTTCAGCCACTGTGTAGCATCTTTCCACTTCCTTAAATTTCTTCTCGGTCGCGGATTTAATGGCATAACGATAAATCTCCCCCACCACATCAGACAAACCGCCAATAAAAGTATCGGAATCCACTTCAAAATCTTTGATGTCACCGAGACTTTTACCCCCCACAAACAAGCTAAACAGCTTGGATTCGGTATATTCCTCAATGGCCGCGCGATAAGAACCCTCTTCAAAGATGGCCGGATCCTTCTGGTGTTTTTTATTTAACTCTAAAATGATGGCTTTGGCCTTTTCCAGACATTCTTTAGCTGTAGGCGCGTCATCTCGCTGTAGGGCGAAGATGGCTTTTTTGGACAAATGTTGGGCATCGCCGGATAATTTGATTACTTCGCGTCTTTTTTCCGTATAAGCGAGTAAATCTTGCCGCACTTTAGCCAAATATTTTTTGTCCAACATAATTACAAATTATCCACCGTTTAAATTCGGGGGCTTGCTTTTTTCATAAAATTAGTATACCATAATTACATCTTTTTTGTCTATTTGAAGCCATAACCGGCCCGGTAGCTCAGCTGGTAGAGCAATTCCCTTTTAAGGAAGAGGTCCTGGGTCCGAATCCCAGCCGGGTCACAAAACAAAAACTTCCCACTTGTGGGAGGTTTTTTGTATTGCTTTCCCAAATTACCTATGATATAAATATTGAAATCCGCGTTGAAAAAAGGAGGAATCGTGGATACAAAATCTTGCGCTCATCAAAACGAGCACAATAGTTTCTGTTCCAAATGTGGGAGAGAACTCGTCAAAAAAACAGGCCACTTTTATTGGAATCCGCAAACATGCGGTCGCTCACATCACGGACGCCAGGGGTCGAGAGAAAATCCTCATTGTTCGGATTGTGGAGCCCGCCTACTTATCGTTGACGACAGAAAATAGCAATGCTAAAATTTATATATCCTTTGTTCCCTTTGGGATAAATGTGTCCCGACCTGATCGGGAGAGCAGCCGCATTCAGCCCTCTGGGAAGAGGAAACCGCGCACTTGGCCAACAACAATCTCATCGGAGGTGGTGAACGATGCCAACGAGAGGACATCCGATGTTGCCGACTGCCATCCTGGCAGGGCTGGCGATGTTCCTGTGGGCGAGCGCGATCTGCGCCATGCCCAACAGAGCACCGCCCGCGCACACGATCGTCGTGGGCAACCTCGGAGGAGAAGAGTTCATCCACACCCAGAACGTCGGGCTGGACGCGGAGTCCCTTCTCGTCTTCAACCCCAACCCCTTCAACAGCCACGCAGCGACCATCATGGAGACCATCAGGGAGGCTGGCTGGACCACATGGGAGAAGGTGGTCATCATACCTTCACTTCCCATGATGATGCTCGTCCCCAACAGCTCTGAACCAGTGACCATGCTCTTCGGAGGGCTGACACCGGCCCTGGAGGGGCATGACTTCCTCCCCTTCATCCACATGCCGAGCGAGATGATCCAGTCGAAGGAAGATGCCTTCGTCTGGGTCATGTCCTCTGGGGAGTTCACCGGTGCCCCGGTGATGATCTCTCCTCTGAATCACTGGCTGATCAATCCTGAGTTCGGGAGGTTCACTGGTGCCCCGGTGATGCTAGCCACCTGGGCTCCGGCGATCCGCATCGTGACCGGGAGGTCGGCCACCGGGCCCATGCCACCGGCCATGATCCTTCGCAAGAAGCTGCTGCCCTGGTGAACCCCGGGGACTTATCCCCGTTTCTACCGCGTTTCCGCCGCCCTTTTCTCACACCGCCCATAGTCAGCCAGCTGCTCACTGGTCTGTGGGTCGGCACATATCTCGGGGCGGGCGACCTGTTAGCAGGCGCGCCCCACCCCCCCCTTCTTCTATAATCAGCCTAACGGCTGTTTTTTGTTTATATACGGCCAATTTAAGACAAAAAACATATTCCCTAGATAAACAGATATCCGTTTGACAGAATCTCGTCCTTGTGGTACAATCTAGCTTGCTCAATTTGACAGACGGTTGAGTCCGCAAACCGCTTGTCAGCACCTAAAAACAATCATGCGGACTGAAATTCAGGGAGGGTACGACATGAAGTTCCTCGGCATCCTGTTCCTCTTCTTCTGCCTCTTCTCCCCTCTCACCGTCCAGGCGGCCACCGCCGCCGCCCCCGTCATCGTGACGAAGTCGGGAGCGGCTCTCGAAGCCGCGGAGTTCTCTCTGACCCAGGCCCAATCCTGGGCCGCAACGCACGCCGGAGTCACCAACGACGGCCAGATGATCGTCTGGCGAGCCCGCGAAGTAGTTCGGCTGATCCGCGAGGCAATGGCAGAAAACACTACTACCCTCTGGGACAGGGCCGCAGAAGCGGCGGCGACTGCTTCTGCGTTCGTCGAGACGGCAGGATGCTGTCCTGAATTGAAAGAGGTCTTCGACCTCTCAACTCGGGCAGTAGACACCGCCGCCGAGTGGGCCCAGGATCAAAGGCAGCAGGCCCAGGAGGGCCCGCTCCCGCCGACGATGGCCGACGCCCGCTGACCTACACCCTCGGGTTCCCGCGCTCCTCCCCGGAGTACGGAACCCAGGGCACGGCAGCTTCCCAGCTCCGTGTCCTCAAAGCAGTTAATTTTTGACTGTTTTGAGGAGCTGGGAAGCTTATACTTTAAAACACCTTGTCTCTGACGAGGTGTTTTTATTTTAATCTTGATTTTTAATCCCAAAAAAGTATAATATATGGAACAAAACTATAATCCCTTTTCATGAAAGTATCCTTTCATACCTTTGGCTGTAAACTCAATCAAGCGGAAACCGATGAGTTAAAAAAAGACCTAGTCAAACTAGGTTTTTCCGTCGTACCGATTGAACACGGGGAAAATATCGCCATAGTGCGCGCTTGCGCCGTGACCAGCGGAGCCAGCCAATCCACCCGCGCCATGATCCGCCGTCTCAAACGCTCCGGGGCCTATGTTATTGCGGTGGGCTGTTTGGAAAATAAAAATATCGCGGAAATAGATTTTGTGGCGAGGAATAATGAAGAAGTGATAAAACATGTCATTGCGAGGAGCGGAGCGACGAAGCAATCTCTTAAACTGGGGATTGCTTCGTCGCCCCGACCTTGTAACGGGGCTCCTCGCAATGACAGTAAGGACAGAACCAGGGCGTTTATCAAAATTCAAACCGGTTGCAATTTCAACTGCGCCTATTGTATTGTTCCTTCTTTCCGCGGCCGCGCTCAATCAGTGCCAGCGGAAAAAATAATAGCCAAAATCAAATCGGCAGAAAAAGATGGCTATTTAGAAATAGTTTTGACCGGCGTAAATATCTGCCAATACTATGATGGCGCCACAAACCTAACCGCTTTGCTAAAAAAAATATTAGAAGAAACAAAAATACCTCGTCTTCGTCTAGGTTCGCTGGACCCTCGCCTCATTTCCAACCGATTAATCCACCTCTATTCCCAATCTCCCCGTCTTCTCCCCCATTGGCATCTTTCTTTGCAATCCGGTTCTGATATTACGCTCAAAAAGATGAACCGCCTTTACACGGCGAAAAAATATCTGGAAATTGTAAACAAATTAAGAAAAAGTAATCCTCTCTTTTCTTTTACCACCGACATTATCATCGGCTTCCCCGGAGAGGATGAAGAAGATTTTGCCGCAACCTGCGCTCTGGTAAAAAAAATCCAATTTGGCAAAGTGCATATTTTTCCTTTTTCTCCCCGTCCAAATACCCAGGCCGCCAAGATGCCCGACCAGGTATCGGATAAAATTAAAACCAGCCGAGCCGAAAAATTAAAAACCATCGCCGACCAAGCGACCAAGGAATTTGCCCGACAATTTATCGGCCGCGGCTCTGCGGTATTATTTGAGCATAAAAAATCCGGCGCCTGGTGGGGCTATACGCCGGAGTATCTAAGGGTAAAATCCAAATCCGCCAAAAATCTGAAAAATAAAATCGTTAATATAGAAATAAAT
>CAZXFG010000012.1:7818-11984 GCA_964640515.1 uncultured Gammaproteobacteria bacterium | reverse complement strand
ATCAGCCACTAATTCTTCCACTGTCTTGGCCAACTTAGACCCGCTGGCCGTCTGCTGGTCAAAAAAAATAACCGCTTTTTCTTTGGCCAAATATTTAGCGTTGTCTTCCTGGTGCGTGTCAGGCATAGGAATCACTACCGCCGCTTTGCTCAAAGAAGCCAATTCGGTGAGTGAAGCAAAACCGGCTCGCGTAATCACCACATCAGCGGCCGCGTAAGCGTCCTTCATCTCATCCGTAAAAAACTCATAAGCGCGGTAATTGGGAAATAGTTTAGAGGCGTTAGCGGCCGACTCTTTCGGCCTCTCTTTGCCCACCAGATGAATCACCTGCCAATCTTTGGGCCAATATCCTAGGGCCTCCACCACTAATTGATTAACTCTAACCGACCCTGTTCCTCCGCCCATGGCAAAAATAGTCACCGCCTTTTCCGGTATATTAAATCGGGCTTTAGAATCCAAAAAATTACTCACGCTTAAATCGCGCACCGGGTTGCCGACCCATTCGGCATTTTTATTTTTAAAATATTTAATGCTCCCTTTTAAAGCCGTAGTTACTTTTTTGGCCGGGCCACTCATCAATAAATTAGCCAAGCCCGGACGCGCGTCCTGTTGATGCACCCAGGTCGGTATCCGGAGCAAAGCGCCGGCCCAATGCAAAGGCACGCTGACAAAACCGCCCACGGTAATCATTAAATCCGGTTTTTCCCGCCAGAGTAAAAATAAAGACTGAAAAAAAGCCGTCTTAACTTTAATCAGGTCAATCACATTCAAAAAAGAAAAGTACCGGCGCCACTTGCCCGCGGCAATAATAAAAAAAGGAATTTGGTGTTGCGCGACCAAATCCTTTTCCGGACCGGTTTTGGTGCCGACCCAAATAAACTCCACTTCCGGATGGACTCGGCGATAAGCTTCGGCCATCACTAGGAGCGGCACTACCGGTCCTAAAGTCCCACCTCCAGAAAGTACGATCTTCATAAATAAGTCATTGACTTAAAAAACGAGGTAATTAGTCTATACCCTTGAGCGGCATATCGGAGCCCCGACCTGGCGTCGGGGCGAGATCTGAAGTGCGGTGAGCCCGCGGGCGAGCCGACACTGTTCGCGAAAGGGTATAGACTAATTACCGCTGACTTTAGTAATCTCTCAACTTTCCGATGATATCCATGCCCTGTATTTTTTCCAAGGCCTTGGCTTCAATCTGGCGAATGCGCTCGCGGGTCACGCCAAATTCCTGTCCCACTTCTTCCAAAGTGTGAGTCACTCCATCGGTCAATCCAAAACGCATTTCCAAAATCTTTTGCTCGCGCGGAGACAAACTTTTTACCGCTTCGCGCACATAATCGCGCAAAATTTCCAAACCGGCGGACCGGGAAGGAGAAACATTTTTAATGTCTTCAATAAAATCCTGTAATGAAGTATCTTCATCGTCATCTCCGCCCACTGACACCTCCAGAGACACGGTGTCTTGCGAAATCTTAATGATTTGATTGATTTTTCCTATTTCTTCGCCCATTTCAGCCGCTAATTCTTCCGGCGTGGGATCGCGTCCCAGATCCTGCGTTAACTGACGCTGAATCTGTTGGAAACGATTGATCGTTTCCACCATATGCACGGGAATGCGAATGGTGCGAGATTGATCAGCCAGAGCGCGGGTGATGGCCTGGCGAATCCACCAAGTGGCATAGGTGGAAAATTTATAACCTTTGCGGTAATCAAATTTTTTAACCGCGCGAAAAAGTCCGATATTGCCTTCCTGAATCAAATCCAAAAGCGACAAGGTCTTGCCGACGAATTTCTTGGCGATAGAAACCACCAAACGAAGGTTAGCTTCAATTAATTTGCGTTCCGCGTCTTTGTCCCCTTTTTCTTTGCGACGAGCCAGCGCCACCTCTTCTTCGGTTTTTAACAACGGAATTTTACCTATCTCGCGCAGATACATCTGGATTGAATCCGAAGAAATCTGTCCTAAATCAAAAGGCGAATCCGTATCCGGGTGCGCTCCTTGAAATTGTTTAAGCGTGTCCCCCTGCTGTTGCCGGCCTCCCAACAAACTGGAAGCGGCTTCTACCACCGTAATACTGTTTCTTTCCATGATATCCAGAAAACCCTCATACAAATCCAAATAGCGTTCAGGTCTAGAAAAAACCGTCATGATTTCGGTCTCGGTCAAAAAACCGCGGTTACGCCCTTTATATACCAAACCCCAAATTTGAGCGGGGCTGGGAATGACCAATAGTTCCAATTCCGGCGATTTTTTAACCTTAATCTTATGTTTGAAAAACTTTTTCCTTGTCAGTTTGCCCGGCTTGATTTTGCCGAGCTGATGTTTTGTTTTCTTTTTTGACTTTGGCCTGGTTTTCTTATAACGCGGCTTCCGGCCCCGTTTGGTTTTGCCGACGGATTCTTGTTTTTTTCGTTTCAACGCCATAAATAATGTTAAAAACTCATTATTTGTTTTAAAATTTCATTTTCACGGTCCGGGTCTTTAGATTCTTGCGCCCGCTTCAACTCGCTGACCAAAAAATCTTTTTGTTTTTTCACCCACAGTTGATTCAAATCGGCTAACAACAGTTCCACTTCTTTCTGCGCCTCGGCTTCACTATAATCAGAAAAATCCTTTTCCGCCTGCAGTAAAAGGACATCTATGAAGTTTTCCTGATTATCGCGGGCAAAATAATCACGCAATTGGCCGATATCCAGCTTATGATTGGTATTATATTGCTTTTGAGCCATTTCGTAAAGGGGGGCGGCCAAAGAATTGGTGAAATATTCGGACTTGAGCACCGAATAAAAAGCCGCGAAAATTTGAGGAAATTTGAGGAATAAAGCCCAAAGCTCGTTCAACAGCAGATAATACCGGTCGCCCGATACGATTGAACCTCCGGAGACGGGTTGGACATTCTCCGGCGTGGACGGACGAACCGAATTTTTCAGGCGTTTTTTAGCCGTTTCCGCCAACACGGATGAATCAACATTTAAAGTATCAGCCAATTTCTGAAGCCAGCTATCCCGCTCCACCGGATGCGGAATTTTTATAACCTCATTCAATAAAGCATCGGCAGTCTGCTGTTTTTTTCTGGGGTCATGCAGATTGACGCCAAATAAAATATTTTTAAAATACCAATCCATCACGCTCACCGCTTCCGCGACCGCTTTAAACCAAACTTCCGGATTTTTTTGCAAACATTCATCAGCGTCTTTGCCCTCGCCCGGAGGAATCTGAATCACTCGTATATTCATGCCTTCTTGCATAGCCACATCAATCCCCCGCTTGGCCGCGTTCTGACCGGCCGCGTCCGCGTCAAAAGCAATAGCCACATTATTGGAGTAGCGTTTAAGTAATTTCACCTGCTCGGGCGTTAAAGCCGTGCCTGACGCGGCCGCTACATTAGCCATGCCGGCCTGATGACAGGCAATCACATCCATCTGCCCTTCTACCATCACTGTCAAATCTTTGGCCTTGATTTCACTTTTGGCCTTGTCTAAACCATATATCACCCGCGATTTATCATAAACCGGAGTCTGCGGCGTATTCACATACTTTCCGCCGGAATTTTCCTTTTCCACCAAAATCCGACCGGTAAATCCCACCACATTGCCGTGAGCGTCAGAGAGCGGAAACATAATCCGGCCCCGAAAACGATCATAAAAACCTCGACCGGTCTGGGCATCCGCGCCATCGCGCTTGATAGTCAGTCCGGAAGCCACCAAATCTTCAATGCCATAACCTTTCTTCAATAAATATCGCGTCAGTAAATCCCATTGCTCGGGAATGTAGCCGACTTGCCATTTCTCTATTGTTTCGGTTTTGAGCCGACGGCGTTCCAAATATTCCCGAGCGGATTTGGCTCCCGGAATATCCAACAAAAACCGATGGAAAAAATAAGCGGCCTTGGCATTGATTTCCATAATCCGGTTCTTCTGGCTTTTCTGCACTTCGCTCTGAAAATTATTTTCTAATTTCACTCCGGCTTTATCGGCCAAAAATTTCAAAGTCTCCGGAAAATCCATACCCTCAATTTCCTGGACAAAAGAAAAGATATCTCCGCCTTTGCCGCAACCAAAACAATGCCAGATCTGCTTTTCCGGATGTACCATAAAAGAAGGCGTTTTTTCCCGATGAAACGGACAAGGCGCCTTCCAATTGGCTCCGGTTTTTTTGAGCG
>CAZXFG010000012.1:0-7808 GCA_964640515.1 uncultured Gammaproteobacteria bacterium | reverse complement strand
TGCTTTGCGTATCAGTCATATAGGGCTAATTTAGCACCCTTTCACTCTCTTCGCAAGGCATCAATCGGATTGAGATTGGCGGCCTTTCGGGCCGGATAAATACCAAACAGCAAACCAATAAAAGCGGAGAAAGTAACGGCTAAAAATACAGAAGAAAAAGGAATGGAATACACCCAAGACAATCCATAATATGCGGCGGCGAAATAAACCAATAAGGCCATAAGCGCGCCCAAAATAATTCCGACTATGCCGCCGCTAACCGTAATAAGCACGGCTTCGCTTAAAAATTGCAATAAAATATCTTTTTTTCGCGCTCCCAGGGCCTTGCGCAAACCAATCTCAAAAGTCCGTTCGGCCACCGATACATACATAATATTCATAATTCCCACTCCTCCAACCACTAACGAAATACAGACCAAGGCCACTAATAAAAAAGTCACGCCATCTACTATCGAGCCCATCATTTCTTTGGCCTGATCCATGGTATTAATGGCAAAATCATCTTTATCGGGATCCGTGATGCCGTGTTCAATTCTTAAAATTTCCGCTAAATCCTCTACGGTTTGCCCGGCTTGGTTTCTATCTTTCATCTTGGCGATAATTTGACGCACATAATCAATGCCCAAAATTTTTTTCTGCATGGTTAAGGTGGGTAAAATCACTATATCATCCATATCCATAAAAAGAGCTGAACCGCGCTTCTTGGCCACTCCCACTACTCGGAACGGTTTACCGCGAATATAGATGGTTTTGCCCGCGGCCGTGTCATCGCCAAATAGATTTTCTTTCACCGTAGAGCCGAGTACCGCCACCTGCGCCAGAGATTCTTCTTCATCTTTATCAAAAATCCGGCCTTCGCTCAATTCAAACTTTTCCACTTCCGGCATGCTATAACCCTCGCCAAAAATCAAAGTAGTCTTATTCTGGCCGCCATAACTCACGATATCCTGGCTAAACACCATGCCATAAGCTGAAATGATATTCGGATGCTTGCGCACCTCGTCAATATCTTTATTTTTCATGGTCGTAATTGTGATGCCCGAAGCTTGGCCGAAAGCATTGTCATTGGAAGTCTGTTTGGCGCTGGGAATTTTTGTTTCCATGGAAATCAAATCCGGAGAATACGCTTCCAACTGACCCAGAATCAGCTTGTCCAAACCGCGGCCGGCCGCCATAATCATAATCACGATGGAAATACCCACGGCAATGCCGGCGATGGTCAAAATAGAGCGAGCGCGCTGCCGTTTAAGAGTATCCAGAGCTAATTTAATTGTAGTGATAAAATCCATAATTGTTATAGATTTTCAGATTTGGTAATTCCCTCGCTTTCCTCGCCCGCCAAGGGCTCGGGGATGCGCCTCGGGCGCATAACCCGCTCGGAAAATACCAAATCTGAAAATTTACTACTTCTATTCATACCTTTTCTATTCATACCTTAAAGCTTCAATGGGATCCAGACGACTGGCTCGTTTGGCCGGTACAATACCAAAAATCAAACCAATACCCACGGACACAACACAACCCACGATAATAGAAGGGAGAGAAAAAACTAAATCCCAATCGTATCCTAAATTTTTAGCCACTAAAGCCACGGCGGCTGATACGCCCAGCCCGATTATCACGCCAAATATCCCGGCTAAAAAAGTAACCAGAGCGGTTTCCACTAAAAATTGTTCGGTGATATGACGGCTTTTAGCTCCCACGGCTTTCCGCAGACCAATCTCCTTGGTGCGCTCTTGCACGGCGGCTAACATAATATTCATAATCCCAATTCCGCCCACTAACAAAGAAATAGCCGCTACGGCCGCTAAAAATAGACGCAGAGCATTAGTGATAGTAGAAAGAGCGTCCAAACCTTGAGCCATGGAACGCACATCAAAATCATCATTTTCTTCATTTATAATGTCATGCCGGTCGCGCAACATCTGCCTCGCGTATTCCATGCTTTCTTCCACCCGATCTGCGCTATTCACTTTCATTCGCATAAAACTCACATAATTTATACCCAGAAGTAATTTCTGCGCTGTTCGCAAAGGCACAAAAATTTGATTATCCTGATTTTGAAAACCGCTATTGCCGCGGGCCTTGATTACCCCGATCACGGTGAAATTAGTTTTTTTAATTTTTATTTGCTGGCCGATTGGATTTTCATCGTCAAATAACTCCTTGGCGGTCTGGCTGCCGAGCACGGCCACTCGGGATAAACTTCTATCTTCTTCGTCGGTAAAAAATCGTCCGCCAGCCACCGGCGCGTCTTCAACATTAATATAACCGGCGTTCACGCCAACAAAAGTGGCATCGGTTTTAGAATCACGCCGTGTTACAGTGTCTGTGCCTTTAACATAGGAAGTATAAGCGGTGATATGAGGAAAACCGCTTTTCATGATGGCCAGGCCATCTTCATCTTTAAGACTGGTGATGACTACTCCATACACTGACGCCGGAGGGCCTTTTTCGTCGGCTTTACCCGGTAAAACTCCGATTAAATCAGACCCCATGCTTTTAACTTGATTCAAAATTAAGCTTTGCGCTCCAGCGCCTACAGCCATGACAACAATTACCGAAGCTATGCCAATGGTCACGCCTAGCATTGTCAAAAACGACCGCACCTTGTTGCGGCCGATAATGTGCCAAGAATTATGAATTTCTTCGGCTAAATTCATAAAAGTTATTTTTTTAATTCCGTCCCGTTATTGGCCGACTGGCGAGCTGTTACCTTCTGATCGCTGATAATCTCACCGTCTTTAATTTGTAAAATTCTTTTAGCGTGCTCGGCCGTATATTTTTCATGAGTAACCAAAATAACCGTATGGCCGTCTTCATTCAATTTCTCCAAAATTTTCATCACTTGCAAACCGGATTTGGAGTCCAAATTACCGGTTGGTTCATCGGCGAAAATAACATCCGGATTATTGACCAAGGCCCGAGCAATGGCCACCCGCTGTTTTTCTCCACCGGATAATTTACCGGGCGTAAAATTCAAGCGATGTCCCAAACCTACGGATTCCAACAAATCCTTGGCTCTTTTTTGTCTGACTGCCTCTTCGGTTTGGGTATAGGAAAGCGGTATCACCACATTTTCCCAAGCCGTCAAACGCGGTAAAAGATTAAAAGCTTGAAAAATGAAACCCACTTTCTTACTGCGCATTTCCGCCAACTGATCATCGGATAATTTACTGACATCACGATCATCAAAAATATACTGACCGGTAGTCAGAGTATCCAAAAAACCGAGGATATGCATGAGGGTGGATTTACCGGAACCGGAGGGACCCATGATGGAAACAAACTCCCCTTTTTGGATGGAAAAATTCAAACCAAATAATACTGGCGTTTCCACTGACTCATTGCAATAAGTCTTGGTTAAATTTTTTACTTCCAATAAAGCCATAATTAATTAGAGGTTTTTACGGTAACAATAATTTCATCGCCAATATTAATTCCGGACAATATTTCTGACTTGCCATCATCACCTTTTAAGCCGACTTGAATCGGTCTTTCCTGTTCCTGGCCATTTTCTAAGACACGCACATATTTTCCCACGCTGTTGGTACGAACGGAACGGGTAGGTACAATCAGAGCGTTGTCAATGCTGGCCGTAGTAATCGTGACATTAGCCGTCATCCCCGGCTTTATCGGTTGATTGGTATCATCCAGACTCACCCGCACTTTATAATACACCACATCCTGCACTTCAGTGGAAGCAGGATCAATGCTGACGATTTTACCGGTAAAATTGGTATCATCACCAAAAGCATCCAAAGTAACCGCCACCGCATCGTTCAATTCCAACTTGGAAACATCGGTTTCTGGGATGTCCACTTTAATTTCATAATGCGGAGAAAGCATTTCAATCGCAATATCGGCCACCGAAATATATTCACCTCTTTTCTTGTTTATTTTAGTCACCACCCCATCAATCGGCGCCCGCAAGATAGCCTTGTCGCGGCTGGCCACGGCCGCCGCCAGAGTGGCTCGATAATAAGCCACATCCACCTCCCGAGGCGGATTTTGGGCGTCCTTTAGGGCGGCTTCTGCCTTGTCCGCTAGAGCCTGATAAGCGTAATAATTATTGCGCGCCGTATCAATCGATTGATAGGCATCAATCAAACCGGCATATTCGGCGGCTATGTTAGCGCGGGCGGTCTGGATGTCGGTTTTTAAAATATTTAATTCACTGACACTTAAATTATTACCGGGAAAAGTATTGTCTAAAACATCTTTTACTTGAAATAGCAAATCCCTCATAGCCGATAAAGCGTCTTTGCTCTTATCCATAGCCAACATCACTCGCTGTTGATCAGCGTTGCCGTCTAGCGCATTAATAGCGGCATCAGAATCTGCCTTGCTTAATTCGGTGGAATAATAATTATTCTTGGCCGTTTCTAAAGCATTCAGAGACTTGGTTGAAAGCACATTCTCATACTCATCATTAGCAAAGCTATTGTCTATCCCTAAAATATTGTCCGCCGCGGTGAGCGAAGACGAAAGGACAACTTGCGTGGACTGCAAGGTGGCCAAAACGCTATCATAAGCGTCTTGCACCAATTTACTCCCCTCAACTCCGGGTGTAGAGCCCTGCACGGCCGATAAATCGGCTTTGGCTTTATTCAAGGCCGCCTGTAATTGGTTAATGGATTCGGGTGTACCGCCGGCTAATTTTTGATTCAAATTAGCGCTAGCCTGCATCACCGCCGCGTTCAACTCGCTTAATCGCAGATTAGCTAATAATTGACCGGATTTTACCGCTTCGCCCTCTTTTACCTTTACTTCAGTTATGGTCCCGGCGGTTTCAAAACGCAACGACAAAGCATCCACTGATTCAATTTTGCCCGTGGCCTCTACACTTTGCCGTAAAGTTCCTTGTTCTACTTTTACGGTTTCATAGACCGGCGGCTGATGACTCTTGCGGTAGCTAGAATAGCTAATACCGCCGACAATCAAAATTATAATAGCGGTTGGAATATAAATTTTCTTCTTCTTGGCCAAGTTTTTAAGCTGAATCAGCCGATTTTTCATTTTAACCTTCCAATTCTCCTTAACAACCATTTCCGGATTGTTATCTTTTATTTCTTCGTTCATAATTTTTGTGTTATTCCTGAAAATGTTCTTTATAACTTAAATCAATCGTCAAATCCGTTCCCAGTTCGCGGCTTGAACCAAATATTCCTCTTTAATTTGTGAAAAATAATCTTGAGCCGCCTCATGTTCATTTGGTATCTTGCCATCAAGGATAGCTTCTTCAATCGCCTTTTTTATCTTGCCCACGGTCGGACCGGCTTTGAGCCCAGCCAGCTTCATAATTTCTTCCCCTCGCACGGGCGACTGAAAAGCGCGCAGTTTATCTTTCTCCAATACCTCGGCAATGCGCTGGCGCAAACGAATGTAATTTTCTTGGCGTTTTTTTAATTTATACGGATTGCCAGTGGTAATATCACTCACCCCCAAAATCAACAAATCTTCCAACTCTTCACCCAAATTGACAATTAAACGGCGCACGGCCGAATCCGTGATTCCCTCGTCCATCAAACTGATGGGCTGCTGATGCCAGCGCACCAGTTTAGTCAGATACGAAATCTGCTCTTTGGATAAACGCAAGCGGCGGCCGATTTGCCCGGCTAATTTCCGCCCTACATGCTCATGCTGGTAAAAAGTCCAGCCCGTGCCAGTAATAAAATTCTTAGTGGAGTGCTTGCCAATGTCGTGCAACAAACCGGCCAGCCGCAACAGCACTTTGTCCGAGCGTTCGGCAATATTATCTACTACTTTAAAAGTGTGCACCAAATTATTTTTGTGCTGATGTCCATAAATCTCTTCTACCCCGTCCAGTTTCGCCACTTCGGGCAAAACCAAGTCCAAAACATGCGTCTGAAACAATAAAGCAAGGCCCGTAGAAGGCTGTGGGCAAGCCAACAGGCGTAATAATTCCTCTTGTATCCGTTCAGCGGAAATAATTTTCAAGCGTTCCCGATTTTTGTAAATCGCTTTCAAGGTCCTCGGCTCAATGGCAAAACCTAGCTGGGTCGCGAAACGAACCGCCCGTAAAATACGCAAAGGGTCGTCGCTAAAAGTCGCGTCAGGATCAAGCGGAGTGCGTAAAATTTTATCCTTCAGGTCAACCTGCCCTTGCCACGGATCAATTATTTTCTTTTTCAGCGCAGTCGCCTTAAGCGATGATAATAAATCTTCAACCGCTATGGCCATCGCATTTACCGTAAAATCACGACGCGATAAATCTTCTTCCAAAGTCGTGGCTTCTACTTTCGGCTTTCTGGATTTGGCGTCATACTTTTCGCTTCTGGCTCCCGCGAATTCTATTACCAGTTGTTGGCCGTTGTCATCTAAGATATAACGGGCCGTATCAAAATCCGGGAACTCCACCAAACTTCCCTCCTGTTTTAAATGTTCATCCAATTTCTTAGCAAACTCCAGACCACTGCCAACCACCACGAAGTCAATATCTTTTTTCTGCTCTACGCCCATCAACAAATCACGCGCAAAGCCACCCACCACATAGACTGGCGTTGCGGCGTTTTGAGCGACTTTATGAACAACTTTAAAAATCTTCTTAACATCCATACTAAACTTTTTTTGCTTTGCCGATTCTTTTGCCGGCCGTATCTTCTTCTATCCAACCTTCTTTCAACAACGCTTTAATGGAATTCTCCATGGAAATCATGCCGTCTTTTCCACCGGTCTGAATCGCGGACTTGATTTGCGCGATATTATTTTCCCGAATCAAGTTAGCTACGGCCGGAGTATTAATCAAAATCTCCCGCGCCGGCACTCGTCCGCCGTCTTTGGCCGGTAAAAGCTGTTGAGCGATGACCACCTGTAAAACAGCCGACAATTGAGTCAAAACTTGTTTCTGGCGAGAACCTTCAAAAACATCAACAATGCGCTCAATGGCTTCGGCCGCGCTGGATGTATGCAAAGTGGAAAAGACCAAATGTCCGGTCTCGGCCGCGGTCAACACTGTGGCGATAGTTTCCGGATCACGCATCTCACCTACCAAAATCACATTGGGGTCTTGGCGCAAAACATGCTTCAAGGCATTGGCGAAAGAATTGGTGTCAGTGCCTACTTCCCGTTGTTCAACCAAACTTTGTTCATCTTTAAAAACAAATTCAATCGGATCTTCCACGGTCACAATATGGGCTTTACGCGATTTGTTAATTTCCTGAATCATAGCCGCTAAAGTAGTGGATTTACCACAACCCGTGGGGCCGGTCACCAATACCAAGCCATCCAACAGCTTGGGTATCTCGGTCAGGATGGATTCAAAATGTAGATCTTCCGGGGTAGGAATGTCGGCAGGAATCAAACGCGCTGACAAACCAATATTCTCGGTCTGCTGATGTAAATTAACCCGAAAACGAATTTCATCTTGTTCATAGCCAAAATCCAATTCCTTTTCCAACCGATATTTTTCCTGCTGTTCTTTGCTTAAAAGACCCATGATGGCCGCCTCCAAATCTCTATTATTCAACGGTTTTTGAGCTAATTCGGCCAATTGACCCTCCAAACGAACCATGGGCAGTTCTCCGCCTACCAAATGCAAATCAGAGGCATCCTGTTTGACGGCCTCTTTGAAATATGACTTAATATTGAGCATAAGCAAAAATAGGTTAAATTAACACGGGTATTTTAACATACTATTTTGCCCTTGAAAAGCGACTAAAACTGTGATATGCTGTTGGGTATAACGGGCTATAGCTCAGTTGGCTAGAGCGCATGGTTCGGGACCATGAGGCCGGAGGTTCAAGTCCTCTTAGCCCGACGACGATTAACTTCCTTAGAGATATGGA
>CAZXFG010000011.1:1267-17420 GCA_964640515.1 uncultured Gammaproteobacteria bacterium | reverse complement strand
TCATTTTGGCCTTATTGCCCGCTGAATAGGCGGTCAGATAGACGCCTTTCACGGTCTGCCGTTCCGGTTTTACCCGATCCGCCTCCACTCCGGCCATACTGCTGACATCATTGATGGCCCGGGTATCCAAGGATAAACTTACCGCGTGATAGTTGTATAACAAAATTCCGGCCGCTAAGATACTGACCATAAAAAAAATAGAGAAATGACGATTCATTGTTTAAATTTCAATGGTAATGTCGCCTGAACGCAAAGTCTCCACCTTGCCCTGCGTCACACTCACCACGGTAGTCGGCTTGGCTTTGGGTAAAACGCCGTAATTTAAAAAAAGGTCGGGGGCGACGCTTTTCTCCAAAAATGTTTTAATAACTTCCCGGTCATCGTATAAATCCCCGGTCCCGGAAATGTTGGCTGAAGTCGCCACCACCGGCCGGCCCAATCGTTCGGCTAAAAATTTAGCCGCCGGATGAGAGGTAACCCGGATAGCCAAAGTGCCTTTAACTGAAACCACGCCATTGGCTAACATGTATTCTTTAGGGATTTTACCCAATCCTTTTTTTAAAATATCGCCGATATAGTCAGCCACCACCGTAACCGCGCCCGGCCAATATTTGATGGATATCTTGTCTAAAAAACTGTTCCAGGCCAAATATTTTCTAGCCATAAGCACATCGGGCGCTATTACTATTAAAGGTTTGTCAAAAGCGCGGCCCTTGATTTGAAAAATTTTATCAACGGCTTTCTGATTAGTCGCGTCGCAACCCAAACCATAAGAAGTTTCCGTGGGAAAAACCAAAGTTTTGCCATCACGCAACATTTTCGCCGCTTCTTCCAAT
Organism: uncultured Gammaproteobacteria bacterium; assembly: GCA_964640515.1. Classification (GTDB taxonomy): domain Bacteria; phylum Patescibacteriota; class Patescibacteriia; order Magasanikbacterales; family GWA2-37-8; genus CAZXFG01. Next base: position 16,584 of record CAZXFG010000011.1, on the reverse strand, counting down.
TGTTCCTTTTCCAAAACCAACATACTAAATTACTTTTTTATCCAACGCAGATAAGATTCACTTAAAGATAATAAATTCCCTTCCAATACTCCTTCCGGATCGGCGCTTTCGTATTCTGTCCGGTGGTCCTTTACCATATGATACGGATGCAAGACATAGGAACGAATCTGATTTCCCCATTCGGCCGATTTATATTCTCCGCGCAATTCATTTTTTTCTTTGGCCTTTTTCTCTTCTTCCAAACGATACAGTTTGGCCCGTAAAATTTTCATGGCGGTTTCTTTGTTCTGCGCCTGCGAACGCTCATTCTGGCATTGCACGCTAATCCCGGAAGGCGCGTGCACGATGCGCACGGCCGAATAAGTGGTGTTGACGCTTTGCCCTCCGTGTCCGCCGGCCATAAAAGTGTCTATCCGCAGGTCCTGGGGCGCAATCTCTATTTTAATCTCCTTATCCAATTCAGGCAAGACCTCAATCAGGGCAAAAGAGGTATGACGCATTTTTTCCGCGTCAAAAGGCGAAATCCGCACCAGACGATGCACCCCATGTTCGGATTTCAAATAGCCATAGGCATGACGGCCTTTTACCTCAAACATAATAGATTTATAACCCGCTTCAGCTCCGCGCGATTCATCAATAACTTTTATTTTCCAGCGCATTTTTTCGGAAAAACGCAGAATCATGCGGGTTAACATCTCGGCCCAATCTTGGGCTTCCGTGCCTCCGGAGCCGGCGTGGACGGCCACAATGGCGCTTTTGTCGTCGTATGGTCCGTTAAGTAAAAGAAAAAATTCATACTCGGAATATTTTCGCTCCAATTCCGCGGTTTGCTTTTCTATTTCTTCTTTTATGGACTCATCGCCGCTTTTGACTAAATCCAAAAGATCATTCACCTGGCCCTCAATCTCCGCCCACTTCTCCACCTCATCTTTAATATTCTGATAATCCTGGGATATGGCTTGCGCCAATTCCTGGTCTTCCCAAAAATCCGGCCTGTTCATTTCAGCCGACAATCGGCCCATCTTTTTTTTTAATTCATCTAATTTCAACAGCGTCTTGGTCTCAATAATTTTGGTTTGTAATATTTTTAAGCGTTCCATAAACATTTAACTCCCAACTATCATTCCGGTCGCCAATATTTTATTCATCGCTTCCGGATCGTTTGGTAAATATTTTTCCATGGCTTCTCTTTTGGCCGACTCCAATTCCTTTTCAGCTTCCGCCGATTTTTCTTCGCTGTCGGCCACGGCCACTAACAAAAACGGCTGTTCGGCTGTGAATCTTTTACCAAATCCATGACCGCCAAAAGCGATTTTAATGGCAATAGCGATGTTAGTTACGGCGTATTCCGGCGTAAAATATTCCCGGCTGATTACAAATCCGGTCGGTAAACCTGCAACGGCCTGCGGATTAAAAGATGGCGCGAAAACATAATACGCGGCGCGCTCAATATGCGGCCGGCAAAGTCCCCTGCCTTCTTTGTTGGCTTCATCATCGGGAATATGCTCCAGCACCACTTTAATCGGCAATCCGGCCACGGCTATCTGATGGACAAGCGTAGCGCGGAGATTTTCATAATATTTCTCTCCCTCGGCCTGATTTTTCCCGCTCAATCCCCAGGCGCCGCAATCTCCATGACTGGTCAGCCGGATAGCGCCCACTCCCAATTCCAGAGCCGCTTTGACATACCCATCGGCGATCTTTTCCACCCCGTCTTTGTCCCGTAAAATACCTTGCCCGCCATCGCGCGCGAATACATGGCCGTCTTTACCGCGTTCATCAAAACGCCCGTCCATGCAGATAATTTCCAGCGTCTCTCCGCCGATCGGAGCCATCTTTTCTTTATTGGGAATAGAATCGTATAATTCTTGCGCGGAACCGGAAATAACTATTTTTTTTACCAACCCCTCCTCTTTTTTCCAAGCTTCATCCAAAAAATTATCATGAGACATAAAAAAATTAAAACATTTTACCCACGCCCACTGTCAGCAAAATGGTAATTATCCCCGATATCAACAAACCTCCCAAAACATAAATCCACGACTGTTTGAAAGAAATGCCAAAAACAAAGGCGGCTAACGCTCCGGTATAAGCGCCGGTCATCGGCAAAGGGATGCCGATAAAAATCATCAAGCCGACCAGGCCGTATTTTTTATAATCGCCGGAGAATTTTTTCTGCGCTCGGGCTAAAGCGTTGATCCAACCCCTATTAAAAAATCCTGATTTACTTTCCACCCATTTATGAAATTTCCCCGCGAACAAAAGGATCACCGCCACCGGGATAAAATTTCCCAGCACTGATAAAATAAAAACCTGCCAGATTGGCAAGTGATAACCTAAAACAGCCACGGGAATAGCGAGGCGTAATTCTCCTACCGGAGTCATGGCCATGAGGATGGTGGCCAGCCAAGGTGGAAATTGAGAAAAAAAACCTACCAATGAATCTATCATAGTAATATGTATTCTACTCAATTTTTTTAAAAATAGCAAATAAAAACGCCCCGACAATTCATCGAGGCGTTTTCTTAATTGATTTTTAGTACATTCCACCCATGCCGCCGCCCATTCCTCCGCCCATCGGAGGTATATGCGGCTCTTCTTTTTTTGGAATATCCGTAACTACCGCTTCAGTGGTCAAGAACATGCCGGCGATACTGGCGGCATTTTGCAAAGCGAAGCGAGCCACTTTAGCCGGGTCAATAATACCGGCCTTAACCATATCTTCATATTTTCCGGTAGCGGCATTATAGCCGTAATTGCCGGAATTTTTCTTCACTTCTTCAGTTACCACCGCGCCATCCACGCCGGCATTTTCCGCTATCTGGCGTAACGGCTCTTCTAAAGCGCGGCGTAAAATATTTACAGCCACGGCCTCTTCAGCTTCCAATTGCAAACCGTCTAAAGCTTTAACCGCGCGCAATAAAGCCACGCCGCCTCCCGGCACCACACCCTCTTCCACCGCGGCTTTGGTAGCGCCTACGGCATCTTCAATGCGATGCTTTATTTCTTTCATTTCAGTTTCCGTGGCCGCGCCGACTTTGATGATAGCCACCCCGCCGGATAATTTGGCCAAGCGTTCTTGTAATTTTTCTTTATCAAAATCACTGTCAGTCTGCTCAATCATTTTCTTAATTTGAGCCACGCGGTCCTGAATTTCTTTTTGTTCGCCGGCGCCTTTGACCACCGTGGTATTATCTTTGGTGGCAATCACTTTATGGGCGCGCCCCAAATCCTCAATCGTGGCATTTTCCAATTTCAAACCCCCTTCTTCGGTAATCACGCGGCCGCCGGTCAATACGGCGATGTCCTGCAACATTTCTTTGCGTCTGTCGCCGAAGCCCGGGGCTTTCACGGCCAACACATTGAAAGTGCCGCGCAATTTATTTACCACAAAAGTGGCCAAGGCCTCGCCCTCTACTTCATCGGCGATAATCACCAACTCTTTCTTGCCGCTTTGCGCTAATTTTTCCAATAGCGGCAAAACATCATGGACAGAAGACACTTTTTTATCGGTAATTAAAATATACGGGTCGGAATATTCGGCCTCCATGCGTTCGGTGTTGGTCACCATGTAAGCGGACACATAGCCCTTGTCAAAACGCATGCCTTGCACGGTTTCAATCTCCATGCCAAAAGACGGGGATTCTTCCACGGTAATCACGCCATCCTTGCCCACTTCTTTCATGGCATCGGCGATTTTCCGGCCGATTTCTTTATCATTGGCGGAAATAGCGGCCACATCGGCAATTTCATCTTGTTCCACCGGCTTGGCGATTTTTTCTTTCATTTCTTTGACGATAGCTTCCACACACTTATCAATACCGCGCTTCAAAGCCACCGGATTGGCGCCGGCCGTCACATTTTTTAAACCCTCGCGCACAATGGCTTGCGCCAAAACCGTGGCGGTAGTAGTGCCGTCGCCCACATCATCATTGGTTTTGCTGGCCACCTCTTTCACGAGTTCTACGCCAGCATTCTCAAATTTGTCTTCCACTTCAATTTCTTTGGCCACGGTCACACCGTCTTTAGTGATGGTCGGCGCGCCATAACCCTTTTCTAAAACCACATTGCGGCCTTTGGGACCCAAAGTGATTTTTACGGCATTGGCCAAAATATTGACACCGCGCAATAAGGCCTGACGAGCTTCTTCGCTATATTTAATTTGTTTAGCCATATTGTTGAATTAAATTGTCATTGCGAGGAGCGGGATCCCTCACTTCGTTTCGGGACAGGCTCCGCAATCTCTGACTTAACGGGAGATCGCCACGGCCTTCGGCCTCGCGATGACACTATTGAATAAACAAAAATTATTCTATGATTGCCACCACATCGCTCTTATCCTCATTTTGTCCGACATACAAAATTTTGTACTCCACCTCATCTTTTCCTTTGCCGATTTTTATATCTTCCCCTCCCCATTTTTTATAAAGTATTTTCTGGCCGACTCTAAGACCAAGTTTGGTGATGGCTTCTCCGGTGCCTAAGGCCGCAATTTCGCCCTCGGCTTTTTTCTCCTTATCCACGGTTTCCGGCAAAACAATTCCGGAGGCGGTAATTTCTTCCGCTTTAGTTGGTTTTACCAACACGCGATCGCCTAATGGTTTTATCATAGGGAAATAAATTAAAAATTTTAATAAAATTCGTAATTTATCACTCACCTTTCTTGAGTGATAATTACCTACTCATTTTACACGAAATAAAAAAGATGTCAAGGGTCTGAAGAGAATTTCAAGCGGGGAATAAAAAATCGCCTATTTTAGCGATTTTTTACATAAAAATTATCTGCTCGCCCCTGTTCTTTAGCCAAGTAATTCAGCTAAAAAACAGGTGACGGCGAGCAGAAATCTCGTCCCGATCACCTCTTCCGCGGTAGCGGGCGGGGGTGGTTAGCGGACGATCGGCAACTCACAGTTGTAGCAGACATCGCCCGTGTTGCCACGGGTGCCGCAGGTCGGGCAGGTGCGAGGCCGCAGCCCCTTCTGTCCACTCCGCTTCTGCTTCTTCCGGTTCTTCCCATCCACCGAACCGCGCGTGCTGTAACACATCGTTATCATTATATATCTCCTCCGCATTTGCCCCCGCAACAGTAGCAGGGGTTGTTGCCTCTATGCCTAAGATTATATAACAAAAAAACTATTGGTCAAAATAGTTTATCAACAAGTGAAAAATTATTTACTTTTCGCCACTGAAAAACCCCAGATTATCCACCATAAAATGATTCCCGAGTATAGCGTTAAAGCCCAATGGTCAAACAATCCGGCCACTAATAAGACTAAAATCACCGGTAAAAATATTTTATTATTCTCCCAAATTCTCCCACCCAAAAATCCAAAAATAAATAGCCAAATCATGGCGCCGATTATGCCCCACTCGGCCAAAGTCAAAAGATAAATATTATGGACCGGCTGGAGGCCATAAGCTTTGGCTTCGGGATATTTTTCCGCCAGCGCCAAAGTGTAGGCGCCCGGTCCCGCTCCCATCCAAGGATGAGAAAAAAATATTTGTTTAAATTCCGCATATTGTTCTTGGCGCTCGGTCAACGAACGATTTTCCAATCTATTTTGCGGATTAAATCGCGCTAGAAAAACCGGCTGAAAAATAAAAAATAAACAAAGAACCGGAAGAATAATAAAAAATATTTGTTTTACCGTCATTACGAGGAGGCTCTTTGCCGACGAAGTAATCTCCCATCCAAGAGATTGCGGAGTCTGTCCCGAAACGAAGTGAGGGGTCTCGTTCCTCGCAAGGACAACTAACAAACCCGCCAAACCAACTACCGCGGCCAGCCAAGCCGAACGCGAAAAAGATAAAACCAAACCAATGGTTATAATTATCTGGCCGACTGTCATTGCGAGCACAGCGAAGCAATCTCTTATTTTAAAAGATTGCCGCGTCGGGCTTTGCCCTCCTCGCAATGACAGTTGCAAAATCACTCCCAACACCAATAACACGGCTAAATAAATTCCCAATGAATTGGGCCAGCCAAAACTGCCATAGGCGCGCAACCAACGCTCATCTCCAAATTCAATCACCGCCACCCCTAAATCCCGCGGATTCTGCGTGGCCATTCCCAGCCACTTATTACCATAAACAAATTGGGCTAAAAATTGCCACAAAGCCAGTAACCCCTGCACCACTCCGCCCAACCACAGCGCAATTGCCATCCTGAAAGCGATACTTGTCATTGCGAGCCCCTTTAGGGGCGTGGCAATCCCCAGACAGAAAGATTGCGGAGCCTGTCCCGAAACGAAGTGAGGGATCTTACTCCTCGCAATGACAACTGTATTGCTTAGAATGACAAATAGACATAAACCACCAAGGAGATAGAAAACATAATTATATGACAGCCAAACATTTTTACTCAACAAAACCGAGGTGGCTAAAAAAATAATAAATCCTACAGCAAAAAATAAATACTTTTTATGCGTTTGATAATGCGCGGAAGAAATAACCTTTTTCCAAATTTCTTTTTTCCCGAACTTATTTATGGCAAATAAAATAATAATCAGCCACAATAAAATCTCCGTGCCATAGAGGCTGTAAGTCCCATATTCCCACGGCGCGCCGTTAATTTCTCCCTGCTGCCAAATCCATCTGGTTTGCCAAGGGAGGAGAAATAAAAAAACCACCAACAACCAATCAATAATTTTGGATAAAAAAATACGCATATCTGAATTTTACTAGATATGCGTATGTGAGTCAAAAAAACTCTCTACTTCCCACAAACCACCGTTTGCAAAAAATAGAGAGTGCCGGTCGCCGCTTCCTTTGGAGCGACGACCGGTGTTGAGTGGGGGTGGGCGTCAGGCCTCCGCCTTCCGCCCCCTCTTGATCCGGCTGACGACGCCGCTGAACGACGCCATCAACCGGCGAACGAACTCGCGGCGGCGCGTCTTACGCGCGGCCGCCGCGTCCAGCGCGGCCCACCGCGCCCTGTTCAGGGCACGGTGCTCCTCGGGCGTGCGCCCGGGGGGCCAGGGCTTGTTCCCCTTCTTCCCCATGGGATTCCTCCTCTGCTGGGGTGGTAAAAAACGGCTTAATAAACCATCTTTTATCACCCGCGCAAAAAGCAGTTTAAAGAACAATAACGCCAAAATATACCATATTTCTATGATTTTGTCAACCCTGCTTGGAAGAATTTTGGCTTAGTTCTGCACAATTGTCCCCTGAAACCCCTTGCTTTCAATGGCCTTTTGCACCTCTTTCAGATCAGTACCGCGCACAAAAGATACCCTTAAACCCAATTTATGGGCTTCTTTAGCCGCCAGAGGATCAAAGGGCAGATTAGCCCCCGGATGCCATTTTTCACCCACTATTTTTCTCGTCTCAACCCAAGACAATTTTTTATAGGGCTTGGCCCGGGGGTCTTTCTTTGGGTCAGCGGAATAAACAAAATCAAAATTGGAAAGATTGATAATTTCTTTAGCGCCAAAATTTTTCGCCAAAAGCACCGCATCCCTATCCGTAGAACAACCCGGTTGCCAACCGCCGGCCAAAATAATCGGCCGGCTGGTTTTAATTTTCTTAGTCGGATTTTTTATCACTTCCTCATACGCCAAATCACCAAAAAGCAACCGGACAAATTCAGCGTTAAAACGCGTGGCATAGATTCCCAGCCAATCCAAATCCATCTCTGACAATCCGGCCACGGCTTTGGCCACGGCCTGATAAGCCCGGCAAGTTCCTCCCCCGCCAATCACCAGCACAAATTTATATCCTTTTTTTACTTCAGCCAAAATCAGCTGACGAAACTTTTTCAAAAATTCCACTTCAAAACCGGTTTTGGGAATAATAATTGACCCGCCCACGGAAATTATTTTGATTTTTTCTGATTCCATATTTTTAATTTAGCAATCTGTGACTGATAAACCTTAAAACGGCTCGGCGTGCGATAGGCCGTCTTTCCTTTTTGCGCTCGGTTGGATGAATAATTTTTCATGATGAATTGTTAATATCACAATTTACGCATTTGGTATTTCCCGAGCGGGTTATGAAGCCGAAGCTTCACCCGCCTAGGCGGGGGCCTTGGCGGCCGAGGAAAGCGAGGGAATTATCAAATGCGTAAATTATATTCCGATAAGCAATTTAGTCACAAAATCTATAATCGGCGTGATTAAATTAAACAGAAAAAAGATAAAAATTAAAAGAATCATAAAACCATACCGCTCCAAAATTTGTTTTAATTGCCAAGCCGAATCAGGCAAAAGAGCGTAAAGCACCTTGGAGCCGTCCAAAGGCGGAATCGGTATCAAATTAAATACCATTAACATCACATTAACCCGTAAAATAATAAAAAACATGGAAGCCATGGTGTCGCTCCAAATTATAGGCGAGCGCAAGAGGGCGGCAAAAGCCATGGCCAAAAGCAGGTTGGACATTGGCCCGGCCAGACCCACCAAAGCCGGCCCCCACTTTTGATCTTTCAAATTATATGGATTATACGGCACGGGCTTGGCATAGGCAAAAAGGAAATTTCCGGCTGTTCCTAAATAAAGCAATACCGGCATTAAAATCGTCCCCCACAAATCAATATGCGCTTTGGGATTAAGGGTCAAACGCCCGGCATAGCGGGCCGTTGGATCGCCCAAGCGGTCAGCCATCCAGCCGTGCGCGTATTCATGGATAATGGCCGAAGGAATAACAATGAAAAAATAAAAGAGGAAAAAAATAGGGTTCATACTGGTTTTGTTGACAAAATCTTAAATTAAGGATAGAATAGTCCGGATTTAACCTATTATATATTATCTTCATTAAATATTCAATTTTATGAGCAGAGTCTGCCAATTATGCGGAAAGGGTTCAGCCCGCGCCAATCATGTTTCCCACTCCAACCGCAAAACACCGCGCCAGCAAAAACCCAATCTGCAATTAATCAAAGTTGATGGAGCCAGCGCTAAAGTCTGCTCCACTTGCCGCCGCACCCTGAACAGAAGCAAATAAATAAAAATAAAATCCTGCGTCCAGAGAACGCAGGATTTTTATATTGGATGTTATTTCTTTTCTTCTGACTTTTTATTTGATTCTTTCTTGTCATCGGCCGGCGCCGGAGTTCCTTCTTCTTCACCCTCCTCTTTCTCTTCTTCTTTCTGGCCGGCGACCTCAATTTTGCTCAAATCAACCTTTTTCCCCGCCTCTTCCAGGGCCTTGATTTCATCTTCAGTCAAAGCCCGCGCGGCGGTTACCACCACATCTTCCGGATTTAAACCCAGGATAGCGATACCCGCCGGCAAAACCAAATCCTTCACCTTAACCACATCTTTAAAATTTTTCAACACATCAACATTAACCTCAATCTTAGAAACCAAATCTTCAGGCAAACATTTTACCTCTACTTTTTGTATGGTACGCACCAAAGTGCCGCCCTCGGCCTTAATAGCCGGAGATTCTCCGATGAAATGCAAATCCACCATGGCCGTTACCGGCTTACTCATATCAATCCGGCGTAAATCCACATGAATGATGCGGTCATTCACGGGGTCATATTGCACATCGTGAATCAAAACCTTTCCTATCTCCTTTCCTTCCACATTCAAATCAATCAAACTGGATTCACCGGCGACCTGAAATAATTTATCAAATTCCTTGTAATCCAAAACAATGGACTCGGCTTTTCCTCCGGCGCCATAGACCACTCCCGGAAGTTTTCCTTCAGCGCGAGCTTTCTCACCCAATATCTGGCGCGACATAACGGATAATTTATAACTCATACCATTTCATTATGATTTTAAACGGTTTATAAAATTTTCAGTGTGTAAAAATTGATAACCTTCCAGCGCTTCATCTAAACTGATGGACGGGCGCGGGTAAAATTTACTGGCATCGGCAAAATTCAAATCCGTAACCATCCCAACCGAGCTTAATCCCTGGCTTAACAACAGAATCATGGCCATAAAAGAACTCTGACAATGGCCGCAAGTTATATGGATCAGATTGGCACTCCCTTTTTTGGCAAACAACTTGGCTTCCACCGTGTTATAAGCTGTGGCGCAAATCGGGCATTTATTGATGAACCTCAAAGCTTCTTGCCATGGTTCATGCGACTGTCCTATTGGGGCGGCCATAAATAAAGAGTAACAATATATTAAATTATTTGACCGAAAATGTCAAGATTTAGCCCTATTTCCTCCTAAAAAAATTAATTGAGATAAGCGCCCAGATAAGCGCCGATAATCGCCGCGGTTTCCCCGCGCAAAATAGTTTTGCCCAAGCTGACAATTTTTAAACCTTTGTCCTTGGCCAAGGCCAGTTCTTTTTCGCTCCATCCGCCTTCCGGCCCGATAAATATCCCGACATTGGACGGCTTCTTCATTCGCGGCAAAGCGCTGACTGATTTTCCGCCGGGGTCAAAAAATATATTTAAATTATTAGAAGCGCAGTCGTTAATCGCTTCTTCCAAATCCAACGGCTCGCGCAAAAGAGGCATTACTGAACGCTCTGACTGCTCCACCGCTTCTTTTATTATTTTTTTCAAACGCGGCCGGTTGATTTTTACCTTGATTGTGCGCTCGGTCAATATCGGCACAATCTTATACACACCCGCCTCCACCGCTTTCTGCACCGCCAATTCCAAATTTTCTCTCTTCAAAATAGCGCAATACAAACTCACCTGATTATTCGGTTCATTTTCCCCTTCCAGCACTTTAATCACAAACACCTCAACTTCATATTTTCCCAGCCCGACAATCTCGGCTTCCGCTTTCCGGCCATTGCCATCGCCGAGCATGATACGCTCGTCTTTCTTTAATTTTAACACATCTTTGATTTGATGGACAATCTCGCCGTTGGCAATCACCAGCTGACCCAGCCGTAAATCAAAATTGTCAATAAAATGATGCAATTTCATAGTTGACATGAGTGAGATAAATGAATGAAGCTATATCATAGATATAATCTTAGATACAAAACAGGACTACATATAATATAGCCCCGTTATCTTAGCTAAAATCGGCTAGAAAAGCAAGATGGAGCTTTCTAGCGCTTTCGTCCGGCCATACTCTCCAAAATTCCCACCAATAATAAATTAATCATCAACGATGAACCGCCGTAACTGACAAAAGGCAGTGTCACGCCGGTTACGGGCAAAAGTCCGATATTGGCTCCTATATTAATCACAAATTGGCTAAAAAATAACAAAAATATTCCGCCCGCCGTCATAGACGAAAAATCATCACTGCCATTTATCACTATCAAAAGAACGCGCCAAAATATCACCGCGAATAAAACCAATAACACTACAACCCCCACCAGCCCCAATTCTTCTCCTATCACGGAAAAAATAAAGTCCGTTTGGGTTTCCGGTAAAAAGCGCAGCTGGCTCTGCGAGCCATAGCCCAATCCTCGGCCGAAAATTTTTCCCGAACCCACGGCAATGGTGGATTGCAGAACATTATAACCGGCGTTTAATTTATCCCGCTCCGGATCTATAAAGGTAATGATTCTGTCTCTTTGATAATCTTTAAAAACAAAAAACCAGCTAAACACGGCTCCGGCTATGCAAAAAAACATTAATAAAATTAAAAAAAATTTGCGCGCCCCGACCAGCATCATCAAACCAAGCCAAATCAAACCGATAATCACGGCCGAACCTAAATCCGGCTGCCACATCACCAAGCCCATCATCAGCAAAGTCACGGCCCCGGTGCCAAAAAAGAACAGCGGACTTTCAAAACGGCGTCCAAAGCGAGAAATAATATAAGCCAAGAGTAAAATCAAGCCGACCTTAGCCAATTCCACCGGCTGAAAAGAAAAACCGCCCAAGACAAACCAGCCGGTGGTGCCTCTGATTCTTTGGCCGAACAATAAAACCAGCGCCAATAAAAATAATGACGCTAAATACCACCATTTGGCCATGGCGCGGAAAAAAGTATGGCGAGTAAATCCGGCGGCCAGCATCAAAACCAATCCAATGACCAAAGCGATGGCTTGCTTTTTAAAATAAATCAACTCCGATCCGCTGGATAAATCCACGCTATAAATCGCCGATAGACCGATGGCTGACAAAAACAAAACCGCCGTGACCAAAATCAGATCAAAACGACCGATATTTAATCGTCCGGGTTTAAAAGGCATAACCAGGAAACTTTACAACAGATCACCGACCATCGTCAATCATTCGGGCCGAAGGTAAACTTCCTCGTCATATATATTGATCAGAGGAAAAATTTTTATTTCTGTCACCTGCAAATCCGGCGCGAAACTGCGCAAATCCACCTCCGCTGTTTCCGCCGAACGCAACTTAGCCAGCTGTAAAGGCAAAATACCCACTAAACTCTCATTTTGATACAAACCGACTTGCAGGCGCGGCTCATCGTAACCATAGATACTGTCATTCATCAGCTTAAAATTAACCACATGCGCGTTGGCCCCTGAAAGATCGCGATAGCCGGTAAAACTAAAATCTTTCACCACCAGATTCAACCGATCGGCTTTCCAAGCTTCAACATCCGGCACCTGGTGGGCGTCAATTCTCTGCCAAGCGACATTTTCCAATACCAAGCTGGCATCGCTGTTCGGTTGTCCATCGGCATAACCGAGAAAAGCCACCGGACGACTTTCTCCCGGCAAGAGCAACGCGCGCTGAACTGAAGTTCTGGCCTCTCCGCCTAAAGAATAATAGTAATCAAATTCCACCAAAAAACGGGGATTCGGATTGGCCACCTCGGAAACGATATCATACTTATCTACTCCGCTAATCAACACTCGCGTCCCGGCGACTTGCAAATGCTGGGCCTCAAAATTTTTATTGAGAAGAGTGTAATTTTGTGAAATGGACATATCCTCGGCCAACTGCCGGTCAGCGCTCAAACCAAAAATAAGATAACTCCCCCATTGCCACAAACTATACAGCCAAAAAATAGCGCTCAAACCCGCTAATCCTCCCACTAAGATTTTATACAACAATACCTTGCGCGCCACATACCATAACCCCAATTTAAACTTGGAGGTAGGCAAATCACCGGTCGGGTCGATATATTTTTCAAACGAAAAGGTCTTGCTTTTATTCAAAGCGGTCTTGCCTGATCCGGACGGCGGTTTAGGCAGAGGCGCGATTTCGTGTGAATTGGCATTATACAAATTAAGCATACGGATTTTAAGTAAATATATTATACCACGCCTTGCCCTTCTGTCTCAAATATGATAAAATATCTCTGTATTAAAATTGATATTATTGATATTTATGCCTATTAGAAAAGTGCAAAAAGGACGACTTTTGGAAACTCCGAAATCCGAAACTCTAAAAACCGAAAAACCTAAATCTTTAACCAAACCTCTGCCGGTCAAACCGCCCAAAACCAAAACCTCCTCCGGCGGATCTTACAGCGCCAAAGATATCACCGTTTTGGAAGGATTGGAAGCGGTGCGCAAGCGTCCGGGCATGTACATCGGTTCCACGGGCGCCGTTGGCTTGCATCACCTGGTTTGGGAAGTCATGGACAACGCGATTGACGAAGCCATGGCCGGATTTTGTAATGAAATATCCATTTCTCTGCTTCCAGACCACATGGTATCGGTTCATGATAATGGCCGCGGAATTCCGGTGGACATCCACCCCACGCAAAAAATCAGCGCTTTAGAAGTCGTAATGACCGTATTGCACGCCGGTGGAAAATTCGGCAATGATGGTTACAAAATTTCCGGCGGTTTGCACGGCGTCGGCGTCTCCGTGGTCAACGCCCTGTCTTCTTATGTTAAAGCCGAGGTGCACCGCGACGGAAAAATTTGGGTGCAAGAATATAAAAATGGCGGACAGCCGGTAAAAAAAGTGCAAACTTTGGGAAATTGCAAGGATACCGGCACTACCATCACCTTCCGGGCGGATGATACCATTATGGAAACTCTGGATTACGAATGGAAAATCATCGTGGATCATGTTCGCCAGACATCTTACCTTACTAAAGGCGTACGCATCATCTTAAAAGATGAACGCCCGCCCGAAGAAAAAGAAGCCGACCAAACCGCTCTGCAGTTTCCAAATCCAATTTATCAATTTTATTTTGAAGGCGGTATCGCTTCCTATGTCCGCCATTTGAATCAGAACAAAGAAGCCAAAAATGAAAATATTTTTTATGTGGACAAGGATTATGAAGGAGTGCATGTGGAAATCGCTCTGCAATACAGCAGTGAATATACTGAATCCCTGTTCGCTTTCACCAACAATATCTTCAATCAGGACGGAGGCACGCATGTGCAGGGTTTTCGCACCGCCCTCACCCGCAGTTTAAACACTTACGCCCGCAACAAAAATATTTTACGCGAAAAAGATCCCAACCTGACCGGCGAAGACGCGCGCGAAGGTTTAAATACCATTATTTCTATCAAAATCAGAGAACCGCAGTTTGAAGGCCAAACTAAATCCAAACTGGGCAACACTGAAGCCCGCACGGCCGTGGAAGCTATCATGGGAGATAATTTCCTTATTTTCCTGGAAGAACATCCCAAGGACGCGGAAGCAATCATCGGTAAATGCGTACTGGCCGCCAAAGCCCGCAACGCGGCTAAGATTGCCCGAGACACTATCCTTCGTAAAGGAGTCATGGAAGGTTTTACCTTGCCGGGAAAACTGGCTGATTGTTCCAGCCGCGATGCCAGCGAATCTGAATTATTCATCGTGGAAGGAGACAGCGCCGGAGGATGTTTCGATGGCGATACAAAAATATCCTTAGCTGATTCACGCCAACTTAGTTTTAAAGAACTCATTAAAGAATGGCAACAGGGAAAAACTAACTACTGCTACACTATTAAAGAAGACGGATTTATCGGTGTAGAAAAAATTACAAATCCCCGTCGCACCAAAACTAACACCCGGGTAATAAAAGTGGTGCTGGATAACGACAAAGAGATAATATGTACTCCTAACCATAAATTTATGTTGCGCGACGGTACCTACGCTGAAGCGCAAAATCTGCAACCGGGTTTTAGTCTCATGCCCTTGCACAAAAAAATATCCAAAAAAGAAGGGCGCATCACCATAGAGGGCTACGAAATGGTCCTCAACCCGCAAACCTCAAAATGGATATTTACTCATCTTCTAGCCGATCAATACAACTTGGTTCATGGTGAATATGATATAAACAACGGTTCGCATAAGCATCACTTAAATTTTAATAAGCTGAATAATAATCCTGATAACATCACTCGGCTCAACCCCGAAGAGCATCTGGATATTCACCGTAAACACGCAAAAAAAACTCTACACACTCCGGCTACTATCGCTAAGTGCAATCAAATTAAACGCACGACGGAATACAGAAAAAAAATATCAACCGCCATGAGACGCATTTCTGGATTATTGAGCACCCGCGCAAAAAAACAATGGG
>CAZXFG010000011.1:0-1167 GCA_964640515.1 uncultured Gammaproteobacteria bacterium | reverse complement strand
ACTAAAGAACAATGGACTCCGGAATTTAGAACAAAAAGAAAAACAGCTTATACGCAAACTTATCTAAAACATAGTTTATCTTTTGCCAAACAAATTCAAGAACAAAAACAAAATGTCTTAACTTGTTATGATAAAATTCGTTGTGCCTTGCCAAAAAGAAATAATAACATCCTCAGTCTACAAACTTTAATACAGAGATTCTTCAACAATAACCAACAACTATTTCTAGAAACAGTCGCTAATTACAATCACAAAATAAAACGGATAGAGGAAATAGAAAAACGGATAGATGTATACGATATAGAAGTGCCAAATACCCACAACTTTGCTCTAGCCAGCGGCGTCTTTGTGCATAACAGCGCCAAACAAGGACGCAACCGCGAACTCCAAGCCATCCTCCCCCTGCGCGGCAAAGTGCTGAATGTAGAGCGCGCGCGGTTGGATAAAATCCTGACCAACAACGAACTCAAATCTTTGATTATCGCTTTAGGCACCAACATTGGCGAAGCTTTTGAAATATCCAAACTGCGGTACAATCGCATTGTCATCATGACTGACGCGGATGTGGATGGCGCGCATATCCGCACTCTGTTGTTAACTTTTTTTTACCGCTACTTCCCCGAACTTATCACCCAAGGCCATATCTTTATCGCCCAACCTCCTCTCTTCAGCGTAAAATATGGAAAAGAAATGCATTATGCCTACAATGAAGAAGAAAAAGAAAAAGTATTGAAAGAAATCACCCAACGCAAATCTGACGCTAAAACAGCCAAAGCCGTACTAAAAGAAGATAAGGCCGCTGAAGAAATTAAGGACGCGGAGGACGGAGAAAATACGGAATCACTGGTGGTCAATGGAATTAAAATAAATATCCAGCGCTACAAAGGTTTGGGAGAAATGAATCCGGAACAACTCTGGGAAACTACCATGGATCCCGCCAGACGCTTGATGAAAAAAGTAACGGCTGAAGATGCCGAACTGGCCAATGAGACCTTTGAAACATTGATGGGCGACGAAGTGGAACCGCGCAAGAAATTTATCCAAACTTACGCTAAAAGCGTCAAAAATCTGGACATTTAACCATCCACTTGACTTTCCGGCCGGCTGGTGCTATAGTATAAACACTATTAAAACGGCCGAAAGGCTGTTTTAAAAAACTCAAACCCG
>CAZXFG010000010.1:0-17746 GCA_964640515.1 uncultured Gammaproteobacteria bacterium | reverse complement strand
AAATTTTGTCCACGCAAAATGTAAAAGGCAGATAGTCGCATTACATTTTGCTACAAAATTTTCACAATTTGTTGCGGCGGCTCCGCAATGCGGCTCAAAGATAATTTCTTGTCTATATATCAATTTGTATGCTCATTGGTATTGAAGCGGCGCACGCCAACAAACAACCGCGGACGGGCGTGGAGCAGGTTTGTTTTAAGCTGATTCAGGAATTAAAAAAAATCATACCATCGGAAGCGAGGGTGGTTTTGTATTCCAACATTCCTTTGCGCAATGGTTTAGAAGTCCTGCCGCCCAATTGGAGCGCGAAAATTTTATCTTGGCCTTTGAATAAATTATGGAGCCAATTGCGTTTGTCTTGGGAATTATGGCGCCAACCGCCGGATATTTTTATCGCCCCCGGCCAGCTGGTCCCTTTTTTTTGTCCTCGGAAGACCGTGGTCATTGTTCACGACAGCGCTTTCGCGGTTCATCCCGAGGCGTATAATTTCTGGGGACGGCAATATTTGAAATGGATGAATCAACGGATCGCGTCTAAAGCGGGTTTGATTATCACCCCTTCGGAATTCAGCCGGCAGGAGCTGAATAAATATTTTGGCGTTGATTTGAAAAAAATCATAGTAGCGGCTTTGGGTTATGAAGCGGAAGATTTTCATCTTTTAGCTGATGACGAAAAATCTTCCGGCCAAGCTGTCCTGCGAAAATATAAAATTGATAAACCATTTTTGTTGGCCATCAATCGTCTGGAAACCAAGAAAAACACGCGACGAATGGTGGGCGCTTTTAATCTGTTAAAAAAAGATTTTGATTTACAGTTAGTTTTGGGGGGCCGGCCCGGAGTGGGATATGAAGAAATAAAAAAAGAAATAGAGCAGTCGCCTTATCGGGCTGACATCAAAGAATTGGGCTGGGTGGACAAGGATGATTCTCTCCGCCTGCTCAACCATGCCCGATTATTTTTACTCCCCTCGCTTTATGAAGGTTTTGGCTTGCCTTTGCTGGAAGCCGCGGCTTGCGGTTGTCCGGTCGTGGCGGCTCAAGGCGGTTCTTTGCCGGAAGTGGGCGCGGGGGCCGTGGTTTATGTTGATCCGCTGGAGAGCGCGGATATTGCCCGCGGAGCCGGAGAAATTTTATCTGATGACCAACAACGAGAACAGTATCGCGAACGCGGATTGGAGCTGGTGAAAAAATATTCTTGGGCCGGATTTGCCCATGAGGTTTGGAAGAGCATCGGCAGGTTGCCTTAATGGCCGTATTTTGTTATCATTATAGTATATAGCATGATTATCGGACACCAGGCTATTATCGATTTTTTTAACCACGCCATCAAAAGCGGAGATTTATCGCATGCCTATTGTTTTTTAGGATATAATCAAGTGGGCAAGCGTACGGTAGCTAGAAATATCGGAGCTAAACTCTTGGCCACGACTGAAGAAAAATTATTTCAGCATCCGGATTTTTGCTATTTGGAACGCGAAACTGACGAGAAAACGGGAAAATTAAAGAAAAATATTTCCATCGCCCAGGCCCGAACTCTCCGGCTCCGTGCGCAAAATCGTTCCTGGATGGGCGGTTATCAGGTGGTCATAATTGATGAAGCCGAACTGTTAAACGCGGAATCAGCCAACGCTCTTTTAAAAAGCTTGGAAGAGCCGGGAGAAAAAAGAGTATTTTTTCTTTTGGCGGAGAATGAAAGCGCGGTTTTACCTACGGTTCGCTCACGCTGTCAGTTGTTTTTTTTCAATTTGGTTAGCGAGGCGGAAATTAAAACCGGATTGGCCGGCATGGGTTATGAGGCGGGCGAGGCGGAACGCGCGGCTGATTTTTCTTGGGGCCGTCCGGGCCGAGCGCGAGAGCTGGCCGAAGATCCGGAAAAAATCGCCCGGTATATTGCCGAGTTGCAACGCTGGACTAAAATCGCGGGCGCGCCTTTTTACGGAAAATTAAAAGCGATTGAAGAACTTTTTGCCGGAAAAGAAGACACTGTCAGACGGCAGAGGAAACTGCAAAAAGTTTTGGATATTTGGATTATGCTCTGGCGTGATTTAATGCTGATGAGCTCGGGACAAAACACGAACAATGAATGGGCCGTTGAGATTTCTAAAATAAAAAAAATAGAGGCGCCGGCCACCGCCCGATTTATCACGGCTCTGGAAGAAACGAAAGTTTTGTTGAGCCAAAACATCAACGCGCCGTTATTATTTGAACAATTATTATTAAAGATATAAGCTTTTAAATTATATGAGGAGGTATATAATTTTATTTTCACTTTTAGCTCTTGTCGCTTTGACCGGCGCCAGTTGTATTTCTTTCGGCGGGTCAGCCGAAGGTCCGATGGGCATGTATCGTTCCGGCAACAAGGGAGACATTTGGCAGCCGATTACCGTTTTACCTTCGGTCAAGGGCGTGTTGAGCATCGCCGGTTTGAAGGTGTTCCGGTCTTATCCTGATCCGAGCGATTCCAACGCTTTCTATATCACAACCCGCGGGCAGGGTTTGTATTATACATATGATAACGGAGATAGTTGGAAAACCGCGCCGGCGCTGGCCGGAAGCTTTCTATACGGTTTAGCCGTTGATCCCAAGGATAAGTGCACTATTTATGCGGCTGATGCCAGCAAAATATATAAAACCGAAGATTGCGCCAGAACTTGGAAAACCATTTTTACCGAAGGGCGGGCCAGCGAGAGGTTTGTGTCATTGGCCGTGGACTATAAAGATAATAATTCCGTTTATGCCGCGCAATTGGGCGGTGATGTTTTGGTCAGCCGCGACGCGGGCAAGAGCTGGCGGACGATTCAACGGCTGGGCATATACTTACAGCATTTAATCGTTGATCCTTTGTCGCCCGGCCGATTGTATTTGGCTACTTATCGGGACGGGCTTTATCGTTCGGACAATCGCGGGCAAGATTGGGTGGAATTAGGCGAAGGTTTGGCCGGCTATAGCGGAGGTAAAGATTTTTATCGTTTGATTTTGAACAGCGCCAAGAAAGATAGTTTGATTTGGATTTGCAAATATGGCATTTTGCGTTCAGATGATGCCGGAAAAACCTGGGCTGATATTAAATTAATCACTCCGCCAGGCAGTGTGAACATTTACGCTTTTGCCATGAATCCTAAAAATCAAAAGGAAATCTACTATACCGGCACGATATTGGGCGATAAAAATGTGCATGTGCGTTCCACTTTTTACAAATCAACGGACGGAGGCGTAAATTGGGTGACTAAAAAACTCCCAACCAATACCGTGCCGACTTTGCTCATGATTCATCCTGACGACCCTAATGTTTTATTCATGGGATTTACCAGCTTAAATTAATTTAAAATATGAATATCAATGATTTTAAAGGAGATTTTGAGAAGGCGGTGGAATTTTTTAAACACGACATCACCAGTTTGCGCACCGGACGGGCGTCCACGGCCATGGTGGAGGATTTGTCTGTTGAGGCCTATGGCGCCAGGCAACCGCTTAAATCCGTAGCTTCCATTACCGTGGCTGACCCCAAGACGCTGAACATTGAGCCCTGGGATAAGAGCATTATGGCCGCGGTGGAGAAAGGAATCAGGGAATCAAGTTTAGGCATCAATCCGGTCAATGACGGGAAATTAATCCGTCTTCCTTTGCCCGAGCTGACTACCGAGCGCCGGCAGGAACTGACCAAGGTCTTGCGTCAAAAAATAGAGCAGGCGAGAGTCGGCATTCGTAAAGTGCGCGAAGAGGTTCGCGGTTTGATTGGCGGGGAAGAAAAAGACAAATCAATCACCGAAGATGATAAATTTCGTTTGCAGGAAGATTTGGAGAAGATGGTTAAGGAACACAATGATCAGGTCGCGCGTCTGGGAGAACAAAAAGAAAAGGAGATTAATACCGTTTAAAAATTCTCTGTCTTGAATCTTAACTCAATATTATGGGCAATTCTGATTTAATGGAGAAAGTGGTTTCACTTTGTAAGCGCCGCGGTTTTATTTTCCCCGGTTCGGAAATTTACGGCGGTTTGGCCAATAGCTGGGATTACGGCCCTTTGGGGCATTTGCTTAAACAAAATATCAAATCCCTGTGGTGGAAATTTTTTGTGCAAGAGCGTGATGATATGACGCCGATGGATTCAGCCATTATCATGAATCCGAAGGTCTGGGAAGCTTCAGGGCATTTGCAAAATTTTAGCGATGAATTGGTGGAATGCAAGAAATGCCATCAAAGATTCAGAGCTGACCATCTGCTGGAAGCCGAAGCATTGAAACCCGGATATGACAAAGCCAAAGCCAAAACAGCGGGTGATTTGAGTTGTCCGGAATGCGATGGTAAATTAACCGCGCCCAAAAAATTCAATTTGATGTTTAAGACTTTTTTGGGCACGACTGACGATACTTCCACCACCGCTTATCTGCGTCCGGAGACGGCCGGCGGAATGTTCGTTAATTTTAAAAATATTTTAAATATTACTCGCCGCCGCTTGCCTTTCGGCATCGCGCAAATAGGCAAGTGTTTTAGAAATGAGATTACGCCCGGCAATTTTATTTTCCGCACCCGCGAATTTGAAATCGGCGAGTTTGAGTATTTTATCAATCCCAAAGACTGGGAAAAAGTTTTTGAGATGTGGCTGGGTGAAATTAAACGATGGTGGAAGGAGGCCATGCGAATAAACATGGATAATTTAGTGTGGCGCGAGATTCCGGATGGCGAGCGGGCTCACTATTCCAAACGCACGGTGGATATTGATTATAAATATCCGTTTGGGGTGAAAGAATTGCACGGCATTGCCTATCGCACGGATTTTGATCTGGCCCGCCATGAGCAAATGAGCGGGCAGGATTTGCGCTATACTGATCCGGAAACGGGTGAGAAATTTTTGCCCCATGTGATAGAGCCGACTTTTGGCATTGACCGGATGCTGTTAGTGGCTTTGCTTGAGGCCTATCACGAGGAAGAAGCTCCGACCGCTAAAGAAGGGGAGACTGAAAGCAGGGTGGTGATGAAATTTCCCAAACATCTGGCGCCGATTCAGGTGGCCGTGTTGCCTTTATCCAAAAAAGAGGAGTTAAGACATCTGTCTAAATCTATTGCCGATGATTTGCGTCAAGAATACGCGGTGGATTACGATGAAACGCAAAGTATCGGCAAGCGTTATCGCCGTCAGGACGAGATTGGCACGCCGTATTGCGTGACTGTGGACTTTGATTCTTTGGAAGATAAAAAAGTGACCGTGCGCGACCGCGATACCATGGAGCAAGAGCGCGTTTCCATTTCCGAACTTCCCGGTTATCTACGCCGGCAAATGACGGTTTGAATCGGAGATAAATTATGATTTATCATTCCAAATTAAAAAATGGACTGTCCTTGATTGCAGTTCCAATGTCCGGCACCAAAGCTACCACAGTTTTGGCGCTTTTACCGATTGGCTCGCGCTATGAAGACAAGAAGATATCCGGAGTGTCGCATTTTGCCGAGCACATGATGTTTAAGGGCACTTTGAAACGGCCGACCGCTCTGGATATTACGCGGGACTTGGAAGCCGTGGGCGCGGATTTCAACGCTTTTACGGGCAAAGAATACACCGGATATTATGTAAAAATTGACAGCGCCAAGCAGGAGCTGGCCTATGATTTGCTTTCGGACATGGTTTTTCATTCCAAAATGGATGAAGTGGAGATGAATAAAGAGAAAGGCGTGATTGTGGAAGAGTTGCGGATGTATGAAGACAATCCCACCATGTTTATCAATTTATTGTTTGACCGTTTGATTCTCGGCGATTGTCCGTTGGGTTGGGATGAGGGCGGAAGCAAAGAAACCGTTCAAGGATTAAGCCGGGACGAGCTTTGGCATTATTACAAATCCGCCTACAGTCCTTCCAATATGGTTTTGGTGGTGGCCGGACATTTTGATAAGAAAAAATTAAATCAACTGGTAGAAAAATATTTCGCGCCCGAGCAAAAAAAAGAAAGTGAAAAAAAGCGCAATAAAAATAGTTTTGTTAAATTTGTTTGGCCGAAAAGAAAATTAAGTTTGGCCGACCGGGTGGCAGTAAAAGAAAGCAAGGTGGACCAGGCGCATGTGATTTTGGGTTTTCCCGGATTAAGTTTGACCGATTCTCGGCGTTACGCGTCTGCTATCATGCTCTACATCTTAGGCGGGGGCATGAGTTCGCGTTTGTTCGTGGAAGTGCGGGAAAAGCGGGGGTTGGCTTATGTGATTCAATCGGCTGGCGCAAGTTTCAGGGACGCGGGCATGGCTTGCGTGCGCGCCGGATTGGACCCAGCCCGTTTGCCCGAAGCTTTGCAGGTGATTAAAGCGGAATTGATAAAAATCGCCACCGGCGGAGTGACGGATAACGAGTTGCGCGATGCCAAGAATAGCATTTCCGGCCGGATGGCTTTGAGCATGGAAGAAAGCAGCGCTCAAGCCGAATGGTATGCCAAACAATTTTGGTTTATGCCGAAAATAGAGACGCCCGAGGAAATGTTGAAGCAGGTAAAACAAGTGACGGCCGAAGAAGTAAAAGCCATGGCCAAGAAAATTTTTGATTTTGATCAGATGCGCTTGGCGGCTATTGGCCCGTTAAAAAAAGAAAAAGTTTTAAAGATGATCGCTTAATTCATCAGCCTCGGGAGAGGATATAATCAATCGCATATGTCCAAGTTTGAAGATAAATATTACCTCTTTGCGAACTGGAAAATGTATTTGGATTTGGCGGAAAGCGTCAATTTAGCTACGGCCTTAAAAAAGGAGGAAGCCGGTTTTGCCGATAAAGTAAAAATGGTTTTGTTTCCTAGCGCTCTGGCCATGAATGAGGTAGCCAAAGTTATGCGGGGAGCTGTAACAGCCGTGGGAGCGCAGAATGTTCATTGGGTGGATAAAGGCGGGTACACCGGGGAAGTCTCGGCTCCAATGTGCGCGGCCGCGGGCAGTCAGTATGCTCTGGTGGGCCATTCCGAGCGCCGTCATCTATTTCACGAAACTAATCACGAAGTGAGGCAGAAAATAGAGGCGGTATTGGGCGCCGGGCTGACTCCCGTGTTATGCGCGGGAGAAAGAACCGAAGAAAGAGACGCGGGCAAGACTTTGGAGGCGGTGGAGATTCAGTTACGAGCGGCTTTTGATGGTTTAACCTGGCCGGCCGGACGAGAATTAATCGTGGCTTATGAACCGGTCTGGGCGATTGGCACGGGCAATGCCTGTGATCCGGCTGAAGCGGAAAAGGCGCATAAATACATCAATGACTTGATGGGCGAGCTAATGCCTGGTATAATACCCGTTCTTTTGTATGGCGGAAGCGTGCGCCCCAATAATGTGGCCGATTATCTGCGTCAAGAGCATGTGCAAGGCGTTTTAGTGGGCGGAGCTTCAGCCAAATTGGAAAGTTGGGTGGAGATCGTAAAAGTATGTACAATGTAATTTTTCTCATCGTCATATTGCTTTGCGTCGCGGGAGTTATTTTTATCGTTTCCAGAAAATTTCCTCAAATAACCAATTTGGATGTAAAAAATCTGCCGGAAGAGCAGGAATCAAGAAAGAAAAAAGAAATTTTATCCAAGAGAATAGAAACGCGGGCCAGGCAAATGAAAGAAATTTGGTTCAAGCGTTTTGGACCGTTAGCTAAGGTCTGGGGAATATTGCAGTTGCGTTTTCGGATATATATGGGCAAAGTGGAACGGCTGTGGCATCATGAACAGACTTTAAAAAACAAAACCAAAAAGAAAGAAGTAAATCAAACCGAGAAAACAGAAAAATCCAACGAGCTAGTCCAACAGGCCGAACAATGGCTGCAGAACGGGGACTATGACCGAGCCGAAGAGTTGTTTATTGAAGCGATTAAAGTGGATGTGAAATGTTCGCCGGCTTATCGCGGTTTGGGCGACGCCTATTATGCCAAGGGGCAATTGGAAGAAGCGCGCGAAACTTATCGTTTTTTGCTTCAGCTGGACCCCAATGATGATGTGGTGATGGTGAAACTGGGCGAGATTGCCGAGAGCCAGGGGGATTTGGAAGAGGCGATTCAATATTATCAGCAGGCGGTCTTGGTCAATGATTCTTTATCCACGCGGTTTTATCACTTGGCCGAATTATTGCTCAAAGTCGGCCAGCCCCAAACGGCCCAGGAAGCCATTACCCAAGCCGTGGAATTGGAGCCAAAGAATCCAAAGTACCTTGACTTATTGATAGAAATTGCTATAATATGCGGCAATAAGCCAGTAGCGGAAGAGAGTTATAACGAACTAAGATTGGTCAATCCGGATAATAAGAAACTAATTGAGTGGAAGGAGAAAATAGGGAAGATGTAATGCCGTTGTAGCTCAGTTGGTAGAGCACCTCCATGGTAAGGAGGTGGTCAGCGGTTCAAATCCGCTCAACGGCTCAAGCTGCCGGGATAGCTCAGTTGGTAGAGCAGCAGTTTTGTAAACTGCGGGTCGCGGGTTCGATTCCTGTTCCCGGCTCTAACTTAATTTTATGCCAAGGAGGTGGAATAAAATTGAGGAAAAAATTAAAGAGAAAGAGCTATCTGAGCTGTATGTAAAGGAGAATAAAACCATAGAGCAGATAGCAAAGGAGTTAAGATTAGGCCAAACTACTGTTTACGAAAGACTAGTTAGACTAGGTATAAAAGTTGCTAGACACAGAAAGGAAGGGTTCAATAATATACACAAGGTACGGCTACCCAAGCGTTCAGCGAAATTAGCAGAATTGATCGGGATTCTTTTAGGAGATGGCAATCTCAAGCCTACACAAGTAACAGTGACTTTAGGCACTAAAGAGGATCAATATGCAGAATATGTAGCGAAGATGATGGGGGAGTTGTTCCAAGTAAAACCAAAGATTTCTAGAAAAAGGGGAGAGAAGGTGGCATACTTTGGTTCTACAGTTGCTGTTCGTTGGTTGTTAGCCGGTGGCCTAGCTCTGAATAAGGTAAAAGCGCAAGTAGATATCCCAGCCTGGTGCAAGAAAAAGAAAATTTTCATGAAGGCAGTTGTGCGCGGCTTAATAGATACAGATGGTTCGGTTTACAGGTTAAGAGCTGGTCGTGTACAGATTTCTCTGTGTAACAGATCATTGCCAATTTTAAAAACAGCTTCTATTATACTGAAGAGACTAGGTTTTCATCCATCACGCATAAGCTGTTATAAAATTTATTTAACAAGAAAAGATGATGTCCTAAAATATTATAGAGAAATAGGTTTCTCTAATCAGAAACATAGTAGACGTTTTACAAGTTTTTTGAATAATGGGCAGGTTCCTGAGTGGTCAAAAGGGGCAGACTGTCGTATAAAGGCAGCTCCTGGGGGTAACCTTAGGATGAACTCTCTGGGATAACGGTGAAAGCTAAAGCTAAAGCCATGCTAATACCGTGGGAACCTCGAAACAGTCGAGGGCGCCGTAGAGACTAGATACCAGAGTACCCTTCGCGGGTAAAGATATAGTCCACGCTTTAAGGAAACTTAGAGATAAGTGAAATCTGCTGGCTCAGCCTTCCTAGGTTCGAATCCTAGCCTGCCCACCAAGTTATTAATAAACAATTTAGATTGTATGTCCCAAGATAACATGATCAAAATGGAGTGCACGGCTTGCAAGCGTGTCAATTATTTTTCCAAGAAAAATAAGAAGATATTGAAGACACGGCTGGAAGTAAAGAAATATTGCCGTCATTGCAAAAAGCATGTCATGCACAAAGAAACGAAATAACAGTTGAAACGGGACAGAATGGTAATTTCTGTCCTTTTCTTTAGGGGCGTAGTGAAATGGTATCACAGCAGTCTCCAAAACTGCTTTTCACGGTTCAAGTCCGTGCGCCCCTGCAAACGGAAAAGAGTGTTTTTAAGACATTCTTTTTTGATTGACGGTTTTGTGTAAAAAACGTATACTACGCTTGACGATTTAATGAAATAAGATATGGATTTAGAATCGTTTAGGGGGCAACATTATCTTTTTGATCCAAAACAATTTGGTAATGTTTTCGCCTTTATAGATTTTGGTAATGTCCGTCCGTGGGCTAAGGATTTTTGGCCAGAAGAAAACAAATTTCGGTTTTGTAAGGAAATAGACATTGCTAAATTATCCGAGATCTGCGGTTGGGTCAAACCTAAGAAAAAATTTTTTTATTATGGATATTTTAAAACACAACTGGGTTTACCAAAGGATCATCGAGAAAATATTAAAAGTCGTGGTTCTATTTTTCGAGTAGATAAAGCAGAAAAGAGCGGTTTTCAAGTCAAAACCAAAGAGATTAAAATGGTTCCACATTATGATGAAGATGGTAAGTTTTTAGGTAAGAGACCAAAGTGTAATTTTGATGTCGAGATGACAATGGACATGCTCACTAAAATTAATAAATACGATACGGTAATGTTATTTTCCGGTGATAGCGATTTTGGAGGTCTGCTAAGCTATTTAAAAGAAAAAGGTAAGAAAGTGGTGGTAGTGTGTACCCGTACACGTATGAGTAAAGAACTGGAGGCAGTCGCTGACAAATTTATCCCTGCCGAGACCCTTAAAAGTTTTTTATATTATACAAAAAACAACACTCCGACCTTTTAGGGGTCGGAGGAGTGAATACGATCCTGGTATCGTTCAGGTGACGGTGCTTTTCAACACAGATATAATATACCAGAAAAATAGCGTTTTTGTCAAGTTATCCACAGATAGGTAAAATGGTGGAAAATTGACTGAAATATGAGGTTAATATTGGATGAAAAATTGGCCATAAATTATAAAAACGCATCGCAAAAGGTGCGTGTTTTAACCGAACATTGGGTTGATGAATCCATCTTTTGCCCAAATTGCGGACATCTTAATATTGATAAGTATCCGAACAATCAACCTGTCGCTGATTTTTATTGCTCGCATTGCCATGAGGATTATGAGCTGAAAAGTAAGCAAGATACACTGGGCGCAAAAATTGTGGATGGTGCGTATCGAACAATGCTAGAGCGGCTCACAAGCAGCAATAATCCAAATTTTTTCTTGTTAAACTATTATTTGGCAAATTTTGAAGTAATAAATTTTTTGGTTATTCCCAAACATTTTTTTGTCCCGGAGATAATAGAAAAAAGAAAACCTTTGGCGCCAACAGCACAACGGGCTGGCTGGGTCGGTTGCAATATCGTTCTCAAAAATATTCCTCAAACCGGAAAAATATTTTTTGTTCACGACAAACAGATTGAGCCAAAAGAAAAAGTGTTGTCTAATTGGAAGAAAACTTTATTCTTGAGAGAAGAAAAAGAAATATCGGCAAAAGGTTGGTTGCTTGATATGATGCGTTGCGTTGATAAAATTGACAAAAAAGATTTTACACTTGGTGATGTATATGCGTTTGAAGGGGAATTGAGTAGATTACACCCAGAAAATAAACATATTAAAGATAAAATTCGGCAGCAGCTACAGTTTCTACGAGATAAAGGTTATCTTGATTTCGTGTCGCGTGGGTACTATCGTCTCGCATAATTTTATGAGATATAAAATTCTTCAATCTCAATACGATAAGATTTACTCGTATTTTAAAAGTACTACCGAACCTTTTGATTTTTTAGATTGGGATGGAAAAATTTTACAAGTATGGCAGGATGATACTGTAGTTGAGGTCTATAATCTAAAAAATTTGAATTTAGAATATTTATTCCATTCAAAGTCTTAAATATTTGACACCTGCCAGAGCCAGTGATATAGTAAAAACACTATGGAACTCAACCAAATAGTTAATCTATTCCCGCCTAACCACCCGGTTGCATAAACCGCGTGTGTTTTTGTTTATGTAACCGGCAATTAATAGGCCGGTTTTTGTTTTATATGACTCAAATTTTTATTTTCAAAAACAGTCTTCAATCACAACCTCCGCAGTTGCCGTTGTTGGCCACTGTGTGATTTTTATCTTCTTTTAGTAGAAATCAGAGAGCGGCCAATATCGGGTGCGCATCTGTTCTTTTACAAAAGGAGGAAGAGTCATGGAAAAACGAAATGAGGTCGTCATCATCGGGGCCGGCAAGATGGGTTCGGCTATGGCCATTCAACTGGTGAAACGCGGAGTGAATGTCACCCTGACCGCGCATTCCGAAGAGGCTCGGGCGCGCTGGCTCGCGCATCCCACTTTGTCCCAGGCCAACATTACCATCGGCAATAACGCGGCTCTGGAGGCGGAAGTGGTTGTCTTGGCCGTGAAGCCGGTCAACCTGTCGGAGATCTATGCTGAATTGGGTGGCAAATTGCTCCCGTCGTGCTTGGTGATCTCTGTGGTGGCTGGCGCGACCGTGTCCGCCCTGGCCAAGGGATTGCGACATTACCGGGTAGTGCGAACCATGCCCAATCTGGCGGCTGAATATGGTGAGGGCGTTACGGTGTGGTACTGCCGAGATCTGGAAAAGGAGTATGAGGCGCAGGTTCTTGAGTTCCTGGGTCAGTTGGGCAAAGAGTATCGCGCTACTGATGAGGATGACCTGGCTTGCGCCACGGCTTTGTTCGGCTGCGGTCCGGCCTTTCTCTATTACTTTCTGGAAGAGATAGAGAAGGCGGGAAAAAGATTCCCCAAGGATCGTCTGCATGAGCTAATGGTGCAGATGGTGCGAGGGACGGCAGTGCTGGCCGAGCAGAATCCCACCGCAGAATTCGAACATTTGCGTAAGGCCATTACTTCCAAAGGTGGAGCTACAGAGGAGGGTGTTAAAGTGTTGGAAGAATGCGGAGCGCGCGGCATCATGGAGAAGGTCATCGCGGCCACGCTGAACAAGGTCGGGCACTTGCTGAACGGGAAAGGTAAGTAGGTTTTTCCATGACTCGCCACATCGGTGGCCACCTTGTTGCATTAGCAATAGGGTGGCCACCATCAATTTCCTTCTGATATCAGTTTGTTGTATAATAGCCATAAGAGTATCTTCTCTACAGGAAAGGAGGTGAAAAATATGGTTAACAAAAAATTATTCGGCCTCACCGGAGGCATTCTTATGGGTGTCGCTCATTTGTTATGGATGATTTTGATTGGTTTGAATTTAGCAAAGCCCATGATGGATAAGATTTTATCTTTGCATCACATCCAGCTTACTTATTCTATAATTGGTTTTCGTTGGGGACATGCCCTGTTGCTTGTAGTCTTCACCTTTATCGTCGGTTATGCGGTTGGTTGGGTATTGGCCGCTGTTTGCAATTTGTTGAAAGAGAAAAAGATTTAGCCCGTTAAGGGCTTTTATTGTATAATCCAACAAAAGTTGGTATAATGTTGGTATTAAAGCCAAAAACATGCTTGAATCAAAAGAGCAAATAGTTTCACTACCCATTGGCGTCGGAGAACAGTTGGAAAACGACGGTTTGTTTTTTGAGTCTTTACAACAGCAGACTGATGAGTGGGCCGGGCATGATGATGAAGGAAAATTGACCGTGGATGTGGCTGAAACGCCGGAAGAGCTGATTATCACCGCTCCCATGGCTGGCACGCCTCCGCAAAATTTTGAATTGCATCTGCATAATGATTTATTGACCATCCGGGGCGAGCGTTATTCGCCCGTGCCGGATGACGCGCATTTTTTTCATCATGAATGTTATTGGGGAAAATTTTCCCGCACCGTAGTTTTGCCCGTGGATGTCAAAGCCGAACTGGCCCAGGCTGAATATCGCCATGGCGTCTTGACCATCCGTCTGCCCAAAGCTTTGGCCACTAATTCTAATATCCCGATCATGGTCGTGGAAGAGTAGTATGACTTTATTGGAAAATAAAAATCCGTTAGCCGAAAAAAAGATAAAATTACGCCATTTGACCCTCTATGCCGCGGGTTTGTTTTCGGTTTTAGTGATTGGCGCGGCCGTAGGCATGATTGGGTATTTGCAAGCTTATGAAGGGAAGATTTATCCCGGGGTGTATATTGATTCGCAATATGTGGGAGCTTTGGATTTTAATGAAGTGCGGAATATTTTGGAAAATTTTAATAATAAACTATTTAAATATAATCTCACCGTTATTTTAGCCGACAGCCAGAAAGAAGTCAGTGTGGATTTGGCTTCCAGCGTTAATCCGGATAATGCCATAGAATTAATCAAACTGGACACGGAAGCCACTCTGAAGGAGGCGGTGCTGGCCGGGCGCGATGGAAATTGGCTGTACAATGTTTATCGGCCTTTGCATTTTCGTTTGTTTGGCCGGCGCGTTCCAGCCGTAGTGGTAGTGGACCAGGAGAATTTATTAAAAATTTTACAGGAAAAATTGGATGACTACGGGACAGTGCCTAATAACGCTACTATCCGGGTGGTTAGTTTATCGCCTTTGGATTATGAAACTGTGGCGGAAAAGACCGGTGTAGTTTTTGATTATAACGCGCTATTGGGGGAAATTATCCGCAATATATCCAGTCTGAATTTTGTGCCCGTGACCGCGGCCGCTGAAGTGGTGGAACCGACCATTACTACCAAGGATTTGCCGGACGCGCGAAAAGAATTGCCTATCCTTTTTTCTTACGGCGATATCAATTTGAACTATATTGACAGCCAGACCCAGGCCAGAAAAGATTGGAAGATTCCTTCTCATGTTTATTCCAGCTGGTTGGAAGTGCAGAAAGAAGGCGATAGTTTTGTTTTTGGGCTATCGGCTGAAGCGGTCGGGATATATTTAGAGGGTTTGAAAAAGGAGGTAGAGAGGCCGGCTGAAGACGCGAAATTCATCATGGAAAACGGCAAAGCCAAGGAATTCCAATCCAGCCGTTCGGGAGTGGCCTTGGATGTGGATAAAACTTATCAGGAGTTAAACAGGGCTTTTATTGAAAGGAATTATCATCCTGCCGTGGTCAGTAAAACCATCAGCTTATCCACTAATATTATAGAATCGGAAATTAAATTGTCCGAGATTAACGATTTGGGGATTACCGATATTATCGGTTCCGGCACCTCTACTTTTTACGGCAGTCATACCAATCGCATTAAAAATATCACGCACGCGGTGAAATTATTAAACGGGATTATTATTAAACCGGAAGAAGAATTTTCCACTTTAAAATCAGCCGGTCCTTTTACCGAGAAAAACGGTTATTTGCCCGAGTTAGTGATTAAGGGTACTGAAATTAAAAAGGAAGTAGGCGGCGGCATGTGCCAGATTGGAACCACGCTTTTCCGCATGGCCATGAATGCCGGCATGGATATTACGGAAAGACGCAATCATTCTTTGGTGGTGAGTTATTATCTGGATCCGGTAAACAGAAATCCCGGGACTGACGCTACGGTTTATGATCCGATTTTAGATTTAAAATTTTTAAATGATACGGGTAATTATTTATTACTGCAGACCGAAGTGGATTACAAAAAACAATTATTGACTTTTACTCTGTGGGGGTCTCCTGACGGGCGCGAGGGGTGGTATTCGCATCCATTGGTTAAAAGATGGATTCCGGCTGGGAAAAAACAGGAAATAGAGGTGGATAATTTAAAACCGGGAGTAAAAGAATGCCAGGAGTCCTATGTGGGAGCGTCAGCCAGTTTTATTTACACTCGCATTACTCCGGCCGGGGAAGAAATTAAAAGAGTTTTTGATAGTTATTATCGCCCTTTGCCGGAAATTTGCCGGATTGGCAAAGCGCTGGATAGCACTTGTCCGGTTGGAAAGAGTTGCCCGATTGAGAGCGGGGAAGTGGGTGCTGTTTCAGACTCCACAGGCGAGGAAGCGCTTTCTCCGGAGATTTAGAATAGATAAAAAAATCCCCCCGGTCGAATGACCAGGGGGTTTTTGTTTTTCGGGGGTTTTTAGTCCCCCCTTAAACCGTACCCAAGAAGATGTGTTAATGAAATAGAATAGCCGGAGCCGTTCTGACCCATCAACACATCCCCATGCTTGTCTGGATACGGGTTAGTACAGACTAAAAGCATCGTAGACTGCACGCATCCGTATCCCAAACCAAGGGGTGTTGGAGTTCAATTGAACTATATATTATAGCAGAAATTCAGGTTTTTGTCAAGGCAGTTGGCTCTTTTTGCTTTGTTTAAGCCAAAAAAATCCACCCCGGTATACATCGAGGTGGAAAGGAGATATTAGCCGTTAAAAATGGTTACTTTTCAATGATTTTGTCCACAATTCCGTAATTTTTGGCTTCACCGGCGGTCATAAAATAGTCGCGGTCCGTGTCTTTTTCAATGGTTGGCAGTTCTTTACCCGTGTGTTTGACCAAAATTTGATTTAAACGGTCTTTCAAGTGCAAAATGCGTTCGGCGTGAATTTTGATGTCCGAAGCCTGTCCTTCCATGCCTCCCATCACCTGGTGGATCATGACCTCGGCATTAGGCAGGGCAAAGCGTTTGCCTTTGGCGCCCGAGGCCAATAATACCGCAGACATGCTGGCGGCCATACCGATACAAATGGTAGAGACATCAGCTTTAATGTATTGCATGGTATCGTAAATGGCCATACCCGAAGTGACTGAACCGCCCGGGGAGTTGATATAGAGTTTGATGTCTTTTTCCGGATTTTGATTGTCTAAGAATAACAGCTGGGCGATAACAATATTGGCCACATGGTCGTCAATGGTCGTGCCTAAGAAAATAATGCGGTCAATCAGCAAACGGGAGTAGATGTCATAGGCCCGTTCGCCAAAGTTAGATTTTTCAATGACCGTAGGGATGAGGATTTGATTTTGCATGTATTTTGATTAATGTTGTTAAACTGTCATTGCGAGCCCTTTTAGGGGCGTGGCAATCTCTATTCAGAAAGATTGCGGAGCATGTCCCGCAACGAAGTGAGGGATCTCACTCCTCGCAATGACGAGTATTATATATTGTTTTTATTGAAGCGTCAAAATTTTCTTGAGCAATTCTTCCAATGGGCCATCGGCCGTAAAACCAGCCGCTTTTCTGTGTCCGCCTCCGCCCAGACGCTTGGCCCAGGATGCCATATCCATATTATCATGCGTGGTGCGGAAACTGCCTTTGTATTTTCCCTCGGCCGTTTCTTTGAGGATGAGGCAAGCACCTTCGTAGTCCAAGTTATTCAGAAAATTAGCCAGGCCTTCGGATTCACTTTCTGATACTTCATATTGCTTTAAATCAGCTTGGGTGATGTAGGTGTAGGTGATCTCGGCTTGCTCCATTTTTTTCAAGCGGGAAAGCACCGCGCCCCACAAACGCAAAGTATTGATGGTTTTATTTTTTGTCACCCATTGATTGATTTGATTCAAATTGCCGCCGGCGCGGATTAATTCACTGCTAATCATAAAGGAGTTTATGGAAGCGGCCGCGTTGGTAAAGCTATCGGTGTCCGTAATAATGCCGGTCAGTAGGGCGGTAGCCATGCGATGATTGAGACGAATGTTATTATGTTTGAAAAAGTTATAGACAATTTCGCTGGTGGAAGAAGCCGTGGATTGGACTAGATTCAGAATGCCATAGAGGCTATTGGTCGGATGATGATCAATGTTTACGATTTTATGTTCTTGACCGGCGACCAGTTTGGCAATGCCGGCATAATGTAAATCGCCGGAATCCAGGACAATAATCAGGTCTGGGGAAATATCTTTGAAAATTTGAGTGTCGTTGGAGATAGTCGCCGCATGAGGCAGGAAAGCAAATTTGGGAGACACCGGAGTAGAACTAAAAATGATGCTGGATTTGTTCAAAGATAAAATATATTCTTGCAAAGCTGAAGCCGCGCCTAAAGCATCGCCATCCGGATTTTGGTGGATAACCAAAACTGGGCGTTCGGCCCCTTGGATTCGGGTATGCAGTTGTTGGCTTAAATGACGCATAATAATTAGGAACCAGCCATTATATCTTTCTTGTCGCTCCCTGTCAAGGTGTG
>CAZXFG010000009.1:0-17798 GCA_964640515.1 uncultured Gammaproteobacteria bacterium | reverse complement strand
TTCCCGGCCGGCGGGTGTTATAGTATAAACACTATTAAAACGGCCGAAAGGCTTTTTTAAAAAACTCAAACCCGCCCCAGGCGGGTCCGCCTCGGGCGGATATTTAGTTCTACTTAATATGATACAGAAAATTAAAAATTATTTTATCGGCTCTTACGCTGAAATGAAAAAGGTCACTTGGCCGTCCAAGAAACAAACTACCAACTACAGTCTGGTCGTCATCGGATTGAGTTTGGGCGTGGCTGTCTTCTTCAGCGTATTGGACTATATTTTCAATTACGGCATTGACCGCCTGTTAAATCGCTAACTTCTTCATTCCAAGCAAATATGGCTAAACAGACATCCAATTTAGGCCGCCGCTGGTATGTGCTTCACACCTACAGCGGTTATGAAGAAAATGTGAAACACAACTTAGAACAACGGGTTGAATCTTTTGCCATGCAAGATAAAATATATAATGTTCTGGTGCCCAAAGAAAAAAAGATTAAAATTAAAAATGGAAAAAGAAATGTAGTGGAAGAAAAAATCTTCCCGGGCTATGTGCTGGTGGAAATGATCGTGACTGATGACTCTTGGTATGTGGTGAGAAACACTCCTAATGTAACCGGCTTCGTCGGATCAGGCACCACCCCCACGCCCATCGACCAAAAAGAAGTGGATAATTTACTGCGCCGAGTGAACATATCCGAACCGCAGCATAAAATTGATGTGGAAATCAACGATGTGGTCAGGATTATAGACGGGCCATTCAAAAATTTTGAGGGCAAAATCAGCGCCGTGGACCACGAGCGAGGAAAAATTAAGGTGCTGGTAACCATGTTCGGGCGCGAAACGCCGGTAGAACTGGACGCTTTACAAGTTAAAAAAATTTAATAACAAATTCTGTCCGCAGACTGTCATTCCCGCGCAGGCGGGAATCTAGTAGGTCTGGCTTCTCGGCAGATACTAATTTCATTCATTACGATTATGGCTAAAAAATTAGTTACCCAAATCAAATTACAAATTGTCGGCGGCGGCGCCAATCCGGCCCCTCCAATTGGCCCGGCTTTAGGCCAGCACGGCGTGAACATCCAAGGTTTTTGCAAAGAATTCAATGAAAAAACCCAAGACAAGAAAGGTGATGTGGTGCCGGTGGTTATAAATGTTTATGAGGATCGCAGTTTCACTTTCATCATGAAAACCCCGCCGGTAGCTGAACTTATTAAAAAAGCCGCCAAAATCGCCAAGGGCTCGGCTAAACCATTGCAGGAAAAAGTAGGCAAAATCACCAAAGCGCAAGTACGAGAAATCGCGGAAAAAAAGATGCCTGACCTGAACGCGCGCACCGTAGAAGCCGCCATGAGCATGGTGGAAGGCACGGCCAAGCAAATGGGCGTGACTGTAGAATAAATTTTATTGAGAGATGCCTTAAGGGGCATCTCTTTAAATATTAAGTCATTTATAAATACAAATAATCTTCGAACGCCATTGCGTAGCTTTCGAAAGTAAATTGTAAAATTTTATAGCCAAAAGTAACTGTTTGAGCGTAGCGAGTTTTACTTTTGGTGTGGATAAAATTTTACAATTTTCCGAAAGCGGAGCTCAGGCGCGAAAAGATTATTTGTATTTAAAAAATTTTATGAAAAACTTTAAATATACAGACCTCATTACCGCCGCTTTTGCCGTAGTTTTAATTCTCTCCAACATCACCAGCACCAAAATTCTATCTTTGGGCTGGTTTAGTTTTGACGGCGGCACTATCCTCTTCCCTCTGGCCTACATTTTCGGCGACATCCTGACTGAAGTCTATGGCTATGCTCGCGCCCGCCGCGTTATCTGGATTGGTTTTGCCATGAATGTGCTAATGGTGGCCATCTTCTATATAGTAGGGCAACTGCCGCCGGCTATGGACTGGGCAAATCAACCGGCCTACGACGCTATTCTCGGCGTAGTGCCGCGCATTGTACTGGGTAGTTTGATGGCTTATCTGTTTGGAGAATTCTTGAATAGTTTTATCCTGGCCAAATTAAAAATAAAAACCGCCGGAAAATATCTCTGGTTGCGAACTATTGGCTCCACTATAGTCGGACAATTTGCCGATACTACCATTTTTCTGCTGGTCGCTTTTGCCGGGGTGTTGCCTTGGGACCTGCTCTGGGTGGTCTGGATATCCAATTATATCTTCAAAGTCGGCGTGGAAATAGCGCTCTTGCCGGCAACTTACCGGGTGGTCGGCTGGCTAAAGAAAAAAGAATCGGAAGATTTTTACGACAAAGATACGAATTTTAATCCGCTCAAGGTAAATTGATATTCCCCGCTTCATCGGTTCGCCAAACTTCAGCCCCCGAGCGCTGAAGTTTTTTTAATACCCTAAAGGAGGGATGGCCAAACCTATTTTTTCCCACCGAAATCACCGCTTTTCGCGGCGACACGGCCGATAAAAACAATTCGCCGGAAGAGCTATCACTGCCATGATGCCCCACTTTTAGAACATCGGCTCTTAATTTAGGACAAATCATAGGCGTAGAGGTAGATACGCAGTATTTATCCAGCATAGCATTTTCCAAAGGCGCTTCCGCGTCCCCAACCAATAAAAAACTATTACCGTCATTCAACAAACGAAATACTATGGATTTATTATTCCCTTCCGCGTCTTTGCCGGCTAACACTAACGATCGGTCGGGAGATAAAAATTCCAATTTCGCCCCGGCAATATTCCAGTCTTCGGCTTGGCTGATATTTTTGTTAATGGCTTTTTCGGCTTGCACATATTTTTGCCAAACCGGCCAATAAGGGTCGCTCGGTTTTTCCTCGCCATTGGTAATGATATTTTTCACTTCATATCTTTTCAGCACCTCGGCGCAACCGCCGTAATGGTCGGCGTCAGGATGAGTGACTAACAAATAATCCAAAGTGCGGTCATAAAAGGGCAAGGCCTGACCCAAACGATTTAATATGGTTCTGTCTATACCGCAATCCACCAACATTTTTTGCCCGTCGGC
The DNA here is from genome assembly GCA_964640515.1 of uncultured Gammaproteobacteria bacterium. Lineage (GTDB taxonomy): Bacteria > Patescibacteriota > Patescibacteriia > Magasanikbacterales > GWA2-37-8 > CAZXFG01. The sequence continues at coordinate 14,817 of CAZXFG010000009.1, read as the reverse complement.
AAACCGGATCAAAGCCGCGTCTCCTTGGCCGACATTAAAAAAAGTAACCCCGAAATGGCGATTACTTTCTTTGGTGAATTTGATATATAATAACAAACCAGTTACCAATGCCAAACAAATAAATAAAATAAATATGACCCTCCTTTTCATATTTAAAATTTAAAATAATCAAGAAATATATCTATCGCTCCTACGCTCCAGCTTAGACAAACACTGTCATTCCGACCGAGCCTCGAGGCGAGTGGAGGAATCCCTTAAAGTAATTATGTAAAGGGATCCTTCGGTCGCTTCACTCCCTCAGGATGACAGTGCGTGGCAAAAACTGCGCAATGGCGCTACGGGGATATATAAGGGCTATTTTTATTTTTTCGCTACGATAATCTGATTGATCCAATTATCATTCTCATAAGTAAAAACCTCTTCCGCTGAAAAAGCTAAGGATTCCAAAATTTCTTTGATTTTTTCCGGGCGATGATAATATGATTCAATTTTAACCAGCCCTTCCGATGTTTCCCCTTCCGGCGGTTCTTTTTGATGAATATTAGTCACTAAAAATTTTCCCCCATCTTTCAGCCCCCGATAAACTTCATCAAAAAACCTGATTGGATTTTTGAGGTGCACTATCACAAAAGCCGCCACTACCAAATCAAAACTTTCTTTTTCAAACGGCATATTTTCCACATCCCCCACTACAATTTTTACTTTTGGATTTTTCTTTTGCAAGATTTTCAACATCTCCTCGGAAATATCCAGCACTGTCACTTCAGCTCCCAAGCGCGCCAATTCTACAGTCAAACGCCCAGTGCCCGCCCCGGCATCTAAAACCTTTTTACCTTTGATATCGCCAAGCAAGGGAAATAGTTTTCCCTGTTCAAAGCTATTTAAATATTTTTCTTTTTTATTATAATTTTTCGCCGCCAAATCATACCCCTTGTCCGATGGCAAAATCTTTATTTTTTGCTTCATATTTTTTAATACTCCAAATCATTAAGATGTATAGTAAAATCATTCCCCACCAGGGCAAACTTATTTCCACAGCCGCCCAACTTTTGCTTCCAAACCAGTTGGTTAATATTATAACATATTTTAATCCTAATCCAGCCAACCAGGCAACCACTTGTCCCAAAGGAAAAAATAAAAAACCAATCATCACCGCCAAAAAACCAAATAACATGAGCCATGGAATAACCCACAGGACCAATACATTTACCAAAGGCGCCACAATAGATAGCCGACCAAATTGAAACAAAATAAAAGGCAGAGTGGCGATAATTGCTGATAAGGTGGCGGACAAAATTTGACCATAATATTTTTCTAACAATGGCGATAAATACACCAAACCCAAAGTCGCTAAAAAAGAAAGCTGGAACCCGGCGTCCCAGATAAGCACAAAAGGATTAAATAAAAGCATCACCGTGGCCGTAGAAACTAACACATTGCCCACCCGCGATAACCTTCCCAACTGTCCAGCCACCAAGACTAAAATCCCCATCACTCCGGCCCGCACCACCGAAGCCGAAGCTCCGGTAAAAACCACAAACAAAAAAATCACTGACAATACTATCCAAAAAGCCTGTTGCCGCCAAAAGCCGATCAATATTAAAACATTCATCAAAACTACGGCAATAATACTAATATTATATCCGGAAATTGCAATAATATGAGTGATACCCACGCGGCTAAAATTATCCAACAAATCTTTGGGCAAACCGCTCCGCGCTCCATACAAAAGCCCGGCCATTAAGCTGGCCTCCGGTTCTGGCCACAAACTTTCCACTTGCGCGTTCACTTTGGTTTTCAAGCGTAAAATATTTTTTCTAAACCAATTCCCCCGAGCGTCTTTAATTATGGACTTTATTTTCGGGTTGGCACAAAGGGAATAAATACCACTTCGCGCCAGATAACGAGAATAGATAAAAGTACTATCAATCATATCCTTTGGTGACTGCAAAGAGCACTGCAAAATAAATTCATCGCCATATTCATATTGCGGTTGTAAAGGCATGGTCATCAATACTTTTCCTAAATCAGTAGCCAGCACATACCTCGCCGCGCTGGTCTGATATTCCGGCTCTGCGCTTACCCAGCCCGTGATTTCTTTACTTTCACCGTTGTAATATCTAATATTCTCTGGGTTATTATTCGGGATACTCCATAAAAAACGCAAACCGCCCAAAAGGAAAAATAAAAAACAAAAAAATATAAACCTTTTAATTTTATCTGACCAAAAAATAATTAGGAAAAATAAAACGACGAAAATCAAAATATATAAATAAAAAGCTGCTGCATTTTCTTCCTTAAAAGAAAAAAGTCCCACGCCGAAAATAAAAGAAAAACAGAACGCTAGAAACGTCCTGCTTTTTGATTCAGCAATTTTTTCTATCCCCTCCTTCATACTCTTTTTGTCATTGCGAGCCCCGAAGGGGCGCGGCAATCTCCTTACAAACTAAAGATTGCTTCGTCACTGCGTTCCTCGCAATGACAAGACACTCTGGATGACACTAAACAACAATACTGACCAACTTTCCTTTTATATATATAACTTTCTTGGGTGTTTGGCCAGCTAACCATTTTCGTGCTTTCTCGCTCTCCAGAGCTAATTTTTTCGCTGCGTCTTCGGTAATATCCGCCGGCACAACTAGGGTATCACGCAACTTGCCATTAATTTGTACGGCCAAAGTAATTTCGCTGTCTTTAGCCAATTCAGCGTCAAACTTCGGCCATAATTCCGAAAAAATACTGTCTTTATGTCCAAGCGTAATCCAAATATCTTCAGACAGATGAGGAGCAAACGGCGCCAGCAATTTCACCAAGATGGCCAAATACTCTTCTGGTAAGTCTTCCTCTTTTCCCATTTCATTCGTTAATTCCATCAATTTAGCAATGGCCGTATTAAAATGCATGTTTTCAATATCATCAGAGACTTTTTTGATGGTTTGGTGGAGTATGGTAACTAGCTTGTCATTGCGAGGACGAGCCATGGGCGAGGCCGAAGCAATCTCTTCGCCTTCAGGAGATTGCCGCGTCGCTTCGCTCCTCGCAATGACAGTTGTTTTCTCCCGTAAAACCCAAACTTTTTCTAAAAATCTCTTCGCTCCCACCAATCCTTGCATGCTCCAAGCGCAGGGCTGATCAAACGGCCCCATAAACATTTCATAAACGCGCATGGCATCGGCGCCAAATTTTTCCACCACCTCATCCGGATTAATCACATTGCCCCAGCGCTTGCTCATCTTGCGGCCGTCTTCCGCCAGAATCAAACCCACATTTTGCAGACGAGTAAACGGCTCGTCATAATTCACCGCGCCAATATCATATAAAAATTTGTGCCAAAAACGCGCGTAAATCAGATGACGCGTGGCATGTTCGGCTCCGCCCACATAGAGGTCCACTGGAGACCAATATTTTTCTTTTTCCTTATCTACCAGCGCTTTATTATTTTTCGGATCAATATATCTTAAATAATACCAACAAGAGCCGGCCCATTGCGGCATAGTGTTGGTTTCGCGTTTAGCTTTCCCGCCACAGACCGGACACTTGGTATTTACCCATTTATGAATGCCGGCCAGAGGAGATTCTCCGGTCCCGGTTGGTTCATAATTTTTCACCTTGGGCAACTCCACCGGCAATTCATTCTCTGGCACAGCTACCACCCCGCATTTTTCACAATGTATCAATGGGATTGGTTCGCCCCAGTATCTCTGCCTTGAAAACACCCAATCCCGCAATTTATACTGCACTTTTCTCTGGCCAATTCCTTTTTCTTCCAACCAAGCAATTATTTTTTCTTTTCCCTTTACAATGCCATATCCAACCTGCGAACTCAAAAATCCAGAATTGAAATAATAACCATCGCCCTCAAATGCTCCTTCATTTAAAATTTTGTCTACCTCCTCTTGCTTTATCTCTTCACTGGTATTACATGGCGCAGTTGACCCCCCTCTGGGGAGCATAATCGGCCGCACTTTTAAATTATATTTTTTTGCGAACTCCCAATCTCTTTCATCATGTGCCGGCACGGCCATAATGGCGCCAGTGCCATAACCGGTAATCACATAATCAGCTACAAAAATCGGCAACTCTTCATTGGTCGCTGGGTTAATAACCTTTATGCCATTCAACTCCACCCCGGTCTTTTCTTTAGTTAAATCCGTGCGCTCCAAATCTGATTTCTTTTTCGCTTCGGTAATATATTTTTGCACTTCCTGCCAATTTTCAATCTTCCCCTCCATTTGTTCTAAAATTCTGTGCTCCGGAGCTACGACCATATAGGTCGCGCCAAACAAAGTATCCGGACGCGTGGTAAAAACGCGAATTATGCCTTCGCTGTCTTTAATTTGAAAATCAATTTCCGCGCCTTCGCTCCGCCCAATCCAATTTCTTTGCATCTCTTTGATCGGTTCCGGCCACTTCTCTAATTTATCCAAATCATTTAATAATCTATCCGCGTATTTGGTAATTTTCAGCACCCACTGGCGCATGGGTTTTTTCTCCACCACCGTCCCACAGCGTTCGCATTTCCCGTCTTCTAAATCCTCATTGGCCAAACCGGTCTGGCAAGTCGGACACCAATTAATCGGTTCGTAAGATTCATAGGCCAAACCTTTTTTAAATAGCTGTAAAAATATCCACTGCGTCCATTTATAATATTCAGGGTCGGTAGTATTCACCTCCCGGTCCCAATCATAAGTAAAGCCGAGCAACCCCAATTGCTTTTTGAAAGTTTTGATATTTTTTTCCGTAGCCTCGCGCGGATGCACATGGTGTTCCAAAGCGTAGTTCTCGGCCGGCAAACCAAAAGCATCCCAACCCATGGGGTGGAGCACATTATACCCCTGCATCATTTTCATCCTGGCGATGATATCAGTGGCGATATATCCTTTCGGATGGCCTACATGCAGGCCCGCGCCTGAAGGATAAGGGAACATGTCCAAAATATAGTACTTGGGACGGTCTGAAGTATTTTTAGTTTCATAAATTCCGCTCTTTTCCCAAACTTTCTTCCATTTTTTCTCTATTTTTTTATGATCGTACTTTGGCACAAAAAATAATTAAGTCTTATATATTTTATCTGAAAACGGAGGGAAAAGCAAGAAATCCGCTTTTCACGGATTTCTTCTAGACTAAACTTTTATATCCACTCCTCCCCTTCTCTCGGCTTCATTTTTTCTCCATTCTTCCAGTCTTTTTTCTTTCTCTTCTTCAGACTCCTCTCCGTTTTCTCTACCGGCTGGCCTGTCTTTTGTGGTCGGAGTAATTGGTTCTACGATGCGAGGTTTTATCTCTCCTATCTTGGCCATAGTATTAAATTAAAATAAAATATTTTAGACTATGCCCCTATCTTTCATGGCTTGAGCCACTCTATCCACCGCCAACACAAAAGCCGCCGTGCGCATGTCAACATTATATTTCTCTTTTTTCTCCCAAACCGCGTCAAAGGAATCGGTCATGATTTCCTTCAGTCTTTTCAACACCTTAATTTCCGACCAATAATGACCATAGGCATTCTGCGCCTGTTCAAAATATGAAACAGTCACTCCGCCGGCATTGGTCAAAATATCCGGCACCAAGAGCACGCCTTTTTTAAATAAAATCTCGTCAGCTTCCGGAGTGGTCGGACCGTTGGCTAGTTCAGCCACAATCTTAGCTTTAACGCGCGGAGCATTTTCCGCCGTGATTTGATTTTCCAAAGCCGCCGGAATTAAAACATCCACTTCCAACTCTAACAAATCCTCATTGCTCACATGGCGACAATTGCCATTGGTCGGCATTTGTTCCAAAGCGCACACTCCGCCTAAGCAATAACACCCCAGCATACCGCCATCTTTCTTGATTTTTTCAGCTTTGTTCGGATCAATCCCTTCTTCATTATACACCCCACCCTTGGAATCGCTCACAGCCACAATTTTATAGCCCAATCCATGCAATATTTTCGCCATATGACTGCCGGCATTGCCAAATCCTTGGATAGCCACTGTGGTATTCCCCGGAGTCAATCCTAATTTATGCACCGCTCTTTCCAAAACATAAACACCGCCTTGGGCCGTGGAATAAGTCCGGCCAGCCGAACCGCCCAAAGACATGGGTTTACCGGTGATGAATCCGGGCGCGTGATGACCAACGGCTTTTTCATATTCATCCAGCATCCAACCCATAATTTGCGGAGTGGTATAAACATCCGGAGCCGGCACATCCTGATCCGGACCTAGATATTTGTATAAAGCGCGCACATAACCGCGAGACAGTCCTTCCAATTCACCCCTGGATAATTCTTTCGGATTCACAATCACCCCGCCTTTTCCCCCACCCAAAGGAATCCCCACGGTGGCGCATTTCATGGTCATCCAAAAAGCCAAGGCCTTTACCTCGTCTTCGTTCACATTCCAATGATAACGAATGCCACCTTTAAATGGTCCACGGGCATTGTTATATTGCACCCGATATCCTGTGAATATTTTTGTCTTTCCGTCGTCCATTTTCACCGGGATAGACACAGTGAGCGTCCTTTGCGGAGCTCGCAGTTGGGCATAAACATTTTCCTCCAAATTCAAAATCTTGGCGGCCTTTTCCAGCTGGGCCATGGCATTCGTAAACGCGCTTTGTGACATATTTTAAAATTATAATGACAATTTTTAAGACTTTTTTCAGTATATCACGGGTTTATACACAAGGCAATGCCGCGCCTGTACTTGTTTTTTTTGAGATTTGTTAAAATTATAACCGCGTCCCGGGTAGCTATCAAGGCTTCCGGGCAATCGGCCAAAGCCCTTCACAGGGCAACCACAGGAGGTACAGTCCATGTATGCGCTCAACTCCAGCTCGTTCTGGGCCTTCTCGCTGGCGACGGAGAACGATCACCTCTCCGACGCCGACGCGAGCGAAGAGCTCAACGGCCACCTCGCCATCTGACCGCCGCCGCGGTAGTTGGTGGGCGAGCCCACTCTATCCCTCTAGACTAACCCGCTAGAGGCAAAAGACCGTTCTTGCCGAGCACTCATTGTAACCCGGGGGTCCCCGGGTGAATTGAGCGCTTTGTTCTCTGGCCCGCGGTTGGGTTGGCCAAAGAAATAGCAAGGCACCAAGTCGCGCCGGCATTGGTCTCCGGCGCGCGCACTCCTATAATATTTTATATTAAGATATTATAGGAAATAAAAAAATCCCCAGTCATTTGACCGAGGATTTTTTTAAACTTTTTTATAGATATTTCTCAATCATCGCCTTCAATTTCTCTTTCTGCACTCCGCCGGTCAGCTGGTCTACCACACTGCCATCCTTAAACACCATAAAAGAAGGAATACTCATTACATTATACTGTCCGGCCACATTATTATTCTCATCCACATTCACTTTCCCTATTTTAATATTCTTTCCTTCAAATTCCGTGGCCAATTCTTCCATAATCGGCCCCATCATCTGGCAAGGTCCGCACCAAGGCGCCCAAAAATCAACTAAAACCGGGGTACTGGATTTGATTACTTCATCATTAAAGTTAGCATCTGTGAAAACATGGGCCATATTTGAAAAATTAGCATAGAACGGGCGGACAAAATATTTTTCGAGCGGGTTATGAAGCCGAAGCTTCATCCCCGAGCTCTCGCGAGCGAGGAAAGTGAGAAAATTATTTTGTCGGCCCATCCTAGAAAATAAAGACTAGAATAGTTTAACAGCTTCTGAAATTTTAATCAACTGTGGATTACTTTCTCCTCTCTTTTTTAATTCCACACTGCCCTGCTCCAGAGTTTTAGAGCTCACTATCAGGCGCTGGGGAATACCCAAAAGGTCGCTTTCAGCGAACTTAGCGCCGGCCGATACCTCGCGCCGTTCATCAAACAAGACTTGCGTACCTTTTTTGCTCAAAGCCTCATAAAGCTTTTTTGCTTCCTCAAAAACCGATTCTTCTTTGCCCAAAGCAATCAGATGCACGGCAAACGGCGCCACAGACTCCGGCCAGATGATTCCGGCCTCATCATGAGAGGCTTCCGCGATAGTACCCAAGACCCGGCTTGGGCCAATACCATAACAACCCATGAGCACCGGCTGAAGATTTCCCTGTTCATCCGTATATTTATATCCAAAAGCCTCGCTGAATTTAGTTTTCAATTTAAAAATATTGCCCACTTCAATCGCCTTTTTCACCTCTCGCTTCGCGCCGCAATACGGACATTTATTGTCCTCAACCAATTCTTTGTTCTGGTGTCGGCCGCATTCCGGACAAAAATATACCTCATCCTCACCATGCTCGGTCAGCACCTGAAATTCATGAGAAAACTTGCTAAAAGCTCCGCCCGTGGCCTCTACCAATAAAGCATCCAAACCGCAACGACGGAAAATCTTAAAATACGCTTCTTTGGCCTTTTCATAATACGCTTCCAAATCAGCCTCATCAGTATGAAAACTGTACAAATCTTTCATGCTGAATTCCCGTCCGCGCAATAACCCGGATTTGGCCCGGGGTTCGTTCCTGAATTTATCCTGAATCTGATACACCGCTACCGGCAAATCTTTATAACTGGTGGCAAATTTTTGCACCAAAGGCGTAACTATCTCTTCATGAGTGGAACCCAAAGCATATTCTTTTTTTTTCGCCCCTTCCAACTTAAACAAAACATCAATTTCGTCCCAGCGCCCGGTTTTTATCCAATTTTCTTTAGGCGTTAAAGCCGGCATCAAAATTTCCTGTCCGCCGATCGCTTCTATCTCTTCCCGAATAATATTTTTAATATTATTCAAAACCCGCAAACCCAAAGGCAAATAAGTATAAACACCGGACATTAGTTTATCTACATACCCCGCCCGGATGAGCAATTGAGCGTTCACGCTCACCTCATCCTTCGGCGCCTGCTTGGCGGTTTTAGTGAAGAGCTTAGATTGAAGCATATATAACTTGTATTAAATTGAGGTAAAAAATATATTGTTCTTGAGCGACACTGCGTAGCTTTAGCTATAAATTGGAGTAATTTTATAGCAAAATGTAATGCGACTTTCTGTCTTTTACATTTTGCGTTAAATAAAATTACCCAATTTTTCTAAAGCGAAGCACAAGGAGCGAAAGAATAATATATTTTTACTAAATTTAGTTCAAAACTAATTTTTTCGCTTTAGTCTCTTCTTTGTAAGCCTCAAGCACATCCCCTTCTTCCACTTTCACCTTTCCTTCAAACTGCACCCCGCCTTCCGTGCCTTGCGGTATTTCATTTACTTCTTGTTTGGAGGATTGTAATTTGGTCAATTTGCCATAGCCCACGATATTTCCTTCCCTTTTCACCCGCACTTTGGCATCTTTCTCCAGTTTACCGGATTCCACCCGTCCACCCAAAATCATCATTTTTTTATCCGAACGGAAAATCTGAATCACTTTAAAATTACCCAATTCAATCACGGTTACGGTCGGATTCAAAGTTTTTTCCAATTCTTCTTTTATAAAATCCAACAAATCGTAAATAACGCGATACGAGGAAAAACGCACGCCGGTATTCTGAATCATTTCTTGCGCCACCGGAGTGGTAAAAACACTAAACGCGATCAGCAAGGCCTTAGCTGTATCAGCCGAAGCCACATCATCAGCTGTAATATTCCCCAATCCTTTTCCTACCACGCACACTTCGGCTTCTTCGTTTTTGATTTTTTCCAGAGAAGCGATAATCGCTTCCAACGATCCCAAGGTGTCCGCTTTGATTACCACATTCAAAATTTTCTTAGCGTCATTTTCATCCTGGTTCTGCGCGACATTCGCGACATGCCTTTCCGCGCCACTCTGTTGCGACCGTTTATATTTCACATCAATTTTTTCAGAACTGCCGAATTTACTCACATCCATCACATCGCCCACCTGCGGCGCCACCTTAAAACCCAAAACACGCACCGGACAACTGGGCGGAGCGCTGGGGATATTCTCTCCGCGATAATTTCTCATCGCCCGCACTTTGCCATAAATTTCTCCGTTCACCACCAATGGATCATTGGCGCGCAAAGTTCCGGTCTGCACCAAAATAGTGGCTACCGGTCCCTCGCCTTTATCCACATGCGCTTCAATCACCGTGCCGGCGGCCGCCCGATCAGGGTCGGCTTTGATGGCGTTTTCATGAATATCAGACACTAAAAGCAAAGTATCCAATAATTTATCTATATTCATTTTTTGTTTGGCCGAAATTTCCACCATCGGAGTATCTCCGCCCCATTCATCGGTAATCACACCGTATTGAGACAGCTCGGTGCGCACTCTTTGCACATCGGCCCCTTCTTTATCAATCTTATTAATCGCCACCACTATTGGCAACTTGGCGGCCTTCGCGATGTTAATGGCTTCCAAAGTCTGTGGCTTTACGCCATCATCAGCCGCCACCACCAGAATAGCGATATCAGCCACTTTGGCGCCACGACTGCGCATGACCGTAAAGGCCTCATGGCCCGGGGTATCAATGAAAGTCAAAGGTCTTTTCTCTTTACTCTTGGGATTGGTCCAGATTACTTGGTAAGCGCCAATGTGCTGGGTGATACCGCCGGCTTCGGTGGCCACCACATCAGTACTGCGAATGGCATCAAGCAATTTTGTTTTTCCATGGTCCACATGACCCATCACCACAATCACCGGCGGACGAATGGTAATCGCATTTTCAGACAAAGCTTGCTCTAAACCTTCCACATGCGTATTGGTTTCTTCGGGCTTAGCTTCCTCGGCCACTACTGTAAAACCCAGATCTTCGGCCATAATCATGGCTGTGTCATGGTCAATATTTTCATTCTGCGTGGCCAAGATGCCGTTTTTCATTAATTCTAAAATCAGCTTGTTGGTCGGGATGCTCAAACGATCAGCCAATTCACGCACGGTCAGCTTGTTCGGAATCACCACTGAAGCGCCGCTACTCTGGCGTTGTTCTTTTTCTAATAATTTTTGTTTCTCTTTTTCTTGTTTTTCGCGTTCTTCCAACACTACCTTAATGCGACGCCAAGCTCGCTGAATCTGCGTGGCCACTCGGTCATCAATTTTTACCGCTCTCGCTCCAATATCAAAACCAAACTCTGGCAGAACCTGCAAGAGCTTTTGCGGATGTATCTTTAATTGTCGCGCTAAATCAGAAACATTCATGAGATTACATCATTGTCATTCCGGCCCCCGAGCCGGAATCTTATTAATCTATCAATTTTGTGCTTGAATTATATAGGAAAAAATAAAAAAAGTCAATTTTATAGGCAAAATTGACTTTTCTTTCCCTCTGTACTTTCTACCTTGAAAAAGATGGAAAATATTGAGGGGGCTGACATCGGGGCATGATGTCAGCCAGTGTGACTGATGTCACACACCCTCCTTGCCCGATACGCGTGTTAGTTTTTCAAAAGACAACGATAATTTGCCCGAATCCTACCAGAAAGAGAGAGAGAAGTCAAACCTGTTCCGCTTGAATTTTCAACCCATCCGTTGTACTCTATAGGCGCTATATGAACGAAAAAAACCCACAATTTTTACTTATAAACAAACCAGTTGGCTGGACTAGTTTTGATGTGGTTGGATTTATACGAAAAGGGATTCTTCGCTCCGCTCAGAATGACGATAAAAAAATCAAAGTCGGGCATGCTGGTACTTTAGACCCTTTTGCCACAGGCTTGCTTATTGTCGGCGTCGGACGCGAAGCCACCAAAAAATTAGATGAATTTAAAAAACTTCCCAAAACATATATCGCCACCGTAGAACTCGGTGCCACTTCTGATACTTATGATGTGACCGGAAAAATTACTCCAACTGTCATCCTGAACGAAGCGAAGGATCCCTTAAACTCCAGACATAAAGGGATTCTTCGTTGCACTCAGAATGACATTAAGGAAGTGTTAAAAAATTTCATCGGCAAACAAAATCAAATCCCGCCCATGTTTTCAGCTAAAAAAATACACGGGCAAAGACTGTATAAACTGGCGAGGCAGGGTAAAACCGTAGAACGCCAGCCATCAGAAATTGAAATATATAATCTCAAAATTTTAGAATATTCCTGGCCGATTTTAAAAATAGAAGTACAGTGTTCAACCGGCACATATATCCGTTCTTTAGCCCATGACCTAGGGCAAAAACTCGGCATTGGCGCCTACTGCCAAGGACTCGTCCGCACGGCCATCGGACCCTATGAACTCAAAAATGCCCAAAAATTGGCCTGATTGACAGAGCTCCCCTTTTGTGATATATTACTGGTGCTTAAAATTTAACTAAATAAACCGATTCTGCGGACGGACACATTAAGAAGTTTGCGTGTATTAAGCCAAAAGACCGTATCAGAAGCTCTAATAATTATGCATCAAATATTTGGAAATAAAGACGAATTTTCGGCCAAGCTTGGGCCTAGTTTTTAGTTTCCGAATTTCTTCTTAGCGCCGTCCTCAAAATCTTTGAGGATTTTTATGTACGATACTATTATTATCATTGCCGGCATCTTGCTGGCCGCAGGCGCCGCTTTCCTGGCCGGCTATTTTTTGCGTAAAAAAATTGCCCAAGCCCAGTCCAACTCCATTGAGGCTAAAGCGGAAAAAATGTTGATTGAAGCTAAAGCCAAACAACAGGAATTTATCTTACAAGCCAAGGAAAAAGCGGTAAAAGTCTTGGACGAAGCCAAGCGCGAGGAAAGACAATTGCGCCAAGAAGTGCACAACGCTCAACAGCGACTGGAACGACGGGAAAATATGTTTGACCAAAAATTGTTGGAGTTTCAAGAACAACAGCACAAATTGCAGGAAAAAGTGGAACGCGTGACCCAGATTAAACAAGAAATTGAACAATTGCGCGTCCAAGAGGTGGAAAAACTGCAAAGCATTTCCGGTTTGAATCGTGAAACGGCTAAAAACGAATTGCTCACTATAGTGGAGCAAGAAAGCAAAGACGAATTATTGGGCCGCATGATGAAGCTGGATAAAGAAAACGGCGAGACTTTTGAAAATAAAGCGAGAGAAATCGTGGTGGATGCCATTCAGCGTTGCGCTTCTTCTCATGCCGCGGAAACCACTTCTTCCATCGTCAACTTGCCCAGTGAAGAAATGAAGGGCCGCATCATCGGTAAAGAAGGCCGTAACATCAAAACCATTGAAAAATTAACCGGTTGTGAATTGATTATTGATGAGACTCCGGAGGCCATCATGATTTCCGGTTTCTCCCCCATCCGCCGCCAAGTGGCTAAATTAGCCTTGGAAAAATTAATGGCTGATGGACGCATTCAACCGGCTCGCATTGAAGAATTCATTGAAAAAGCCAAACAAGATTTGGCCATAGACATTAAAAAAGCCGGCGAAGAAGCCCTCTATAAAATGGGTATCACAGGCATTGACCCTAAATTAGTCAGCATTGTCGGCCGTCTAAAATACCGTACCAGTTATGGTCAGAACATTTTAAACCATTCCATGGAAGTCGGACACTTGGCCGGTTTAATCGCTTCCGAGTTGGGAGTGGACGCGGCCAAAACCAAAAAATGCGGCTTCTTTCATGACATCGGTAAATCCGTAGACCAGGAAACCCAAGGCTCTCATCCGGAGATTGGCCATGCTTTACTCAAAAAATTCAACATGGATGAAGATATCGCCCAAGCCGCTCTTACTCATCATCTAGACCGTCCCTATAATATCTACGCTACTATCGTCAAAGCGGCTGACGCTATTTCCGGCGCCCGCATTGGCGCGCGTAAAGATTCTTACGAACAGTTTGTGGCTCGTTTGGAAGAACTGGAAAAAACCGCCTCCAGCTTTCCGGGCATTGATAAAGTCTATGCCATCCAAGCCGGCCGCGAAGTGCGTATTTTTGTCAGACCGAACGAGATTGATGATTATGCCGCCGTGCAACTGGCCAAAGATATCGCTCATAAGATTGAACAAGAGTTACAATATCCCGGTGAAATCCGCGTCACCATCATCCGTGAAACCCGCATAATGGAATACGCCCGCTAGATTTTGGCCACCTATAAGCGAAGCTTGAAGTTACGGCGAGTTTCGCCAAAAAAATAAATAAAATTTCTTTTTTTGGTCTCAACTCTAGTAACTATAGCCAAAAAAATTGGATATGATATAATCTCCTTGGTTATATTTAGAGATAAATAACCATCTATGATATCAAACAAAAACAAGAGGAAGGGGGTGAGATTATGAATAAAGCAGATCTAGCGCAGGCTCTGGCGGAAAAACTAAATATCTCCAAGCGTGAGGGTGAGGATATGTTAAACGCTTTCGTAGAATTGGTGATGGCCACCTTGAAAAAAGGCGATGAGGTAGTGTTGACCGGTTTTGGCGCGTTCAGCGTTAAGACTCGCGCCGCCCGCACTGGCGTCAATCCGCAGAATCCTACTCAAAAGATTCAAATCCCAGCCGTGAAAGTTCCGAAATTCAAAGCCGGCAAAGCGCTGAAAGATACCTTAAAATCTTCATAATTTCTAAGGTTGAGTCAAACAAGAAAATGAAATTTTCTTATTTGCGAGACCTGACGCCAATTGCTGCTTCGCAGGCAGTAATTTCAAGCTTCGCTTATAATTTAGCAGAAAAACAAAACTCTCCCGCTAGGGAGGGTTTTTTGTTTATCTACCATTCTTGACTTTCCTATTCTTGACTTTCCTACTTTTTTTTGATATTATTCTGGGCAATATGGCCCCATCGTCTAATGGTTAGGACGCCTCGCTTTCAATGAGGCAATACGAGTTCGATTCTCGTTGGGGCTACCATAGCGAAAATAATTATTTTGCTATAATATAATTATTGTGATAAAATCCCAGATGATATTAAATAATAAAAAACCATGAATAAAATACTCATTTTACTGGTAGCCCTTATTTTAACAGGGGCAGGATGCAACAAATTATC
>CAZXFG010000008.1:3554-18069 GCA_964640515.1 uncultured Gammaproteobacteria bacterium | reverse complement strand
TATTTAATGATGACGCTCCCGAACTTATCCGTGGACAATATTTTAAAAAAGCGGAAAAAGTTATTAAAGAGGATTTGGAAAATCGCGGTTTATTATTCGCTAAACAGAATCATACCCACTCTTATCCGCATTGCTGGCGCTGTGACACCCAGTTATTTTACAATGCCATTTCCGCTTGGTTTATTGATATCCAAAAAGTTAAAAAGCGATTGATTAAGTTGAATGACAAGATTAATTGGTTCCCGGAACATTTGAAGGAGGGCCGTTTCTTGAATATTTTGGAAACAGCGCCTGATTGGAACATCTCTCGCAATAGATATTGGGCTACACCATTGCCTTTTTGGAAGTGTGAATGCGGACATAAGATGTGCGTGGGCAGCGTGAAAGAATTAAAAGAAAAAGCCGTCAATTTTGCTGAAGTCTATGCCACCGATAAAGTGGAAGAAATGGATTTGCATAAGGATAAAATGGATAAAATTAAATTAAAGTGCGAAAAATGCGGGAAAACGGTAGAGAGAACCACGGAAGTGATTGATTGCTGGGTGGAGTCGGGGAGTATGCCGTTCGCGGAGTTTCATTATCCGTTTGAGAATAAAAAGGTTTTTAAGGACCGTTTCCCGGGCCAATATATTGCCGAGTACATCGCGCAAACTCGCGCCTGGTTTTATTACATGCACGCCATGTCCACTTTGTTATTTGATGAAGTGAGTTTTGAAAATGTGGTTTGTACGGGCACAATTTTGAATGAAAAGGGCGAGAAGCTTTCCAAATCCAAGATGAATTATACTGACCCGTGGAAGATTATTGAGCAGTATGGCGTAGACGCCCTGCGTTATTACATGATGAGTAGCGTGGTAATGCAGGCCGATGATTTATCTTTTAATGACCGCGAAGTAAAGGATGTTTATAACAAATTAATCAACACTTTGTGGAATGTGGTGGCTTTTTATGAGATGTATGGAGCCCATGGTGTCATCCTGAAGGAGCAAAAAGCGACTGAAGGATCCCTTAAAGACAAAAAGGGATTCTTCGCTTCGCTCAGAATGACAGTTTTGGATAAATGGATATTAGCCAAGTTGCAGATTTTGGTGAAAGAAGTGACCGAAGGAATGGAAAAATATGATATGAGCAAAGCCAGCCGGCCGATTGTGGAATTTGTTACTGAATTGTCACAGTGGTATGTGCGTCGTTCGCGCGATAGGTTCAAAGGGGAGAACTCCGGTGACGCTGAAGTAGCCACAGCCGTGCTCCGCGAGGTGCTTTTGACTTTATCCAAGGTAATGGCGCCGTTTACACCGTTTATGGCCGAGAAAATATATTTGGGAATAACTGGAGGTAAGGAAAAAGAGTCAGTACATTTGGAAGAGTGGCCGGAAGTCAATAAAAAATTAATGAATGAAGAAGTGTTAAAAGAAATGGATATAGTTAGAAAAATAGTGGAGATGGGTTTGGCTCTGCGCGCTGAAAATATAATAAAAGTGAGACAGCCCTTGGCTAAATTGGGGATCAATGATAAAAATTTGGGCGAGGAATTGTTGGGTGTTATTGCCGATGAATTAAATGTAAAAAAAGTAGTGGTTGAAGAGTTTGGCGGGGCCGCCAAAGAAGACGGAGAATTGAAAGTGGTGCTTGATTTGAATCTTACTGAAGAATTAAAAAAAGAAGGTCTCGTTCGTGAGGTTGTGCGCGCCATAAATCAAATGCGCAAAGAGCAAAAATTAACTATCAATGATTTGGTAAAGATAGAGTACGCCACTGATGACGCGTTGTTAAAATCTGTGTTCAAGGATTTTGGCGAGGAAATTAAGAAGAGTGTCTTGGCCAAAGAGTTGATGCCGGGGAGTGGCGGCACCGAAACTGAAGTGGACGGCAAAAAAGTGAAGATAAATATAGTGAAGTAAGGAAAATCACGGTAAAAAAATAACCCCGACATCATGCCGGGGTTATTTAAATAATTTTTTCTGTCCGTCCATACTTACTCTCTGTAACGTTAAATAACATTTTAGAGAATAGATGGGGACGGACAGGGCGCGGGATGGTGGCGCCGGAAGGTTCCGTGCCGCCATCAGGGGAGTTCAGGGGCTGATGCGCAGCCCTACGCCCACGATGTCCACCCAGTTGGGGTGGTCGTTCATGCCCCCCTTGTCCACCAGGTAGAAGGGCCGCAGGATCTCCCATCCGACTTCCAGCCCGGCCGACGATTTCTTACCGACCGGCAAGAGGAGGTTGGCTCCCATGAAGAAGCCGGGAGCGAGCGATTCAGTGGAGGTGTGATCCTCCCCGACATCGGGCAGGTACGCGCCGACGAAGCCGGCCAGGAATGACAGGTTGCGGGTGATGAAGAACTGTGGGCCGAGACGCAGTCCTCCTCCGATGACGATCTCGGGGGAGTCGTCTTCGGTGGCATCCGCGTACCACCCCAGATTGCTCTCTCCGCAGAGGGAGAAAGCGAAGGGTGTGTTGGCCTTCCCCACGCAGTAGCCGGCCAGCAGTCGTCCGCCGGCCGAGCTCCCGGCCTCCTGGAAGAGGAAGGAGCTCTCGATCTGGACCACGGGTCCGTCGGCCCGGGCCAGTTGAGGCCAGAGGAAGTCGATGGCCAAGAGGGCGGCGAGGAGCAGGGCGGCGCAACCGAGACAGAGAGAAATTTTTCCGGCGCGAGTCATCGGAATCTCCTTGCTGATGTCCTCTCCGTAAGGACTTTTCTATTGGTTTTTACAGACAGACGGTACGGAGCGACCGTTGTCCAAGGTGCAAGTGTCTAATCTTAGCCCAAAATCGTCTAAAAGTCAAGGCCAAGGCGTTGACAAGGCCCAGTTTAACCAGTATTTTACTTATATATGGAAGAGCTATATTTAGAAGTCTTTGATTTAACAAAAAACACATGGACAAATATTAGCCAGGATATTTTAAATATTGAAAATACTGTGTTTGGCGCGAATGCCGACCCGGAGCTCCCGGTTTTTTTTCAAGACCCAGCCACGGTCGCCGTTCTATTGCGCGAGCAGAAGAGTAATAAAATAGTCGGTTATACCCATGCTTTTCCGGATGTTAATGATAATCCAAAGACAGTCGCCCATGTTGATTCCGTGGCCTTGTTACCGGAGTATCAAGGGCGGGGATTAGTAAAAACGCTGAATCGCCGTCTAGAAGAAGAATTGATTAAAAGGGGATACAAATTTATCACTTTGAATGCTGGAAAAGAAAGCGGTTACGCCGAGAAGGTGGCCAGGAGTTACAAGGATAGAATAATTGAGTCTCGCGACATTGTCAGTAAATACGGCCACGGCCCCCAGCGTTATTTTAAAATTAAATTGTCTTCACACGCGGTATCTCTTGATGGTTAAGTTGATGATTTCCTCTAACAGATCTCCAAAATTCAGTCCGGTCAATCCGGCTGTTTTGGTTAATTGCGAATCCGAAGACAGCCGCGGATTGGGGTTGACCTGCAGAATATAGGGGTTGTCATCTTTATCCACGCGTATTTCTACGCGCCCATAATCACGGCACTGCATAATCTGATAGGCATCCAAGGATATTTCCGTCAGCAATGACTCTAATTTTTTACTGACATTTTTTAACGGGCTTTGCAGGATGATTTTTTTATGGGCTTTGCAACGGCCAGTTTTTCCGTTTTCGGTATAGATGTGCCAAAATCCCCCGGGCATTTTGTGAAATAGCGAACGAGAGAGCGGTAGAACTTTGAGGTCATCTTTATTGGCGCCTAAAATAGAGACTTCGTATTCGTCGCCTTCAATGTATTCTTCCACTAAAGCCGGCACTCCTGTTCGCGCCAGAATTTTGCGCAGCTCGCGATCCAATTGTTCCTTATTTTCCACCACGGAATTTTCCGTGACTCCGAAAGCGTCTTCCGTTCCGCTTGGTTTTACAATCAGGGGGTATTGTAAATCGGGATTTATTTGGTCGTCTAAGGTATAAGCGTAATCCCATTTCGGGGTGGGGATATTATGGTAGCTTAATATCTTTTTGAAGCGAATGCGATCGTAAGACAGAGACAGATTTACGGAGCTGGCTCCGGTATAGGGGATATGCAGAGCTTCCAGGATGGCCGCGGCTTGCGGGCGCATGGTTAAATCTTCTTCCACCCCTTCGCTGATATTAAACACCAAATCAATATACCCTTGGCGCAATTGGTATAGAGTTTCGTTGAGGTTGTTAAAATCTAGGATAGCCGTGTTATATCCGCGTTCTCGCAATGTTTTTTCAATTTGGAGGGCCGCTTGTTCCGATTTACGACATCTATCATCGTGTTTGGAAATGTTAGTGGCGATACCAATGTAAAGACGGCGCTGATTTTGCAGAGGGAGCCGTTGTATTTTTTTTAATTTGGCGGTTTTAATTATCAAATCTTTCTTTAGCACAGCCGCGGCTAAGCTATTTTTACGGGAAGTTTTTCCTAAAGAAGATTCTTCGTCAAATTCGGATACTTTATATTGGATGAAAGTCAGCGCGTCTTTTAAATTATCTTGCGCGTCAAGAAAATTATCTCCGGACACAGTTAGCCAACCCAAACTTTCATATCCTTCCGGCGGCAGAAGTATAGGGTCTCCCACTTCTTTATAAATGTTCATCTCTTCAAAGTATTTTTTCTTTTCTAGCTCTTCATCCACATTCAATTCCACCAACAGACCGGAAGATTCCGGGTGCAAATCCCAACCGATAATGTAGCGGCGCGGGATGTCGGTTTGCTTGATTTTCACCAGTTGTCCAATGGCGATTTTAGCGGCATATTCAATTAAATCAATGTTCCAAGCGCCTTTATTATATGAATAGACATAATCACCGCCCATGCGCAGGTTGACCTCAATCGGGAATGGGCCGGCTTGGGTGGACTTGGCTTCAAAGTGGATGCAACCGTTTTGGATGCCCAGTTTTTCCAGGGCGTCTTCCGCCATGTTGACGAGGTCTTTTTGATTTTTTTCCGGCAGAGTAGAGGGCATGGCTTGGCCGCTGTCCACGAAAAATTGTCCTTTGGATTTATCAAAGTTGTCGGCAATAGAGTAGAATTTTATTTTTCCGTTTTGCAGTAAAATATCTATATCCACCTCATCGCCGTCCAAGAATTCCTCCACAAAAATATCCAGGCCGTCGCTTAAGGCGGTTTCCGATTCCGTGGAGATATTTTTTTTGATGTAATGATAGGTGTCGCGGAGTTCTTCTCTGTTGTTTACTTTGATGACATAGGCGCTGCTGGAGCCGTAGGCCGGTTTGATTACCATCGGAAATTTTAATTTGCGACAAACATTTTTTAATTCCGCGGCGTTTCTAATCATCAAGTGTCGCGGCGTGTTGATGCCGTTGTTTTTACAGAATTCTCGGAAGAGATATTTGTTGCGCGCCTGCTTGGCAATTGCAAAAGGTATGCCGATGAAGCCGAATTTATCCACCAATTTGGCGGTGAGCAATACATCATCTTCCCAGAAGGTAAGAACGCCGTCTATCTTTATCTCCGGATTGGATTTAAAAAAGTTTTGCACGGCTCGGATGGATTCGTCATGATTGTAGGTGTTGGCGATAATCCAGTGGTCAACATAGGATTCGGCCCAATTTTTTTCTTTATTGAGCGCCACCAAATTCAAATCCAGTTTTTTGAGCCGTTGGATGATAAATCTTTTTTTTCGGCTGCCGGTATTGACCAACAGAATTGTTTTTCCTTTGAGAGTGTTATGATTTTTCATAGATATAAAAAAACTGACTCAAAGAATCAGCTTTTATGCTTAGAGGGATAATTGGTTGTAAAACCGCTAGGTAGCGGGGTAATGATCATAGTTCAGTAATTTACTTTATCATATTGGCCGTCAAAGTCAATGCGCGTACTGATTTTTTGGCTAAGGCAAGATAAAATTCCTTCTTGACTAATTATGAAAAGGGCGTTATATTAATTAACGCCTAATTTTTAATGTTTTTTATGTTAACCATCAGACAAATTTTTGATTTAGCCGTGAAAATGGGAATGGCCGTGGACCCGCGTGGCGCCAAAGGGGTGAAAAAGTACCTGGAACGCGCTAAAAAGACCTATGAAGATATGAAACCGGACGAGAAAGAATATTTTAATTTGAATAGTCTCGTCAACCCATATAGCGATAGCGGAGTGCATGTGGGTGACGAAAAGACACCGGTCAAGCGGGTGCTGGCGGGTATAGACATCGGTTCGGCCGAAGTGATTCTGGCGAGCCAGCTCAATGAACGCGGGAAAACCGTTGATTTGATCATCGGCCACCATCCTTTGGGCCGTAGTTTGGTTTCTTTGCATGGGGTGATGGATATTCAGATTGAGATTTACGCGCGTCATGGCGTGCCGATGCATACGGCGGAAAAATTGATGGAAGCGCGGATCAAGGAAGTCGGTCGGAGCGTTCATGCCTCCAATCATTATCGGATTATTGATGCCGCCAGATTGCTAGGAGTTAACCTGATGAATGTCCATACGCCGGCGGACAATTTGGTAACATCATTCTTAAACAAATATTTGAAAGTGAATCAGTCAGACACTGTCGCGGATTTATTGAAGGATTTATGCGAGATTCCGGAATATAACGAGGCGAGAATGCGTGGCGCCGGTCCAAAGATTTTTGCCGGTAGCCCGAATCATCGGGTGGGTAAATTTTTGATTGAAATGACTGGCGGCACCAGTCCGTCGGACAAAGTATACAAAGAACTTTCCGATGCCGGAGTAAGCACGATTGTAGGTATGCACATGAAAGAAACTTCCAAAGAGAAAGCGGATGAACACTATATGAATGTGGTGGTGGCCGGACATATGTCTTCTGACTCTTTGGGCATGAATTTGTTCCTGGATGAATTGGAGAAGAAGGGAATAGAAGTAATTCCATGCAGTGGGTTAATCAGAGTAAGTCGAAACAAGAAGAAAAAGTAGATTTAAAATATAAAGGGAGGATATACTCTTTCGCGAACAGTGTCGGCTCGCCCGCGGGCAAGCCGCACTTCAGATCTCGCCCCGACGCCAGGTCGGGGCTCCGATATGCCGCTCAAGAATATATCCTCCCTTTTGTTTTTTAAGCTCTTGGCGCATCCCTTTTTTAATGATAAAATGAGGGCATATGATTACCTTAATTAAAGGGAAAATTTTGGGAAATAACGCGGGGAAAATGACGGTTTTGACTCCCGGAGGCGTGGGGTACACTGTTTTTGTTAATCCCTTGAGTTCAGCTTGGAAAATAGGGCAAGAGGCCGAGGTTTTGACTTATTTATCGGTACGGGAAAATGCCATGGATCTCTACGGATTTGCTACGGAAGCGGAGAAGAATTTATTTGAAAAATTTTTATTGGTCAGCGGTATTGGGCCGAAGACTGCTTTACATTTGTTATCTCTGGGTAGCGTGGAAGAAATTGCCGGAGCTATCAATCGAGGAGATTTGGCGTATTTGAAGCGAGTGAGTGGAATCGGGGGAAAGACGGCTGAAAGATTAGTGGTGGAATTAAAAGGAAAGTTGGCCGGAGGAATTCATCAGGGCATTGCGACTGGTATGAATGAAGAATTAGCTGATGTGGTGGATGGTTTAATTGCTTTGGGATATAGCGAATCAGAAGCGCGGGAGGCAGTAAAAAAATTAGAAACTAAAGGCAAAAATACCCAGCAACTTTTAAAAGAAGCCTTGCAAAAAGTGAAGTGATTATCTATTTTTGTAAGCCATCCATCCGGCTTCGCGATATTTTTTCGCTTCCGTGATCGGGTTTTCGGCCTCAAAAATTCCTCGTCCGACAATGATAATGTCGGATTTTTGTTCTCCAATTACTTTTTCAGGCGTGTTGTATTGTTGGCCAAGCGCGTCTTGGTTCGTGGCCAGTTGTACGCCCGGGGTGAAATTGATCAGGCACGGATCGTCTAATAGTTTTTTCATGGTGATAAAGCCGATCACAAAATCTTTATTGGCTTGGGCCATTTTTAGAGTCTCGGCCGTGTATTCCCCCTTAGCTAAAGTCCCTTGGGAGCTCATTTCCGCGAGCAACAAAAGCCCTCGTCCTTTGACTAGGCCGACCTCTTTCAAACCCTGGATAATGCCTGGCCCGGGCACGGTATGGGCGTTTACAATGTCCGCCCAGTCAGAAATGTGATAGATGCCATCGCGATATTGGTATTGCACGGTATTGCCGATGTCGGCAAATTTACGGTCTTCAAAAATTAAAAAGTTGTGTTTAATGGCTAGTTGTCGTAATTTTTCCGTGAGCTCTTGGTCAAAATCAGTGATAATATCAATGTGAGTTTTCAGTAGACAAATTTCCGGACCCAATTCGTCGGTTATTTTCAGCAATTCTGCTTTGGTGGTGACATCAGCGGCAATCGCCAAGTTGGTCTGTTTTTCTTCCATCAAACTTAGTAATTTTCTGGCTGTGGGATTATCGCAGAATTTGGCCCGTTCGCCATAAGTTAGCTTGGATACGCAGTTGTTCTGTCTGATGAATTCTTTGGTCTGGGCGACCAAATTTAAATTCAGTCTTCCTTCTTGTTGCAGGATATCCAGAGCTTCGGTGAGAGTGAATACGGAGTGAAGGTTGTATCCTTGGCTAGCCAATAATTCTTTCCCGCCCTGTTCGCGGTCCACCAAAATGACAATATCTTTTATTTTTAGTCCTTCTTGCTCCAGCGGTCGGATGGTTTCAAATTTACTGGCCCCGTTAGTAATCATATCGTCTACAACAAGGCAGGTTTGTCCGGTTTGGTAGCGGCCTTCCAGAGATTTTTTAATGCCATAATCTTTCATTTCCTTGCGTCGCAAAACCATGGGTAAATTATGTTCCAAAGATATGGCCGTGGCAAAAGGCAGAGCCGTATAAGGCACTCCACAGACCAAGTCAAATTTTAATCCTTGCGCTTTTTCCCACATGGCGCGGGAAATGGCGGTCAATACTTCCGGATAAGAAATAGTAACGCGTAAATCAATGTAAATGGGAGACATTTGTCCGCTTTTGAGTTTGAATTCCCCAAATTTAATCCCGCCGATTTCGTTTAGTTTGACGACCAGGGATTTGATGTCCATAGGTTTATGATTAAAATTAATTTTGGCTCCGCTTTTGTCGCGGTGATAATAACCAAATTCTTTAATTTTGTTAGCCAGCTCTTTTTTAACTACCGGCCCATCGGTGCAGAGACAAATTCCCAGATCATCAACGGCGCATTGGCCGCAAATGCCGATGCCGCATTTCATGTAGCGTTCAATGCTTAGTTCACATCCTACTTGGTATTGGTTGCAAAGATCAAGAACTTTTTTTTCCATCAATTCCGGACCACAGGCGCCAACCAAAATATTGTCCTTATCAGCGGAATTCTTTAATTCTGTCTCTAATAAATCAGTTACCAATCCTTTGTGTCCCAATTCACCGTTGTCCGTGGCCAGATGAAGGTTTAAATTTGGTATTTGGGACAGTCTTTTTTCAAAAAGAATGTTTTCCGCGTCTCGCGCGCCAATAAAAAAATCAATTTTAGCCCCATCCCTAGATAATTCTTCAGCCAAAAAGCCGAGTGGCGCCGCGCCATAACCGCCAGCTATCAAAAAATATCGCTTTTTTGGTTGGATAGAAAAATGGGTGCCATATGGTCCGGAGATACCAACACGGTCGCCCGCTTGGAGCTCAAAAAGTTTGGTAGTCAGAGCGCCACCGCGTTTAAAAATTGTTAAACCGAAAGTTTGCCCATCGTCGTAGCCTATGGAAAATGGCTTTTGATCTATTCCAGGGATCCAGAGCATGACGAATTGTCCCGGACGGCTCTGCAAATTATGGTTAAAATAAAAAGTGCGGGTGCAAGAATTTTCCGCGACAATTTTACTAATGGCCAGATAAATAGGTTTGTTTGTTTGCATACTAATTGTGGGCCGATCCCTTTATCTCGGCCAGAGATTTGATGTTGTCTTTTTTCATTAATTCTTTCATTTCAGTGGTGATTTGGCGGAATACCTCCGGTCCGCGGTAATAGACGGCTGACCCGACTCCAACCAGCGTGGCGCCGGCCATAATCATGGCCAAAGCATCTTCGCCTGTGGTCACCCCGCCAGTACCAATGATCGGGATTTTCACCGCTTGGTAAATGTCATAGACGCATTTAAGGGCGATGGGGAACAAGGCCGGGCCAGATACTCCGCCTTGTTTGTTGTGTAAGATTGGTCGGCGACTACCAATATCAATCGTCATCCCGCTAACTGTGTTGACGGCAGTGATAGCGTCAGCTCCGGCGGCTTCCGCGCGTTTGGCGATTTCCACGATATTCCAAGCATTGGGTGAAAGTTTGATGATTATAGGCACGGTGGATTTTTCTTTTATTTTTTTGGTGATGGTTTCCACGGCTTCCGGAGAATAGGCAAAAGGCACGCCAAATTCCTTGCTGACATTGGGGCAGGACACATTGACCTCCAAAAAATCCAAAGGAGCTTGGCAGATTTGTTCTGCTGCAACACCAAACTCGTCCGGAGTGCCGGCAAAAATGCTGACAATGAGTGGAGCCGAGGATAATCGCTTGAATTTTTTTATTTCTTCCGCAGTCTCTATCATCCCTGGGTTAGATAGTCCAACGGCATTGATAAAAAAGTGTTCAAATCCGAGCATAGTTGGGTTGGGATGGCCGGGACGGGGAGAAAGGGAAGCTGATTTGGTAGTGACGCCGCCGGCGCCATTGTTGGTCACTTGATTCAAGCTCGCCGCCGTCATGCCTAAAATGCCTGATGCTAAAACAATAGGATTGGTAAACTCCCTCCTTAGGAAATTGACGGCGAGCATGTAGTTTAGATGTTTTTATTGAGCAGCCACAAGATGATGGCTTTTTGAATGTGTCTGCGATTTTCCGCCTGGTCAAAGATAATGGAGTTGGGATGGTCTATGGCATCACGGGTAATTTCGTATCCAATATGGCAAGGCATGCAATGCATGATTTTGGCGTTAGGGGCGTAGGTGTTTATAACCTGGGCATTGAGCTGATAAGGCATAAATAGTTGTTTTCGGCGTTCGTATTCAGAGATAAATTGTTCTTTGACTTTTCCGTTTTCAAAAAATTCCATATCCATCCAGGTATCGGTATGGACATAATCGCTGTTTTTGAGCGCCTCGGAGATATTTAGTGTTTTTAATATGTTTCCTGTGCCTTCGGCTATAATGTTCAATTCTGTGTCTACGCTGGCCGGATTGGCTTCAGGCGCGGCAATGGCCACTTGAATACCCAATTTAACGCAGGCTAATTTTAAGGTGTTAGAAACATTATTCTCAATGCCGAGCCAAGTGATTTTTTTAATATTTCCTAACCCTTTAGAATGTTCGATCATGGTCAGAATGTCCCCAAGCGCTTGGCAAGGATGATATTTTTCGCTGCAGGCGTCAATGACTGGAATTTGATTGTACGAGGCGGCTTTAACGACATCATCAGCTTTGAGCGCGCGGATCGTCATAATATCTCCATAGCGCATTACGGCTCGGATTTCGTCTCCATAATCGGTCAGCGCGAATTGGGTGTTGCGTGCGTCCAAATAGATGCCATGCCCGCCCAATTCAGTCATTCCGGCTTCAAAAGACAGTCGAGTGCGGGTGGAAGTTTTTTGGAAGAGCATAATTAAAGTCCGGTTCGGTAGGATATTTAATGCCCCTCCGCTTTTGTGAAGTCGTTTAATATCCAGAGCTAAATTAATGATCTCTAGGAGATCTCCTCTATTTTGCTCTTTAAGTGAAATTAGATGTTTCATATAGTGATTAGAAGTTATATCTATTGGCCAACCACGCAACTTTTGTCCGGCGAACGGCGACCAGCGGCATTTAGTTTTTAGTTCCTCATTTTGTACAGTTTTTTCTTTTTTTAAGTCTACTATCACCCAGTCATTATTGGTCGGCAAGTTAAAAATTTTTTGAATATTTTGGTGAGTCAGGGCGACTATTTTTTCTAAAGTTATTTTTCCTTGGTGGTAGGCATTTAGCAGTAGGGGAAGCATAGTTTCCAGGCCCGGGACGCCTGATGGCGACTGGGGATATGGCCGGGTTTTTTCTTCTGAAGTATGGGGTGCGTGGTCGCTTCCGATGGTGTCTATGATGCCGCATCCTATAGCTTTCCATAAAGCCAGATTATCGTCAATGGTCCGGAGCGGCGGGTTCATTTGGCCACCACTTCCAAGCTGTTCGTAGTCATTTTCGTTTAGGAATAAGTGATGCGGTGCGACTTCGGCAAAGACCAACACATCTTCTGTCTTGGCCTGGCGGATTAAATTTACTTCTTCCTTGGTGCTAACATGGCAGAGGTATAATTTTGTGCTATATTTTTTAGCCAAAGCGATGGCCCGCGCCGTCGCGATTAAGACGGCGCGGCGGGAACGGATTTTAGAATGATCTCGAACCGTTGGGTTGAGTATCAGGGTTTTTTCTTTTTGGATCTCCGCTTCATCTTCGGCGTGCACGGCCAGTACGAGTTTTAGTTGAGCGGCTTTAGCAAACCATTTTTCCTGCGTCTCTGGTTGGTCGACCAACAGATTACCGGTGCTTGATCCCATGAACAGTTTGATGCCGATTATTTCATCTTTCACTTCCTCTATCTTATCTAAATTATCATTAGTCGCGCCAAAGTATAGATAGTAGCGGAGTGGAACGCCCCCTTTTTTTAATTGTCGCTCAATCAATTCTTTCTTGGCGCGTAAAGAGCTGGCGTCCACGGCTGAAGGATTATTATTGGGCATGTCAAATACGGTGGTAATTCCACCGGCTCGGGCCGCCACTGCTCCGCTTTCCCAATTTTCTTTGTATTCATGTCCGGGGGTGCGGAAATGGACATGAGGGTCGATCAGAGCCGGTAAAGCCACCAGGTCAGCGGTTTCCGTATTAGGCGGCAGATTAACATCTATGGTTTGATGGTTGAAAGTTTTTATTTTCATTTTAGACGCTATACTGACTTATTTCATCGTTAGAAAATATTTTTTCGCAGTAGTGACATTGTAATTTTATCTCTTTTCCTTCTTTAGAGACATGAAACAGACTTTCCATCCGATCGTGGTTGGTAATGCATTTCGGATTGGGGCAGATGATGAGGCGGGAAATTTTTTCTGGTATAGCCACGAAAAATTTTTTAGCCACATTATAATTTCTGATGATATTGACGGAAGATTCCGGTGAAAAAATAGCTGATCGATTGGCTTCTTCCGGCATTAGCTCCACTCCTTCCACTTTTATTAGATCTTTGTACCCCATTGATTTACTAGGCAGGTTGAGTCCCACGGTCACTATTTTTTTGTGTTGGAGTAAATTTAATAAGCGGATGATAGATAGCGCTTTGCCGGCGGTAATGTGATCAACGACCGTGCCGTTTTTTATGGCGCTGACCAATAATTTTTTTTCTTGGGTCATATTGATGAAATTACAATCGGCCAAGCACTAAGGATAATAAAGCTTGACGCACATAAAGTCCATTTTCCGCTTGTTTGAAATAGTAAGCGTGTTTAGTTTTGTCCACATCATTGGAGATTTCGTTTACCCTGGGCAAGGGATGTAAAATTTTCATGTTCGGTTTGGCTTTTTCTAGCATGCTGGCTTTAAGGACGAAGATGTTTTTTACTCTTTCATAGTCCAGAGGGTCGGCAAATCTCTCGGCCTGTATCCTGGTCATATAGAGAATATCTACTTTATTTATCACATCCTCTATTTTGTCGTGGAAAGAAAATTTGATGCCGTTTTTACGCAGAGTGTGGCAAAGGTAATCAGGCATTTGCAATACTCCGGGGGCCACAAAATAAAATTTAGTATCAAAGTTAGTGAAAGCTTGAGTCAGAGAATGAACCGTACGGCCGTATTTCAAGTCGCCGACCATGGCGATCTGCAATCCGTTCAATTTTTTTTGGCATTCCAAAATAGAGAAGAGATCTAATAGTGTTTGGGTGGGGTGCTGATTAGCCCCGTCTCCGCCATTGATTATAGGTTTGTCCGTGGCTTCAGATGCTCTTCTGGCCGCGCCCTCTAATGGGTGCCTGATGGCAATCACATCAACATATTGGCCGATTATTTTTATGGCGTCAAAAAGTGTTTCGCCTTTTTTGGCTGAGGTAACAGCCGGATCGGCGAACCCAACAACCCGTCCTCCCAACCTTTGCATGGCGGTCTCAAACGAGAGGCGAGTTCGGGTAGATGGTTCAAAAAAACAACTGCCCAGCACGCATCCTTCCAGTATTCTCGGTTGAGGGTTGGCCTTGAGAGTGGCAGCGTGTTTTAGTACGACCATGATCTCTTTTTTGGAAAGCTCATTAATAGAGATAATATCCCTGCCTTTAAAAGTTTTGTGCATAATTTTTAAGGATGGACAAATTGAAAAATGTGTTTTTCAATTTGTGAGGCTTGACGAAATTTTAAGTTTCGCTTATATTTTTAGGTGATAGAATTATTTATGTAATCCTGCCAGGATAGGGGAATAATTTTTTTTGTGGCCATTCTGGTAAGGCAGGATAGAAAAAGTTTAGCGATTTGCCGATTGGTGATAATAGGCAGGAGTTGGTTGACGGCTAGCCGTCTTATCTTAAAACCGCCG
>CAZXFG010000008.1:0-3544 GCA_964640515.1 uncultured Gammaproteobacteria bacterium | reverse complement strand
CCGCCGCTATGATTGCCGCCAGAGCCGCTTGGGATATTAATGATGACATCTATTTTCCCTCCAGCAATGGCCGTAAGAATGTTAGGTTCGCTAGCTTCGTCGGCTTTGTACAAAAAAGTAGAGGCGATTCCGTTTTTGGAAAGGAAATCATGGGTTCCTTCAGTGGCATAGATATTCCAGTCTTGCTTGTCCAATTCAATAATCTGTTCCAGCAACTCAGCCCGTTTTTCTTTGTTGATGGAGAGCAAAATATTTTTACCATCAATATTTTGTTCCGTGGCTAGCCAAGAGGTAAAAAAGGCCTCTTGATAAGTTTTTCCCAAACAAGCGACTTCGCCGGTGGATGACATTTCCACTCCGGCGACCGGGTTAGCTTCTTTGATGCGCTGATAGGAGAACTGCGGGGTTTTGACGCCAACATGGTCTAAATCCAGAGTTTGGAATTGTCTGGATCGAAATTTCCCCATAGCCACTTCCGTGGCAATGGCGATGAAATTATTATTAGTCACTTTTGATACAAAGGGAAAAGAGCGCGAAGCCCGCAGGTTGCATTCGATCACCTTAAGCTCGTTATTTTTCGCGATGAATTGCAGATTAAATGGGCCGGTGATTTTAAGGGAGCGAGCGATCTGCCGGGCGATATTTTTGGCGCTCCGGACCGTCTCCAGATAGAGCCGTTGAGGGGGGAGTACCATAGTGGCATCGCCCGAATGCACTCCGGCGTTTTCTATATGTTCTGAAATGGCATAGATGACTATTTCTCCTTTATTAGCCACTCCGTCTATTTCTAATTCCTTGGCGTTGTCTATAAATTTAGAAATTACCACCGGATATTCGGAAGATACTACTGCGGCTTCTTCTAAAAAATTTTTTAGTTGTATTTCGTCGTAGACAATATTCATGGCTGTCCCAGAGAGAATATACGAAGGGCGGATAATGACCGGAAAACCGACCGCCAGAGCGAATTTTTTAGCGTTTTCCAAAGTCCCGGCTTCCTCCCAAGCGGGTTGATCAATATGTAAGTTATTTAACAACAAAGAAAATTTTTGGCGATTTTCCGCCTGGTCAATAAATTCCGCTGTCGTGCCAAGCAATGGGTAGCCGTTAGCGTGGAGCAAGGGAGCGAGGTTGTTGGCTATTTGTCCGCCCACCGAGACCATAATGCCTTTGGGGTTTTCCCAATCAGCGATATCTTGGATTCTTTCTAATGTTAGTTCTTCCAGATAAAGACGATCAGATTCGTCATAATCAGTGGAAACCGTTTCCGGGTTGGAATTGATGACAATGGGCGATTCTTTAAGTTTGCGTAAAGTCCGCGCTGTATTGACCGAACACCAGTCAAATTCTACGGAAGAGCCGATGCAATATGGTCCAGAACCGATAATTAAAACCGGCGCTTTTTTACTGGGTCGGAGATCATTTTCCACGCCATGATAAGTCAGGTAGAGATAATTTGTTTCCGCGGCGAATTCTCCACCCAGTGTGTCAATTTGTTTTATCACGGGAATAATCTCGTTTTTCAAGCGCATTTTGCGGATGGATTGTTCTGTAGTGTGTTGATATTTTGCAATAGTTTTATCAGAAAATCCAAATTTTTTTGCCGTAGATAAATTTTGTATGGTCAATGGTTTTTTCTTTATTATTCTTTCAATTTTTACTATCTCGGCCAGATGATGCAAAAACCAGCGATCTATTTGAGATAGATTATGTATTTTTTCTACGCTGTATCCTTTTTTTAGGGCCTCATAGGCGGCAAAAATGGTTTTGTCGGTTGGTTGTGATATTTCTTTTTCTAAATCGTTAAATTTAAAAGGGTGGTCAGTCAGGCCATGAGCTCCGATGTTCAGCATGCGCACGGCTTTTTGCAGCGCTTCGGGGAAAGAGCGGTCAATGGCCATTACTTCGCCCACGCTTTTCATTTCTGACCCGATGGAGCGATTAAGGATCTTGAATTTGTTCATATCCCAGCGCGGCATTTTGACTACCAGATAATCTAAGGCCGGTTCAAAGCACGCCGAGGTTTTTTTGGTAACTGAATTAGATAGTTCATGTAATTTTTTTCCTAGCGCCAGCTTGGCGGCGATAAAAGCTAAGGGGTAGCCGGTGGCTTTAGAGGCCAAAGCGCTGGAACGGGATAAGCGGGCGTTCATTTCAATGACGCGATAGTCGCCATTTTTCGGATTAAGCGCAAATTGGATATTGCATTCCCCAATAATGCCTACAGTTCGCGCGACACGGATGGAGATTTCCCGCAATAGGTGATATTCGGTGTTGTTTAAGGTTTGCGAAGGAGCGACTACAATGCTTTCCCCGGTGTGTATTCCCATGGGGTCGAGATTTTCCATATTGCAGACTGCGATAACCGTATCGTTTTTGTCTCTGACGATTTCATATTCAATTTCTTTCCAACCACCCAAATATTCTTCAATCAGTATCTGCCCAGAATTATGTATGGCCTCATTAGCTCGGGCGTGTAATTCTCTACTGTTTTTTATAACTCCAGAATCAAGACCTCCTAGAGAAAATCCGCTCCGCATCATCACAGGGTAGCCGATTTTTTTAGCCGCCTCCTGCGCTTCTTCAATAGTAGCCGCCGTAAAGCTATGAGGTGTCTTTATCTGGATCGTGGATAGGGCTTGTTTGAATAATTCGCGGTCCTCTGTGATTTTAATTGCGGTTATTGGCGTGCCTAGCACTTCTACTCCGTATTTTTTTAATATTCCCGAAGCTTCCAGTCGCAAGCCTAAGTTTAGAGCCGTTTGTCCTCCGAAACCCAATAAAATGCCGTCTGGTTTTTCTCGCTTGATGATCTGTGTAACGCTGGTCAAATTAAGCGGTTGCAAGTAGAGACAGTCAGCCATACCTTGGTCCGTCTGAACGGTGGCAATGTTAGGATTTATCAAAACAGTAAAAATATCTTCTTCCCTGAATGCTTTAAGAGCTTGTGATCCAGAATAATCAAATTCTCCGGCTTGGCCAATGCGTAGTCCTCCTGAACCCAGTAATATTACTTTTTTTATAATTTTTTCAGGCACAATCAACTATTTAATTATTTGAGAATAAAAATTATTAAATATCCAGGCGGTATCAGTGGGTCCGGGAGCGGCTTCAGGATGAAATTGTACAGAGTAATAAGGGAGAGTTTCATGCGCGTAACCTTCGGCTGACCCGTCATTGATATTATGAAAGTTGATATACCATCCTTTAGGCACGGTTTTTTCTTTGATGGCATAGCCGTGATTTTGGCTGGTGATAAAACAGCGATTAGTGCGTCGCTCCAGACAAGGTTGATTTTGCCCGCGATGTCCAAAAGGAAGTTTGTGGGTTTTGGCTCCGCTGGCTAAAGCTAAAAGTTGGGACCCTAAACATATTCCCAAGATTGGTTTTTTTCTCGGTAAAATTTTTTTTAGAATTTTGATAGTATCTTGATAAGCCGTGGGATCGCTTGGTCCGTTGGAAATTACCACGCCGTCGAATTTTTTTTCGGAATAGTCATAATTATACGGCACTCGTTCAATCGTAACAGGCATTTTTTGCAAATAGC
>CAZXFG010000007.1:9033-22643 GCA_964640515.1 uncultured Gammaproteobacteria bacterium | reverse complement strand
TCAAGAAGGGTGATGTAATTCAGAAGGGCAGTAGATTTTTTGTGAGAGTAAAATAAAATAAGCATATTCGCGTCTGGTAATTTCCTCGCTTTCCTCGGCCGCCAAGGCCTCGGGGATGAAGCCTCGGCTTCATAACCCGCTCGGAAAATACCAAACGCGAAAATATTATACATTGTATGAATATTAAAAATGAAATTAAGAAATTATTACAAAGTGCCGGCGTAGAAGGAGATATTAAGATAACTACCCCACCCAGATCCGAGATGGGGGATTTGTCTTTTGCTGTTTTTGGCACCACAGCTCACCAGGGGCTTAGGCAAATAGGAGAATTAGTAGGCAAAATGAACAAAATTAAAAATGATAACGGTTTTAATTTTATAGACAAGATTGCCCAAGCTGGCCACTATATAAATTTTTTCTTGAATCCAAAAACATTGGCAAAGAATGTTTTGAGCGCAGTGGATAAAAAAGATTTTGGCCGAAGCAAATCGGGCAAGGGTCAAAAGATAATGGTGGAGTTCGCTCATCCCAACACGCACAAGGCCTTTCATATCGGTCATTTGCGCAATATCACCACAGGTGAAAGCATGTCCAGAATTTTTGAGAATGCCGGATATAAAGTAGTGCGTGCTAATTATCAAGGTGATGTGGGGCTTCACATCGCTAAATGTATGTGGGGGATAGCGCGGACGATGGATGAATACGAAGCCACAAAAAAGAAATCAGCGGAAGAGAAAGCGAAATTTTTAGGTCGTGTTTACGCTTTGGGCGGACAGGCTTATGAAAAAGATGAACAAACCAAAAAGGAAATTGTGGATTTGAATGAAAAAATTTACGCGGGCGGGGATAAAGAGCTAAATAAAATTTATAAAGAAACCAGACAATGGAGTTTGGATTATTTTGAGATTATCTATAAACGGG
This sequence comes from uncultured Gammaproteobacteria bacterium, assembly GCA_964640515.1. Classification (GTDB taxonomy): domain Bacteria; phylum Patescibacteriota; class Patescibacteriia; order Magasanikbacterales; family GWA2-37-8; genus CAZXFG01. Next base: position 21,722 of record CAZXFG010000007.1, on the reverse strand, counting down.
TTGGAACCCATTTTGATCGCCTCTATTTTGAATCAGAAGTTTTTGAGCGTGGGATTGGGATAGTTGAAGATTGCGTGAAGAAAGGAATTTTGGAAGCCAGCCAGGGGGCGGTGATTTTTGCGGGTGAAAAGTATGGTCTGCATAATCGGGTATTTTTAAACAGCAAAGGCCTGCCGACTTATGAAGCCAAAGATTTAGCTTTGGCCGAGTTGCAATTGAAAGAATATAATCCGAAAGTCATTTTTCATTTAGTGGCTAAAGAACAAACTGAATATTTCAGAGTAGTTTTCAAAGCTTTGGAATTTGTTTTACCGAAAAGCAAAGGCCGGGAAGAGCATTTGGTTTACGGTTGGGTCAGTCTGAAAGAGGGGAAAATGAGTTCGCGCACCGGCAATGTAGTATTGGGAGAATGGTTGTTGGATGAAGTAAAAAATAAAATTAGGGAATTAGTAAAAGACCACGAAATAAAGGATGCGGAAGAAGTAACGGAAAAAGTAGCCATGGCCGCGGTAAAATATTCTTTTCTCCGCACCGGCGCCACCAATGACATCGCTTTTGACATTAATGAATCGGTCAGTTTGACCGGAGACAGCGGGCCGTATTTGCTTTACATTGTCGCGCGCATTAAAAGTATTTTTAGAAAGTACGGTCAGCGTTTAGGGAAATTAGCTATTCCAGAAGTGATTGAGCCGGCGGAGAAGAATTTGTTGAATCAGATTGTGGAATTTGAGGAAGTGGCGGCCAGAGCGGCGAAAGAACATGACCCGTCAAAAATAGCGCATTATCTTCTGGATTTGGCCCAGAGTTTTAATAATTTTTATAATCTTTGTCCGGTCTTGAAGTCTGAAGGCGTCGCTTTATCTTTTCGTCTGCATTTGATTAAAGCGGTGGAGCAAGCGATGACCAAAGGATTATATCTGTTGGGAATTGAAACTGTGGAGGAGATGTAAAAAATAAGTATAAAAATACCCCGGGCAATTCGGGGTATTTTTTTATTCTCCTCAGCTCTCCAAGTGATCTAATAGTTTAGATAACTTGGGGATTGGGCTGAGGAGGGTAATGTTCAGCCCTTGGCAAGCGAGGGCAGGAGTCGCAGGAAGGTGACCGGGGCGTACCAGATGGACTGGTTCGGGTCTCCTCCGTGATGGCAGTTCCAGCAGGCGAGGTAGTAGAGGGGGATGAGCACGGGGGCCACCGTGAGCGCCAACACATGCACGCAGAGCTCGTCAGCGCCCAGCGTCCGCAGTTCCGGCCACACGCCCCGGATATACACCGGGACAAGGATCGGAACCATGGCCCAGGCCAGCAACAGGTAGAGGGGTTCCTTGTTCATGACCGCCTCCTAGTCAAGAGTTAGTTCTATTTAACAACGTGAATACATAAAAGTCAACCCGTTTGGCTTATTTTAGGTAATTTTTCGTTGTTTAATTATCCACAGTACATCTTTACAGCACACCTGTATAGGTGTTATGTTAGTTATATATGCCTAAAACAAAAGAAGAGAAAATAGAGCGTTTAACGCTAAAATTACCCAAAAGTCTGGCCGAATACTTCCGCAAAACCTTTCCACATGGGAAGCGGAGTGACTTTGTGGCTCGTTGCATTTTGCGTCACAAGCATGACCAGGAAGTCAAATCCATGGAAGACGAATTAAGAAAAGTTTCTAAACATAGACAAAATTAATTAAAATTTTATGCCAAACCAACAAAGTATAGACGACCACATTTTGAGTAGCTTATCTCTGGAACATAAAACTTTGGTTCAAACATTAGAACAAGCCATGCAACACCATCCGGAGCGTATAGCGGATTTGGGAAAATTTATTTGCGACAAAATGCAAAAAGAAGGAGTGGTGGATTTTTGTACTTTGTCGGACGAAACTAGGTTGCAGGCCACTCTGGAATATGTGGTTATCGGATTAACGAGCGGAGTATTTAAAAAAGAAGATTTTAAACCGTTCATGTAATTATGCCGTTTGATCTGGATAAAATGTATTGCGGGGCAGTAAGGCGAGGAGATGTTTTTTTGATAGAGGAAGAAGAAAAACAAAAAGCCGTGGTAATTTTACAAGATAATATTTTGAATGATGGCTTGCCGACCGTAGTGTGCGCTTTAGTCCAACCTTACGAGCGAGGAGAAATTATGGTGAACGAAGTTTTGTTAAAACAAGACGAAACCGGATTGGGTCAAGACGGAATTTGTCAGCTGCATAAAGTGATGACTTGCAACCGAGGAATATTGGTGGCCAAGAAAGGCGAATTGAAACCAGAAAAATTACAAGAGGTTTATAAAGCGTTGGATATTAATTTAGGGAGGTTTAGAGATAAAAGGAAATAGTTGTTGTCTTTTTTTGTCTAGAAAATTTTTATAGGCAAAGACAGGGCAATGACGCCCTCCAATGGATTTCGCCCGGGCGGGCGAGGGAGGTAAGGAGCATGACGCTTTTGCTCCATCAGGACCCTGTCGTCCGCCCCAGGGAAAGGGCGGAAACGGTGAGGGACGACCGTCGACGGTCCCAGAGCCTCTTGTACCGCAAGGTCAGGAGATTCTATCGTCGTCTCCAGATGGCGGCGAGAGCGTTCTTCTTCATGGTAGTGTATCTGGCATGGCCAATTCTCAAGCGAGTGGTGCATCCGGACATCGTGTTTCTGGTTTATCCCGGAACCGAGAAGGATTCGCGCGCTTATTTTCCTCAATGGGTGGCGCGATTCCTTCGTCCGATGTTTCCGATCGGCTTCATCCGCTACGGGCGGATTTGGGGCCTGATCGGAGCCACTCAAATCTCGGCCGAGAAGCTGGATGAGCAACCCCAACTCATCCATGATGTACTCGGCGCGTTTCACCAGGAATTCCCGCAGGTGGGAGCTGTCGCTTTGGCCGGGAGACTGCCTAGCTTTGTTCGGAAAGCAGGTGGAAGTCTCCCGCCTCCGTTCGTCGACGGCTCGGCTGGAACCAGGTATGCCATGCTGAATGCAGCCAGGGAACTGGCGAAGAAGCTTGGTAAATCAACCAGCGAGGTAACCATCGGAGTTCCCGGTGGCGCTGGCTACATCGGTTCCCAGCTCGTCCAAGACCTGGCGCGAGAGTTTCACCTCGTCGTCGCTATCGACCCTCGTTATCAAGACGAGGACATCAGCCATGAGGCGGGCAACGTGCTCTGTTCGCACGACCCACACAACCTCGTGGTCGCCCAGGCGGTGATTATTCTCACCGCTCGTGGTGACGACATCTCCGATTTAGTGTCGCATTTCCGTCCAGGGGTGCTAATTGCAGACGATACCCACCCTCCGATCCACCGGCCGATTCGTGAACGGCTGGTGGCGCAGGGCGCAGATGTCTGGAAAGCATCCATGGCGGACGGCGCTCTCCGCATGTTTCCTCGCCTGCCGAACTTCAGGCGAGATGATATACCGGGTTGCTTGGTAGAGGCGCTTACCGTGTTGTTTCAGGGCCGTGAGGTTTTGGACAACCAGAAGAGCTTCAACGAAGCAGCGGCGCGTTCCGGCTTTCACGCGAGGCTGGAACGGCATCCGGAAGACTAGGACGACTCGCGAGCAGATGGTAGGGGACCATCTCGCTCGCGAGCCACACAAAGCACTCAATTTTTGAGTGCTTTGTGTGTTTTTGTTATCAAAGGAGTCTAAATAGTGTATAATACATTAGACTATGATTGAATTTGATTTTCGAAATATAGTGGTTTTGATTTCTTTGGCCATCAATTTTTTGTTGCTATGGATTTTTTATCGTTACGGCAGAAAAACTAAGAGTGGTCGCACCTATTTGTTCGCCATCTTATCTATAGTCGGCTGGATCGCTCCGATGGTCTTTTACCGAGCTCATTTTTTTGGCGAAGTGGTTTTGTGGGTGAGGATACTTTATGTTATGGCCTCATTTACTTCTCCAACTTTTTTGTTATTCACGTTAGTCTTTCCCGATGAACGGGATGTACCTATTTGGTTACAGATAATATTATTTTTAGAAAATTTAGGGATAATATTATTATGTTTTCATCCCACTTTGTTTATTACCGGCGTACAGATAGTTGATCGTGGAGAGGATATAATTTTGTGGGGTCCTTGGTATGCGGTTTATGCCGCTCACATCAGTTTATATTTTTTGGTTGGTTTTCTCATTTTGTTTTGGAAGATTAAACGATTAAAAGGTGAGCTGCGCAAGCAAGCCGTTCTAGTATTGGCCGGGTATTTTATGGGTTCTAACTTGGCCATGATTACTAATTTGGTATTGCCGTGGTTCGGTTATTTTGAATTGAATTGGCTGGGTCAAGTTTGCTCTACTATTTTAGCCGCTTTCACCACCCATGCCATTTTAAAGCATAAACTTTTGAACATAAGGTTGATTGCCACCGAGGCTTTTATTTTAATCTTGAATTTATTTTTATTTATTCAATTTGTATCCTCTGATTCGCCGCGTGGGTTTACATTAAATGGTATCGTGATGATGGCTGTATGGGGCATATCCTACCTCTTAATTGTGAATGTGCGTAAGGAAATGCATCGCCGAGAAGAAATCATCAATTTGGCGCATTCTTTAGAGCGGGCCAATATTCGTTTGCAGGAGCTGGACAAACAAAAAACTGAATTCCTCTCCATTGCCGCTCATCAATTGCGCACCCCGCTTTCCGTGCTTAAAGGGTATATTGAACTTATTACCGATGGCGCCTATGGCAAGGTAGGCGTGAAGACAGTGAGTGTGCTACAGAATATGGATACCAGCAATGAACACTTAATCAAATTGGTGGATGAATTTTTGGATATCTCGCGTATTGAGCAGGGTCGCACTAAGTTCGCGTTTAAAGACGGTGATTTGAATAAAGTAGTGAAAGATGTGGTGAATGATTTAACGGAAAAAGCGGGCAGTCAGAAGTTGCAAATCATTTGGTCGTCCAATCGCGAATTGGGACGAGTCTATATGGATGAAGAGAAAATACACCATGTGATATATAACTATGTGGATAACGCGATTAAATACAGTGAACAAGGAAAAATAGAGATAATCACCGAGAGAAAAGAAGACGGAGTAGAGGTGATGGTCAGGGATCAGGGGGCAGGTTTTGAAAAGAACGATGAAGCTAACTTTTTTCAGAAATTTTATCGCGGAGATAATGTTAAGCACATGAATGTGAACGGCACTGGTTTAGGATTGTTCGTTTGCCGTAAATTTATTGAGGCCCACGGCGGGAGAGTGTGGGCGCACAGCCGCGGTCTGGGCAAAGGAAGCGAGTTTGGATTTTGGATACCATTAAAAAAGAAATAAATATTATGGGTGAATTATTTACATATTTCAGTATCACTGGGCTTCTTAATGCTATCATCAGTTTAAGCTTGGCATTTTATCTTGCCATCACCAGTTGGAAGATACGTCTGGCTAGATATCTTATTTATTTATGTCTTGCTTTGGGAACGTGGAGCACCGGATATTTTTTATGGCAAATTTCCAATAATCACGACAGCGCTTTATTTTGGAGTCGATTTTTGATGGCCGGGGCTATTTTTACTTCCATTTCTTTCTTGCATTTGGTTGTTGTTTTTCTTAATTATGACAAGTTGAAATTTTACAAAATAATGCTTGTCATCTTCTATATTTTTTGTTTCTTTTTTGAAATTTTAAATTTTACTCCGTTATTCGTAGCTGATGTTGGTCAACGCCTGTTTTTTAAATATTGGCCTTTACCTGGTCCATTTTATTTACCGTATTTGGTTATATTTGCTTTGCATCTAATTATTGCCTTTGGTTTGTTGTATAAAAAATATAAGCATAGTATCGGCATTGAGAAAAAACAATCTTTATTGTTGCTTATCGGAATTAGTTTAACATTTGGCGGTGGCATTACTAACTATTTTTTGTGGTATGATATTCCAATTGCACCGTGGGGTAATGGCTTAGCGGTGGCTTATGCTATTTTTTCAACCTATGCCATCTTTAGATATAGATTATTAAATATTAAATTAATAGCTACCGAGATTTGTGTCTTGATTTTGAATTTGATTTTATTGACGCATTTTATACTTTCTGATTCCGTTAGCGATTTTTTTGTTAATGGTGTGATTTTGTCATCTGTTTTAGCTATCTCTTACAGCTTAATAAAAAGCGCCTACAACGAGATACATCGTCGCGAAGAAATTACGGAACTAGCTCACTCCTTAGAAAAATCCAACATCCTTCTGCAAGATTTGGACCGGCAGAGAATGGAGTTGTTATCCATGGTCGCCCGACAGTTAGATAAACCGAATGTCAAGAAAACGGTTGGTCAGAATAAGCGTTTAATAAAGTTATCTTCCGCTTTTATTAAATCGGCTCAATTGGAAAAAGGAGAAATTACTTTTTCTTGCGCTGAAACCGATATTAATAATTTAGTCTCGGAGGCGCTGGCTGAATCAGCCGAGGCGTTAAAATCAAAAAAATTGTCTGTGGATTGGCAGAAAAAAATAGATTTGCCGTTGGCCCGACTTGATAAAGAAAAAATCAAACAAACCATTCTAAAAGTATTGGATAATGCCATTAAATACAGCAATCCCGGCGGCGCGATTATCATCAACACTCGTCGGGAGGATGACGGTATCGCGGTATGGATTCAAGATCAAGGCGTGGGATTCGCTCAAAGCGACTGGGCGGATTTGTATGAAAAATTTTATCGTGGGGCTAGCGCCACTCATCATAACATAGTTGGTACTGGATTGAGTCTGTATATGTGCCGCCAATTTGTGGAAGGTCATGGCGGGAGGGTGTGGGCGCAAAGCCGCGGTCTGGGCAAAGGAAGCGAGTTTGGCTTTTGGATACCATTAAAGAAAAAGTAGTCCACTGGCAATAATTTCAAAAATGCTGTAAAATATATCTGTTTAAAATCATTAATCATATAGTTTTATGCTTTTTCAAAAACCTTCTCCCAAGATTGCCTTAGAAACCGAAGAACAAATAGAATATTTGGCTGAAATTACGCCACAGCCGGATGAAGTGGAAACAATAGTCGGCCCTTCGGTGAATGTGGAAGGCGATTTTGCTTCGGAAGGAAATATCGTGGTGAAGGGTACGGTGACCGGTAGCGTGCGCACCAGCCGGTTTTTACTGGTGGAGCCGGGAGCGAAGATAGTGGCGAATGTGCGAGCCGGGAGCGCCAAAATTTCGGGAGATGTGAAAGGCAATATGAAAATCAGAGAGTCTTTGGAATTGACCTCCACTGCCAAGATTTTGGGAGATGTGGAAGTGAAAGTATTGTCTATTGAGCCGGGCGCTTTGGTGATGGGCAAGATTGCCATGCCGGGGATAGAAGGAGGGGAAGTCAAAGGTTCTCGGCGGACATACAAGCGGGGCGAAGGAGGAGAAGAAAGCGCGAGGGCAGAGTAGAAAAAGAAAATAAAACGGTGTTATGTATGTCTATCTTTACGACAATTTTGTTAAGAATAAAAAATTTGCTTCAGTTGTCCGAGCTATTGAAGTTCGTTTGACCGATTACGGGATTGCGGGAAAAATTCTTCACCTCAACAATTATCTTGATGCCAAACCGATTATTGATGATGAGATAAAGCGCGGGGCCAAAACCGTGGTGATAGTGGGCGACGACAAAACATTCGGACATGTTTTGTCGCGGGCGGCCACTTGCGAGTGTGTTTTCGGTTTTTTGCCCATTGGTTTTGATAATACTATTTCCGAGGTTTTGGGAATCCCGGTCGGGGAGGAATCGGCCGATGCTTTGGCCCGTCGTCGCAAGGAATTTTTGGATGTTGGCTGGGTGAATAATAGGTATTTTGTCTCGCAGTTGCATGTGCATCCTTCAAAAATTGAAGTGATTTATGACGAGCGTTTTAAAGCGAGCGCTAATGACCGGATGGAAGTGGTGGTTTGTAATTTTAAGCCCTTTTATTGGAAAAAAGATAGAAAAGACAAGGAACATCAGGTGGTGCATCCGCAAGATGGAAAGTTAGAGGCCTTTTTGCGGCCATTGACAAAAAAGCGTTGGTGGGGTTATAAATATGAAGACCCAAGCATTTTTCCTTTTGAAGAAATGGAAATTATCGGGGAAAAACCTTTTACCATGGAAGCGGACGGAAAGATGTCCAAAGAGGTTAGGGTAAAAATTAAATTAGCTCGGCAGAAGGTGGAAATGATCGTGGGTCGTGATCGTAAATTTTAAGAATTTTTGCCCGGGTGCTGTAACTGGTAGCCAGGCTGGCTTGAGGTGCCAGTGTCCTCGCGGACGTGGAGGTTCAATTCCTCTCCCGGGCACTTTTTAAGGAGCATATTATGAGATATTTCATTGGCATATTTTTACTGGCGGTAGGTGTCGGGGTAGTACTCAAGACCGAATGGATTATCAGTAATTTTGGCGCCAGCGCTTGGGCCGAAGCTAAATTCGGCACCAGCGGCGGCAGTCGGTTGATGTACAAGCTGGTTGGAATTATATTAATTTTTTTCGGATTTTTATTTATCACCAACATGATCCAAGGATTTTTGTTGGGGACAGTGGGCAAAATTTTGATAAGATAACTTTCAAGGGGTATGACCCATGTCGGCACGGCTTTAATTGATCCATATAAGATTTTTGAAAAAATAGGTTTGAGCCAAGGGATGAGAGTGGCGGATTTGGGTTGTGGCCGGACCGGCCATTTTATTTTTTTGGCCGCTCGCGTCGTGGGCGAAACCGGAGTGATTTACGCCGTGGATATAATGAAAGATATTTTGGAAAGCATCAAAAGCCGGATCCGCACCGAGGGTTATGATAATATTCAGACGATTTGGGCTGATTTGGAATCCTATGGAAAAATACCGATCCCGGCCAATAGTCTGGATATCTGTTTTTTTGTTAATGTCTTCTTCATGCTTAAGAAAAAAGAGGAGGCGCTCAAAGAAGCGCGCCGCCTCTTGAAAGAAAATGGTTTTTTAGTTATAGTGGATTGGACTAAAAAGTTAGGTTTACTCGGCCCGGGTCCCGGTTCGGCGGTAAACCCGCAGGAATTAGCCAAGATTGCCACCGAATTAGGGCTCTCTTTAGTGGAGAATTGCTCGGCCGGGGATTATCATTTTTGTTCAATTTTTTCTAAGAAAGGTAAATAATTATGCACAGCATTCAATTTGCCAACCTGTTGCACATGGATTACTGGTTTAAACAGCCTGACGCGGCCTCGGGTTTTACGATGTGGTTTTTAGTATTGTCTTTTTTGGCATTGACGCTGGCCGGGTTAGTGTTGCGAACTTGGAGATATTATCATCAAGAAAAATTTACTAGAGAAATTATGCGCCGTTTAAGTAATCTTGGTTTTACTATCGGGTTGCTCGGATTGCTTTGGATGTTTTTCCGCCAAGAGAGCGTTCTGTTTTTGGCCTGGAGATTTTGGCTGTTATTTTTAGCTTTGATTTTCGTTTGGTGGCTGACCACGATTGCGCGTTATGCCGTGCAACGCGTGCCCCAATTGCGCGCCGAGGAAGCCAGTAAACAAAGCAAAGAAAAATATTTGCCCGGGAATCGATAAGTTATGCGCGGGAGGAGAAAAAAATTGGGCGCTTGGGGAGAGGGGCTGGCCGGAGATTTTTTGCGCCGGCAGGGTTTCGTGATTAAAGAAAAAAATTATTACTCCACCGTGGGGGAAATAGATATCGTCGCCACCAAAGGCGGCGATTATTATTTTATTGAAATCAAAACGCGGTTAGACGGCGAGTTGGCCAATGATCTTTCCATCACTCCGGAAAAAAGACGGCGTTTGGACAAAACCATCAGACACTATTGTTATCACCGGGGCGTGGGTGAAGTCGGAATGATTACAGCCGGGGTGATAGTTTTCGCGGATAAAATCCACAAAACTGTCAGGTTCAGATTCCTTGTTTTATATTGACTTTTGCCGTTTATTCTGTTAAAGTATGGCTATTAAATCATTAAATAAATCGGTCTATGAATTTCAAAAAAGAACGCACTTATGTGATGATTAAGCCGGACGGGGTGAAAAAGGGTTTAGTCGGGGAAATTATTCATCGTTTTGAGCAGAGGGATTTGAAGATAGTGGCTTTGGAAATGTTTCAACCCACTGTAGCGCAGATTGATAGTCATTATCCTAAAGACGAGGCCTGGATCAGGCGTCTGGGACAGAAAACTTTAGGAACTTACGAAAAGTATGGTTTAGACGCGCAAAAAGAATTGGGTACGAGCGATGATTTGAAAATCGGCAAGGAAGTGCGTAAATGGCTGATAGAATATATGATTTCCGCGCCTTTGGTGCGGATGGTGGTGGAAGGAGTGCATGCCGTGGACATGGTAAGAAAAATTTGCGGCGTTACCTTGCCTTATCTGGCTGACATGGGTACGATTCGCGGGGATTATTCGGCTGACTCTCCGGCTGTGGCTAACGCGGAAAAGAGATCGGTAATGAATTTAGTGCATGCTTCGGAAACTCCGTCCGAGGCGGAACATGAAATTAAGCATTGGTTTGGAGACAGAAAAGTGATTTTTGAATACGGGAGATTTGGAGAATAAAAGTAAAAACGGGAGATGCTCCGCTCTTTTATATATTCTATGTCTAAATTAGAAGAGATTTTGCGCGACCAACCAAAATACCGGCAAAAGCAAATTGAAGCGGCTTGGTTTGACCCAACCATCAAAAGTTATGCCGAAATAACCACTTTGCCTCAAGAATTACGCGATCAACTGGCTGATTTGCCTTGGTTGTCCGGGCGCCGAAAATTATTGCAAGAAAGTAAAATAGATAAAACTTGGCGCGCGCTTTTGGAATTATCCGATGGGGAATTGGTGGAAACGGTATTGATGGGCCGGAACGATCGTTTTACCGTCTGTATTTCTTCGCAAGTGGGTTGCGCCATGAATTGCGTTTTTTGCGCCACCGGACAAAGCGGATTTAAGAGAAATTTAAGCGCGGAAGAAATAATCGACCAAGCGCGTTTCTGGCATTATTTTCTCCAAGAAAAATTCAACGCCAAGATTTCCAATATTGTAATGATGGGGCAGGGCGAGCCATTTTTAAATTACGATAACGCGCGCGCGGCTTTGCAAGTAATCTTGGCTAATACGGATATTGGTCCGACCAAAATTACCGTGTCTACCGTGGGCGTACCCGCTGTCATGGAGCGTCTTTTGGAGGACGCGTATTTTCCGCCCGTGCGTTTGGCCGTTTCTTTGCACAGCGCGATTGACGAGACCAGAAAAAAATTAATACCTTCGCATCAGCCGGATTTTTTTGTTTTTTTAGAAAATTGGGCGAAAAAGTATCATCAGCGTTTCAACAGCCGTTCTCATTTTATCGGTTTTGAATATATCATGCTCGCGGGAATTAATGATGACGAGAAACATTATAAAGCTTTGGTGAAGTTGTTGTCTAAAATGGGCCGGGCGCGAATCAATTTGATTCCGTATAATCCGAGCGGTCAGTCGCCGTTTCAAGGCACGGCCGAGGAAAAAATAAAGGATTGGCATGATCGTCTGCTGGATACGGGTTTCATTTGCACCACTCGCCGTTCCCAAGGGCAAGATATTTTCGCCGCTTGCGGACAACTGCGCAACTCCATATAATTATTAATAGTAAATGTACTAATGCCTCGGATATGAAAAACAAATATATCGTTACCATATTGGGCGCGGGGAATATGGGCACGGCCATTGCCCAGATAGTGGGCGGTAATGGCCATGAAGTGCGGATTTGGAATTACGAGCAGGGCCAAGAACCACTGGAGCAAATTGCCCAATTTCAGGAAAATAAAAAATATTTACCCGGCATTATATTATCTAAAAATATCCGGGCGGAAAAAGATTTGGCCGTTGCCGTGCAGGGCGCGCAAGTGGTTTTTTTTGTGGTGCCCAGCGCGGCCATGGAATCCATAATCAAGCGCGCGGCCGAGTTTCTGCCTTGCGGAGTGGTCTGCGTGGATGCCAGCAAAGGTTTGGATGAAAAAGATTTAGGATTGATTCCTAATTTGATTACGGCTCATCTGCCGGAATGTCTGCATGGCCAGGTGGCCAGTATTTCCGGTCCGGCCATTGCCGGCGATATGGCTCGGGGCGGTTTTACGGCCATGAATGTGGCTTCCGGGGATAAACAGTCCATTAAGATTGTGAAAGCGGTCATGGAAAATTCTCATCTGAAGCTTTTGAAGACCACAGATGTCGTTGGCGTAGAAGTGGCCGGTTCATTCAAAAATGTTTATGCCATTGCCATGGGGCTTTGCGATGGGTTGAAAATGGAAATGAATACCAAGGCCGCGTTATTGGTAGTCGCCCTCAAAGAAATCGGTAAATTGGTAAAGAAAATGGGGGGAAAAAGCGCCACGGTTTATGACCTGGCGGGTTTGGGTGATTTGGTTGGCACGGGGTTGTGCGCGGCCAGTCGCAATCGTCGTTTTGGCGAATATTTGGCCCAAGGCAGGTCTAAAGATGAGGCGGTGGCAGAGGTGGGACAAGTGGTAGAGGGAATCAACGCCAGCCAAGCGCTTCAGCAATTAGGCGAGAAATACAAGATAAAGATGCCGTTCGCTGAAATGGTACAAGCGGTGGTAGGCAAAGGAGAAGATCCGGCTAAGGCATTAAATAGATTTTTGAAGAAATTGAAATAATTAAACTTGCGTGTCTGATATTTTTTTCGCTTTCCTCGCTCGCGAGAGCTCGGGGATGAAGCCGTGGCTTCATAACCCGCTCAAAAAATATCAGACACGCGGATTATGATATTAACATGTTC
>CAZXFG010000007.1:2869-9023 GCA_964640515.1 uncultured Gammaproteobacteria bacterium | reverse complement strand
TACCAAACGCGCAAATTATAATATAAGTAAAATGTTTAGATATATTCTTTTATACAGCCTAAGAGTTTTGGCTAAAAAAATCATTAAGAAATACCGACCGGAGGTGGTAGGGATTACCGGCTCCATCGGGAAAACTTCCGGTAAAGAGGCAATCGCCGCCGTGCTTGGCCGGCGTTTTGTCGTACGCAAGAATTTCAAAAATTATAATAATGAAATCGGTTTGCCTTTGACGATTATTGGAGTGGATAAAACTCCGGGCCGTTCGCCTCTCGGCTGGCTGAAAGTCTTTTGGCGGGCGTTGAAATTATTGGCCGTTAAAGATGAAAAATATCCGGAAATTTTGGTATTGGAAATGGGCGCGGATAAGCCCGGGGATATTAAATATTTAGCGGATATCGCGCCGTGTAAAGTGGGTGTTCTAACTTTTATCTCCCATGTCCATACGGAATTTTTTAAGACCATTCAAAAAATAGCGCAAGAAAAACGAGTGATTATTTCTCATCTTAATAGCGACGGTTTCGCGGTGTTGAATTTTGACAATGAGTTAGTTAAGCAGAACGCCAATGTTACCAAAGCTGAAGTGGTTACCTATGGTTTGGGTGAAGGCGCGGATTTGCGCGCGACCGATATTCATGTTTTGACTGATGAGAAAAGCGGTTGGCCTTTGGGATTGAATTTCAAAGTAACTCATAAAGGAAGCACAGTGCCGGTCTATTTAGCCGGATTGGTGGCCAAGCCCTTGATATCTTCGGCTTTAGCCGGTTTGGCCGTGGGGGCCGTGTATGGAATTAATTTGGTGGAAGCGGCTGAAGCTTTGCGCGAATCGCGTCCTTTGGCCGGGCATATGTGTTTGTTGGCGGGTATAAAAAATACTTTGATTATTGATGATACATATAATTCCAGTCCCGAGCCGACTAAGGTAGCTTTGGAAACTTTGGCCGGAATAAATTTGCGCGCTGGCGCCGAGCGTTACGCGGTGTTGGCTGATATGCTGGAATTGGGGCCGGAAACGGAAAATGCCCATCGGGAAGTAGGGTTAAAAGCGGCAGAGCTGGGTATAAATTTTTTGATTACCGTGGGTGAAGCCAGCAAACATACGGCGACGGCGGCGCGCGAAGCCGGATTGGCCGACCATCAAGTGGCCAGTTTTGCCGATAGCGTGTCAGCCGGAAGGTTTTTGCAGGAAAAGTTAAAAGAAGGAGATGTGGCGCTGGTTAAAGGTTCGCAAAGTATGCGCATGGAAAAAATTGTTAAAGAAGTGATGGCTGAACCGTTGCTGGCGAAAGAACTTTTAGTACGGCAAAGCGCGGAGTGGAAATGATAGTGATTTGATTTATCCACAGGATAAAAATAGAACGAATAACTTTTTGTGATATAATGGGCGCAGGGAGGAAGAAATAATCCCTTTAACCGGGATTATTTTTTCTTTTTATGCTAGTTCCTTCTTTTTTTTAAGAATTGGCAGGTAGTTGTCTTTGCTGACTATTTTTTTACCGGTTTCTTTCTCCATTTTTTTTCTAGCTAACCCGGCTACACCGCCGCCACGTTTAGCCACCTTTTTATTTTCTACAAATCCGATTGGATGTTCGGTTTTGGTTATTTCAGTTGTAGCCGCTTCACCCAACATAGAAAAGATCAATTCTAAATCATTCATATGGTCACGCAGGTTCTCTCTTCTTAAACCCTTTAATTTTTTGTGTTGGCTTGGTGTAAGTCCAAAGGTGGCCTGGGCAATTTCAGCTGTTAAAATTTCATATTCTTTTTGTAGTTTCACTTCGCGTTTTTGCCATTCATCGGTCAAAGTCTCGCGCACTTCAATGCCGCGCATTCGTTTTTCTATCCAACCATCCGGATAACCTTTCAGTTTATACAGCATCCGCGTACGCTTGATGGCTAACTCCGGGTTTTCAATTTCTTGTACCCGTTCGTAGCCCACTTTAGCCAGCCAGCGCTTAAACGGCTCGGCTTTTGGCGATGGAATGGATTGGATAACGCGGAAGATGCCTTCGGTGTTGGCACAGTCTGTTTCGTATTTTTTCCCGTCAGACGCGGTCAATTTCAGTCCGTGACAAAATGTCACGACCTCACTTCCTTCTTCGGTGAGGCGTTGTTTTAGTTTGCGCCAATACGCTCCGGCATCTGCGCTATCCGTTAAAACTGCCACCACATCTACAACCGAAAACCACCATTCTTTCTGAAACAATGTTTTGCGTATTTCCTTTTTTTGGAAAATCGCAATTTTGGTTCCCTCCATATATCAAATATTAAAATTAATTTACTTGTCTATGATATAATAAAATAGCCCTACTGTATAGGGTTATTTTATTGGCGGAGAGGCAGGGATTCGAACCCTGGATCCGGGTAAAACCCAGATAACAGGTTAGCAACCTGTCGCCTTCAGCCAACTCGGCCACCTCTCCAATGCCTGGAAACGCTAGTCATTGTAACAAATTTAAGGGAAAAGTCAATGGAAGATTTTTTATCCCCAACACGGTCTTTTTTCGTTGTGAGCGCGTTTTAAATGTGGTATAATATACATAGACAAAAATTGATTCGCAAACACGCGTAGATGTTTTCTTTTTTGCATAAAAAAATAGTCTCGCCGTGGCATTTTATCAAGCCGAAGAAAAAGCTCGGTTTGGTTAGTTTTGTCTTTATAATGAGTTTGATTTTTGTCGGTTGGCTACTATTCACGAATAATGCTTCAGCCCAGGGTCTGATCACGGATTCCATAGAAACTTTATCCAATGCTTTTTCCAGTCTCATCCTTTGGTTTGCCGGTTTTTGTCTTAGGCTGACTATTTTTGCTTTAAAATTTATTATTGAATTAGGCGGGTATAACGGTTATCTGGATTCGCAGGCCGTAACCGTGGGCTGGGTAATGGTCCGGGATGTGGTGAACATGGGTTTTGTAATAATTTTATTAGTCATCGCCTTTGGCACTATTTTGGGTTTAGAGCAGTACGAATGGAAAAAATTAATCGTAAAGTTTATTTTAGCGGCCGTGCTGGTCAATTTTAGCCGCACCATTTGCGGATTGATTATTGACGCGGCGCAAGTGGTGATGACCACTTTTATTAATGGCGTAGCGGCCACGGCCGGCGGCAATCTGATTAATGCTTTTAACGCGGACAAGATAATGTCATTGTCTAACACCGGCGGAGCGGAAAAAATCAATCCTCAAAATGTCTTTATGGCGAGCGTCGCGGCCTTGGTTTTTTCCGTGATGATGCTAGTGACCATGGTGATTTACTTGGTTATTCTGCTTTTCCGCATGATCAGTTTATGGGTGTTGATAGTTTTATCTCCGGTTGCTTTCTTGGCTAGTGTAATTCCCCAGACCCAGAAATATGCCAGCGAGTGGTGGAAAGAGTTTGGCAATAATGTCATTTCCGGTCCTTTATTGATTTTCTTTTTGTGGTTGTCTTTTGTGACAGTGGGCGCCGGGGATGTCCATAAACAGATTTGGGAAAATAATTCCGCACCCGAGTCGTCTTTGCTTAAAGGTGAAGATAGTCCGGCTTTGAGCGATATTGAGGCAATAGGGACAAAAGACGACCGGGCGGCGGGCATTACTTCAGTGATGACCTGGGACAGTATGGCTAATTTTTTTATCGCCATTGCCATGCTGGTAGTAGGCGCAAAAAAAGCCCAGGAATTGGGGGTGCAAGGCGGGAGCATGTTGGGTAAAGTAACCGAGTTTGGCAAGAAGGCATTCATGATTGCCTCGGGCGCGGGCGTAGGCCTCTGGGCGGCTAAGGGGATTGGGAGGGGGGCAATCAAAGCCGGCAAAGCGGCTGCTTGGTACGCTCCTATAGTTGGTGGCGAGAAATGGGTGAAGAGAGCGAAAAGTGAATGGGCGAATGTAAAAAGTGCTTATCATGGTAAAGCGGCTGGTTTAACAAAAGAAGGTATTATGACCACGGCAAAAGCCGGAGAAAAAAGAGCAGAGGCAGAGGCAAAAAGAGAACAAGCGCGTCGCGCGACCGGCTCGGAGAAGGAAAGATTAGAAGCAGAAGCGCGCGCTGCCGAGGCAGAATCAGAGGTCTTGCAGAAACAAGCTGAAACGCAAATAGGCGGAGGTGGTGTGATAGGGTGGTTTGCCAGGCAGGGGTTGGAAACTGAAAAGCGTTTGAAAAAATCAGAAGGTCAGGCGGAAATTAGGGAAAAATTGGCATTTAAAAGAGTAGGTGGAGAATCTGGCGGAAGATTTTTTAACAAAGCCAAAAATCAAGTCAGAGATTCATATCGTTATGAAAGAGGCATGCTGGAAGCGGAGGAAATGCGCAGTCAGGCTAAAGATAAAGAATTAGCCGGTAAGGGTAAATCCGGGACATTAGGCATGCAACGCTATCGAGATGGCGGGTTTTTGAAGGCGTATTATAGTAAAGGGGACGCAGCGGACACACCGGTTTGGTTAGAAAATGAAAAGGAGATAGCCAAAGCAGAGGCAGCAGGACATGATGTGCATCGGGTCGGGACCATGTTAGATCAAATAGCGAAGCACGAAAGAAAAATCGCCACTACCGAGAGTGTAATGAAAGCCATGCGGGCGGGGGTGGAGTTGAAGATTGATTTGGAGGCGAAGAGGAAGGTGGAAGATACAAAGACAGAAAATGAACGATTAGACTCAACTCTTTGGTCGGACAGAGAGCGCGATCTAAGAGAAAATTTGGCTGGAGCCGAGACGGCGTTGGTGCCATCTTTACAAGCGATAGAAGCAGAATATCGGCCAAAATTGGCTGAGGCGACAGATGCGCTTGAAATTAAGAGTGCCCTTTTTAACCAAGGTGTGGTTGCGGCCGAGCAAGCGTTGGCAGTTTACAAAGAAAGAGAAAAAGCAACAGATTTAAAATCGCCAGAAGAGCAAGAAAGACAGGCGACATTGGCAACAAGAAAAGCTGGTATTCAAGCGGAGTTAGAGGATATCGAAAAAAGAGCTAGGGCGACGGGAACAGAATTTGAACGAATAAAAAGTGATACGACAAGATCGCCGGCAGAGTTGGCAAACGCCCGGACAGAATTTGAAACAAAATTTGATCAGTTAAAAACAGAATTTGAAAATAAGCAAAAAGAAATAATAGATATTGATAAACGATCAGCAATGACGGAAAAAGAAATTGATTTGGAAAAGGCGGTGATAATAGCCAAAGATGCCAGAGAAAGGGACGGTGGCTATAAAAGGGCAAAAACTGATTTGGAGACCGTGGAAGATGAAAAGCAAGCAGTTATTGATGTCGCAAGGGAAGAAGTCACACGTGCAGAAAATAGTTTGAAAGAATATATGGAAGGGGATGAAAGGAAGAGTTATGTGGCATCCGCCCCGTATTTAGAGAAAAAGGCAGGAGTAGACATGGAAAAAGCCGCCAATGAAGATGCGCTACGCGGAGTATTGGGAATAGGTGGGTATATGGCCGCACAACGGGCGGAAGCGTTGGAATCATCGGCCGGAGCTGCTAAATCAATGATGCAAGCTGCAGCTTCGGAGTTGGATAGTATGGTGCAGGCATTATCCATGATTAATTTGGGTGAACAAAGTAAGAAAGCTGGCGAAGAGTTTGTTAAGGCGATAAAAGATAAAGATTTATCTAAATCCTTTGAGGCCGCTCGTAAGCAAGTTGATAAGGTAATTGAGAACTGGAAAAAAGCTGGCACTGGCAAAATAGAAAAATTGAATGATGCTATGAGGGAGGCCAGCGCCAGAAATGCTTATATTGATGCTTTACGGCAGGCCGAATCCGGTAAGGTTGTCGCCAAAGATAAGAATATGCGTGAAGCTCAGGCGGCCGATGTTGTAGCCAATGCTGTGGTAAATATTCGTAAAGGGCGGGAGTTGCCATCCGAAGCCATTGATGCACTCTATGAGGCCGAGGCAAAAGAATTAAGCGGTATGGAACGAACTGACGCGTCTGCTGCCGCTGCCGATACAATGTTTTATCTAATGTCGCGACAAGCTGCAGGTGAAAAGTTGTCAGCGGATGAGAAGACCTCTATAATGGGCGCTTGGAGCAAAGTTGATTCGGAGGCGTGGAATGATGATTTTGCCGATTATTTTATTCGCATGGTCGGGAGAAATAGAAGTAAAGACAAAACACTTACTGGTCAGAAATTGGCAATTGCGCAGCAGATGGACAAGTATGCTACAGAGGCGGGG
>CAZXFG010000007.1:0-2859 GCA_964640515.1 uncultured Gammaproteobacteria bacterium | reverse complement strand
GAATTTTGAAATTGGGAAAAATGGGAAGTATAAATTTAAAGGAGCCTACAATCGGGAAATGTCTTCCATGTGGCAGGGTTTGGCAGCTTCCGGTGGTGATATAAAATTGTGGAAAGCGCACAATGCTATTAATCAAGAGGAAAAGACAATGGGTAGAGAAAAATTTGAACAAAATGGCGGATATTGGGGAGCGGCGTCAAGATTGGCGGCAAAAGGTGGAGACGCACTTGGTGGTTATAAGAGTGCGGGAGAAATGGAAGCGGCCTATCGTGAGCACCAAGACGGTTTTAAGTACGCCGCGCGCAGATTCAAGGCGAATGGTATCAGCAACGGACATTGGGAGTCGGTGTTGAATCAAGAATATGATGATCATCGAGGCGTATACAGGATGAATACCGCGGGTACAGCGGAGGCCGGATCGGTGACGGAAATGGGCAAACGCACCTTATATGAATTGTTGAAATTTCAAAACCATTCGGCTGGTGATTTTGACTTAAATACCGGATTGATGCGCTCCATTAGTTCCAGAGTATTCGGTGCGCTCACTGCCCAAATGAAGACTGAAAATGATGTGAAGTTTATGAATTTCCGTTCTATTATAAAAATGTTAGGTGGACATGAATCAGAGACCAGTCTGCGTTCATCTACTGGCAGTGACGGTAAAACTATGTTTCATAGTTTGGGTGGTGAGAAGATGTTGAGAACATTTATTGAAGAAACTGGCGATAATATAAAAGCAAGAAATGCAATGGATGATCACTTATTACAGAATTTCTTAATTCCGGAATTGTTAGGGAATAAAACTGCGACCATGTTACTTTTACAGCGAACAATGAGTTTAAATGATGATGATACTGCGCATGGAAGGTTTAATATCAAATTTGACGGCGATATTGGCGAAGTCAAGGGCTTCGGAGGTTTAGTCAAAACGATTTCTGAGTTAAAAAAAGTTGGCCGGCTCGCTGGTATCGACGCTGATACATTTAAACAGCTTGAGGCTATGCAAAGGGATTTTGAAGCGGGCGTGGTCGCTCAGTCTGGTAGCCAAGGTGGCGGTGGCAGGAAGAGAGATAGAGGCGATGCCACAGATCATACATAGTTGACGATATTTTTTTTAACCGTTCTAAAAATCAAATAATCATATCATGAAAAATAAATTTTATAATTATCTATATAACGCTGGCGTGCCCGTTGTGGAGTTGTACGCCCCTTTGAATGATTGGACGAAAAAATTCGTTGTGCCGGCGCCGAATAATTTTTGGCAGATTATTATCTCTGTTTCTAATTTTATTTCAAAATATTGGGAATTCGAGCCATGGTATCCGGAAAAAGTCATTTTTAGTTTGATAGAGCGAGGGCTTATTGACGGTTTGGCCATGCGTTTAGAATCTATTGAATCTCTTCTGACCTTGACCGACATATCACCGGTCGTTGGCACCAAAGTGGGTGGTAAGTTTATTAGTCTGGATTTAAATGATTCTATTGCGAAGCGGTGGGAAAATGCTTATAGTGCTGTTGATCCCAAGGTAAAAAAACGCGTGGATAGTGAGTTATCAGCCGCGATCTCTTTGTTTACTCGCTTAAAAATACAGCTACAGACCGTCAACATGTTACTTACTCTGCCATTAGGGCCAGCTCTTTATTCAACTGAAGAGATTCGTCGGTTTGTCATCGACAACGGCAGTGGTTGCGAGTTTGTCCGGTTGATTTTTACTTTACGAGAGATGTCAATTACCGACGCGCGGCATGAGGTGTATCTAATTGCTAAGGAATTTTTGGCAACTGATGCCTGTATAAAAAATGAGGATATAGAGTGGGAACGGGCGGTTTTGTTGGCTTGGGCGTTGGGTTTTATGTTTGATGAATTTAAGCATCTTCCTTCGGAGGATCGCATTTGGCTCATGGAGAATTATTTTTATCGGGCCATAGCCGCGGGTGTGCCCGTACGTCAGTTTTTACAATCTTACCTTTTGTCTTCGCGTTGGGTGGTGGAATATGTGCAAAGGAACGCCGCATTCGCGTTGAGTATAGAAAATAATCTCGAACAGATATCCGTGGAACAAGAGGCAACGGTTTTGTCTGTCGGTTTGTTTTGTGCCAGTTACAATAAAACATTTTTAGAGCGGTTGTTGGATGAACAATCACAGGATGGTTTTGTTAGAGGTATCGTCGCCGAAACAGCCGAGAAGGATGTTGATTTTAGTACTCGATTTCACCCTCGGTGGCTAAAAGAAGTTTTGTACTTGTATTCTCATATTAAGGAAGCAGTGTTAGTGGATTGGATGAAAGATGGCGATTCACCGCTTAATTATGAAAATAAAGGTGAGCTGATGAAATTATTAGCTTATTTTGCTTACGATGGCGAATTTGAACGCGCTATTGAGTATTTTAAAGACGAGAAAAGTAAAGTACCACTAAGAATATTTTTAGAATATCTCAGAGAAGCAGTTGGTTTGGAAGATGTCGTCAATGCGCAAAATGGTTTATCTTTTACTGAAGCATTGCGTGAAGCCGGCTTGTTACCTGCAAATCAGGATATCATTGAATACCACGAACAAGACGGTCAGTTTCATTGGAATGAGGATATAAAGATATGATTCATAAATTCCTGCCACATTTAGAAGTAGGTGCCTGGAAAACCCGGGAGGATTTATTGTTTCAGACAAGAAAAAACGCGCTCCAGCTTTTTGGCGGAGAGTGGCGCGGGGATTCTGTTTGGGAGTTGAGCAAGCATCTTGTATTGCAACTGCAAAAGCATGGTCAAGGTGATGGATCTGATGAAAAATACAGAAGTTTTTTTTATACCATGGCCGGACAAGTGGACTATGATTTGTTAGATAGAATCAATAAATATTTGGA
>CAZXFG010000006.1:0-23438 GCA_964640515.1 uncultured Gammaproteobacteria bacterium | reverse complement strand
AAGCTGGCCGCGGGCGCTGTTGCGCTTGCTCACTGGCGACTCTCCAATCGCCAGCGCCGGTGTTCGCAACTCTCCACCAGGTAGAAGCGCTCACTGTCGGGGTTCTCCCGGCAGGGGCGGCAGTCCTCCTCGAAACCGTGGCAGGACCGCGTCCCTGCCGGTTGCAGCGTCCTCTCCCTGCAGCTATTGCAGAGAGCACAGTGTTGGCACTGCTCCAAGAGCAATCCTCTCCAGATGCCGTCGCATCCCGGTGGCGGCGTGGCGATGACTGCCTGCTGATGACTCATGGCTTCCTCCCTCTCGACGGTCCGCGCAAAGACCGTCGTCTAGTGACAAATTAATCTATTAATGTCACGAAGGAAATAAATTGTCAACCAGACGGTTTTTTGATATAGTTTTAACATGACTGACCAAAATCCAATCAAAAAAGATTTTGAAAAGTTTTATCAGGAAAATATAGACAAAATTTACCGTTTTGTCTTTTTTCGGGCTAACAAAAACAAGGAATTGGCCGAAGATTTAGTATCAGAGATTTTTATCAAAGCTCTGAAGAATTTTAATGATTTTGATGAGAAAATAAGCCGTTCGGCTTGGATTTTCACTATTGCCAAAAATCATTTGGCTAATTATTGGCGTGACCAGAAGCCAATGGAAAGCCTGTCAAAAGCTACCGAAGAAGGGGAAAATGGGAGCGAAGCTTATTGGCTCAAGCAGGCTTTTTTAAATTTTCGCCAGTTACAACTAAAACAGGAAATTTATGATTTATTAGCCAAATTAGACGATGGCGAGCGGGAAATTGTAACCTTTCACTACCTTTTTGGGTATAGTTATTCAGAGATTGCCGAGATGAAAGGGAAGACTGAAACAGCCATCAAGGTCGCCGTTCATCGGGTAATTAAAAAAATACGCGCCAAAATTTAAACCTATGAACCTCAAAATTTCTTACAATTTATGGAAAACCAAACGAACGCTGACCCCAGATTCTCAATTTAAGAAACAGCTATGGACGCGATTAGAGCAAGTTTTGGAGGCGGAACAGCCAGTATTTTGGTACAGGCAGGTTTGGTTTAAATGGAGCGCGGTTGGCGTAATGAGTTTATTGGTTGTAGCCAGCTTGGGCACCGGAGTTTATGCCTATAACAGTCCAGAAGTTACTGAAGGTACTTTGCTTTATCCAGTAAAACAAAAATTGGAACAAGCGGAAGAAGCAATTCAAATCAGACCCGAGGCCAAAGCTAAATTTTATCTCAAACAATTGGCGCGTCGCGAAGCTGAAGCTGTGGTAAACAAAAAACAAGGAAAAAATGTTGAGCAGTTGGATAAAAAAATAGAAAAAGTGGAAAGTCAGCTCGCCAATACGGAAAAAATATTGGAGAAGATGCAATTAAAGGATAAAGAGTTGAAGCCCAAGATAAAAGAGCGTTTGGAAAAAACAGCTGAACTGCGCCAAGAAAGATTGGAAAAGAAATTGGAAAAAATAGAAGATAAAAAACAAGATAAATCTGTTTCAGCCCCCAAAGAGGGGCGGGTCGGAAACGGAAAAATTAAATTTAATAATTAATTTTAATCGTATGAAGAAATTATTTATCGCTTTATTAGTCGCTTTGCTTTCTTTGTCCTTAGCTCTACCGGCTTTGGCCAATAAAAATGGAAATAATGGAAAATCGGAATCGGCCAAAAAATCTCCAGTAGTAGTTTATCAACCACGAGCCATAAATCTCTGGGGCGGCATTACCGCGATTAGCGGTACGGTTCTGCCGGTGGATATCACTCTGCAATTAACCAAGATTTCCCCCAAGAGTTTAAAGAATTACCCCGGCGTTTTTCCCACGACCACCAGTGCTGTAGTTGTGCATGTGACCAAAGATACTAAAATAGTGCGCAAATACATGGGTCGGGCGGATTTTTCCGAATTGGCCGTGGGTGATAAATTAAGCGTTACCGGCAAATTGCAAACTGACGGTTCAGTCAACGCCACCATGGTTAAAGATGAATCTATTAATATTACTTTCAATGCCGCTAAAGGTGCAGTAACGGCTGTGGATACGGCCGCTAACACCTTCACTATCAAAAATAACGACAAAGAGTACAGGGTGTTTGTGACTAGCGCCACTAAGTTTTATAAAGCTGGCGTGACCAATCCGACTTTGGCCGACATGAAAGTGGGAGATGAAGTAGTGGTGCGCGGCGTGGTGCGCCAAGCGGTCAATGAAGTGACAGCCGATTCCGTGACCATTAAGATTGGTGAAAAGGAAAGATTGATGAAACAATTGGAAGTCAAGAAAGCTTCTTGGGAAAAGAAAGTAGAATTAATCAAAAGCAATTTAGCCAAAGCTCAAGCCGAGCTGGAAGCTATCCTAAAGAAAATCACCGAAGCCAATTCTACGGCTACTCAGTAATTAATAAAAATAAAAGCAGGGTATACTCTTGAGCAACATATCGGAACCCCGACATGGCGTCGGGGTGAGATCTGAAGTGCGGCGAGTCCGCGGGCGAGCCGACAATGTTTGCGAAAGAGT
The DNA here is from genome assembly GCA_964640515.1 of uncultured Gammaproteobacteria bacterium. Classification (GTDB taxonomy): domain Bacteria; phylum Patescibacteriota; class Patescibacteriia; order Magasanikbacterales; family GWA2-37-8; genus CAZXFG01. Next base: position 20,919 of record CAZXFG010000006.1, on the reverse strand, counting down.
ATACCCTGCTTTTTATTTATGATGGTCTAAAGTTTCGTTTACTAGTTCATCCGCTTCTTTGTTCCCGGCGCGAAGAATATGCTTGTAAGTTACCTTTTTGAAAGTTGAAGAAGCATTGTAGGCTTGGATAAATAATTTTTGCAAAGTCGGTTCGCGTACTTTATACTTTCTTTGCATTTGTTTGGTCACCAGTTCGCTATCCAAAATACATTCCACTTCAGTGGCTCCGAGCTCCTTAGCTTTTTTAAGGCCGGAAATCAAACCCATGTATTCGGCGTAATTATTCGTTTGTTCTCCCAGATATTCGCCATAAGCGGCCAGATTTTTTCCGTTTTCTGTTTTGACCACCACTCCAATCGCGGCCGGTCCCGGATTTCCCCGCGCCCCGCCATCCGAGTATACAATTAATTTCATATTGAGTTATCAAGAAAGATTTAATTATATTTCGAGCGACATTTTTAATATACCAATTGCCACAGTCCGCTTTGCCCTTTAATGCTTCCGCTAAAGTAAAAGATTCTATTTTTAGTATCCACATCCGCGTCAGTGATAGGCGTGTCAATAAAAGTATGAGTCACCAAATAATACGGGTAAAGCGCGGTGGTGCTGTTGGCCCAAGTCAGAGTAAGAGCGTTAAATTTATCCATGGACAATACTTCGCGCAGTTGTTCGCCGGAGCGATTCAACAAAACAGGATCTCCGCCCTCGGCGTAGCCCCACAATTCCCAAGGGGACCAGATCAGCCACCAATTATTATACTCTGAAATGAAAAATTTTTCACCGGCCAGAGTAATTTTTTTATTTTTCGTTACCAGCAGAGTTTCCATTTTAGCGCGATCTTTCAGCAGGACATTATCTCTTAAAGCCATTAATATTTGCGTTTTATTCCATTCTTGGCCCAGCGGATTGGCGTCTAAAGAATTAAAAATTTCTTTGAAACCGATAGCGTCTTTGTAAATGTCTATTTTAGCCGTCGTAGTATTGGTTTCCAGAGTCCAGAGCTGTCCGTTTTCCATGTGCCAATCCAAAAAAGTATTTTTAGCCAGCGTCAACATTTTTTGCGTCGCGGGAAAAATCGACATGATTTTCAGATCGGTGCTGAAAAATAATTCCGGCTCTAAAGATTTTTTCCATTGGTATTTATCTACGGGGTATTTGATTTTTTTTACCAAATCAAAATATTTATCCGGCGCGTCCAAAGGCGCGATTACCACCGAATCATAAGGCGATTCCGCGTCGCTTATGATCAAATATTTATTTTTTTCTCCCCAGGCAAACGATACTTCCCGATTTTTAAAATTCAAAAATAATTTGTTGGCGTTATCACTCGTGTCTCTTAGCCAAATTTCCGCTCCCATGTCCGCGGCCTTGGCATAGGCCAGATAACGGCCGTCCGGAGAAAGAGAAATCGCTCCCACCCATCCTTCATCCAGCGCTTGCGGGGTTTCTTTTTTCATTAAAATCGTTTCTTTGATATACACGGTTTGCATTTCTTTTACTTCCACATCTTTTACCCAATCAAAATATCCCGATTTGGTAATTTTTATGATATATTTTCCCGGCGGCACGCTATTTAATCGCACTTCTTTTTCATTGATGCCCCGTTTCACTTCCACCTCATTTAAAGAAACTTGAGCGTCGGCCGGCTCCACATTGATGCTGATCGCTCCGGTGCGTTTGGGAAAGCCGTGTTGCCAATCATAGCGATAACCGCTGGAGTAGAGGATAGTGAGCGGACAAAGAATAAAAAAAGCGGTGATGTATGTCACCAAAATCGCCACCCTTATTTTGTGTGATAATTTACTGCCCGGATATTCCATATCAACCAATTTTAGCCGAAATTACGCGAAAAGTCAAAAAATAAAAATCCGCCGGAGGGCGGAGTCTTATATATTATTTGAGCCCTTCGGTCTTTTTATTCTTAATGAAAGTTTATTCCTTAAGAGTATCTGGGGACCGGAGAGCGCGCGGGTTGAAAGAACATCGTGTCCCCAGAGAGAAAACCGCGCCAAAGACATGGCGCCGGTCGTCATCCGGGGGGTCGCAGGCCGGGCAACTTCTCGTACAGTTTGCTTTCCGCCTCCAATGAGGCGGCGAGCAGGGCGGCGCTGATTTTTCCATAAGAATACCGTCCACCCTCTATATGGACAGAGATATCCACCTCCACCTGTCCTGCTAGAAGCAAGAAACCGTATTTTCTCGTTGGTTCTTGTTTCTTACGCCTTACCCATTTTTTTTCGCATTTCCACATCGGCGTTCTCCTTTTGCGTTTTGAGACAACATTCTTCTTATCTTAAAGTAAGCAACCGATTAAAGCAAGTTGAAAAAAAAGGCGGATTGGGATATAATAGGTTTACTTGTCTTTATATCAAAATATGGCTTATTTAGTAATAAACGGAGGTAAAAAATTGCGGGGGACAATAGTCAATCAATCGGCCAAGAATTCGGCGGTCGCTATTTTGTGCGCCGCGGTTATGATCCGGGGAAAAGTCAGTTTGGTTGATTTGCCAGAAATAGAGGAAGTGGATCGTATTATTGAACTGTTGCAGAGCATTGGCCTTAAAATAGTAAAAAAAGAAAAAGGAAAGATAGAATTGGACGCGTCCGAGGAACTGCAAATGGAGATGATTGACCGCCATGCTTCCGAAGTAACACGCTCTTCCGTTTTGCTTTGGGGAGCTTTAGCCGCGCGGTCTAAAGGTTATAGATTATACAAATCCGGCGGATGTCGCCTGGGTAATCGCACCGTGCGTCCGCATTGGTATGCTTTGGAAAAATTTGGAGTAAAAATAGAATCAAAAGCTGATTTTTACGAAGTAAAAAATTCCGCTTTGCATTCGGCCGATATTGTGATGTATGAATCCGGCGATACCACCACGGAAAACGCCGTTATGGCCGCCGTATTGTCTCCCGGCGTTTCCACCATCAAAATGGCTTCGGCCAATTACATGGTGCAGGATCTCTGTTATTTTTTGAATGAAGCCGGCGCCAAAATTGAAGGTATTGGCACGACAACCTTGACCATTACCGGCGTAAAGACGCTCAAGCCGGTCAAGGATTATCCGATTATGCCCGATCCGATTGTGGCCATGACTTTTCTTTCCGCCGCCATTACCACCGGATCGCGTCTGACGGTAAAAAATTGTCCGCTGGAATTTTTAGAATTGGAATTGTGCAAATTGGAAGTGTTAGGTCAAAAATTTAAAATAAAAGATAAAAGAAAATCCGAGAATGGACAGTTTGTCATTGTGGATATTGAGGTTACGCCCAGTCCGCTCACGGCTTTGCCGGATAAAATTTACGGCCGGCCGTTTCCCGGTTTAAATATAGATAATTTGCCATTGTTTGTGCCTATTTTAACCCAAGCCGAAGGGCGCACTTTAGTTCATGATTGGGCTTATGAAAATCGCGCGGTTTATTATTTAGAGTTACAGAAGTTAGGGGCGGATATTACTTTGCTGGACCCGCATCGGGTGTGGGTGGAAGGTCCGATCAAATTCAAAGCCAATGAAGTGATTGCTCCGGTTGCCCTGCGTCCGGCCGTAAATATCTTGATATGCATGCTGGCCGCTTCCGGAAAATCCATTTTGCGCAATATTTCCGCTATTGATCGCGGTTATGAAGATTTATACGCCACCTTAAACAAAGCGGGGGCGGATATTAAATTAATTAATGAATAGTTTATTTTTATGGAAAATTTTGAGCCAATTTTAAATCCAACGCCGGCGCAAAAAAGAGCAAAAAAATATTTAGGCACTTATTTGTCAGTGATTTTAATTTTTGTTTCTTTCGCTCTGGGGTTGCTGGTCGGCCAGATTTTTTTACTAAAAAAGGATGTTACCAACGCCCAGGGATTGCAGATAGAAGCTATTTTTTACGACCGTTTTATCAATCATTCCACCATGGATTTCAGTCAGTTTTGGACGGTATGGGACATGATCAGGGAAAAATATGTCAAGAAAGATAAGTTGCAGGATAAAGATTTATTTTATGGCGCTTTGCAAGGTTTGGTAGCCAGCATCGGGGATCCGTATTCTTTATACTTCGTGCCAAAAGAAGCGGAAGAATTCAGCAAAGATATGGCTGGCGAATTAGAAGGGATTGGAGCGGAAATCGCCGTCAGAGATAATCAGCTCGTCATTGTATCGCCTTTGCCTGATTCTCCGGCTGAAAAGGCCGGTCTATTGCCCGGGGATAAAATTATGTTTATCAACGAAGAAGCCACGACAGGCATGGATATCAATACCGCTGTCAGTAAAATACGCGGACCGGCCAAAACAGAGGTCGTTTTGACCGTCAACAGGAGCGGTAAAACACGGAAGGTGGCCATTGTGCGGGCGAAAATAAATGTCCCGGCCATTTTATACAAACTCCAGCCGGGCAATATCGCTTATTTACGCATCATGCAGTTCAATGAAAATACCATATTTCTTTTAGACCAATATGTTAATAAGATGAAGGAACAAAAGGTAACGGGCATTATTCTGGATTTGCGCAACAATCCGGGTGGATATTTGGAAACTGCCGTAGAGATGGCCAGCGAGTGGATAGATAAAGGGATTATTGTCAGTGAAAAAAATTCCAATGGAACCACAAAAATTCATGAGACCAAGGGACTGCATCGTTTGGCTGAATACAAAACAGTGGTTTTGGTAAATAAGGGCTCGGCTTCGGCCGCGGAAATTGTAGCCGGCGCTTTGCAGGACCGAGGCAAAGCCGCTATTTTAGGCGAAACGACTTTTGGCAAGGGTTCGGTGCAAGAGTACCAAAATTTTCCCGATGGATCGGCTTTGAAGTTGACTGTGGCCGAGTGGTATACGCCCGGCGGCAAAAATATAAATGAAGCGGGGATTACGCCGGATATAGAATTTAAGCAGGATTATGACAAAGAAAAGCCGGGTCAAGACAGCATGCTGAAAAAGGCTCTGACTTTGTTTAGTACAAAAAAATAGGCAATTAAAAAAAACAGGACATACTCTAGTATGTCCTGTTTTTATATGCGCTTCCCAAGGTTATTTCGTCGGCGTATTGCAGGTCGCTTCCCATAGGAAGACCGCGAGCCAGACGGGAGATTTTAAGCGCGGGATTTATTTTTTTTATTTCTCTCTGCAGAAGCAACATCGTGGTTTCACCGGGCAGGTCGGGGTTTAAGGCGAAAATAATTTCTTTTATTTTTTTCGCGCGGTCATTTTTAATCCGCAAGAGCAACTCGCGGATTTTTATTTTTTGCAAACTTTCCTCGTCTCCGGCTTGCACGGCGCCGCGCAACACATGATATAGCCCTTGAAATTCTCCGGTCCGTTCCAGGGCCGGGATATCTTGCGGATCAGCCACTACGCAAATGGTCGCGGGGTCGCGTTTTTTATTCTGGCAGATGCGGCAGGGGCTGTAGTCGTCAAAATTCCAGCAAATGGCGCAGCTTTTAGTGTTAGTCAGCAAAGCGTCCAGAGTAGTACGGAGCTGGTTTGTTTCGCTTTTGCCGCTTTTTAATAGATGAAAAACAAACCGCTCGGCCGTGCGCTGCCCGACCGAGGGTAATTTTTTAAAGGATTCAATGAGGTTGTTGATAGTGGGGGAGTACATGTTTACTTTATTCTCGGCATGTCAAATCCGCCCATCTCTTGCATCTTGGAAGCCATAATGCGTTGCATTTTTTTTAACGCGTCGCCATGCGCCTCTTTAATGGCATTTTGCAGTTTTTCTTTTTTCTCCGGCGCTAATAATTCGTCGTCAATGGCCAACCCGCTGATCTGCAAATTTCCGTCCATGGTTAAAGCCACTTTATCTCCGGCCGTGCGTACGGTGACCGACTCTCCGGCCAAAGCGCCTTGCAGTTTTTTACCTTGGTCGCGCATATCTTTGTATTGTTTCAGTTTGGAGAACATGGACATATAGATAATTTAAGATTTAAAAATTGGATTTAAAAGGTTGGTATTTCCGGATTAAACGGCGGAGCCGGTTCATTAATCGGCGAGGTTGGCGTCGGCGCGGCGGCCGGTTTGTTAAAAGCGGACTTAGGCCTTAAAACTGTTGGCGTCGGCGCGGGGTAAGAGGTGTTCGCCGAAGATCCGCCGCTGAATTGATTATATTGCGCGTCCATGTTTCTAAAGGAAGTGAATTGTTCTTTGAATATTAATTTAATCGTGCCGGTCGGACCATTGCGGTGTTTGGCAATATGAATTTCCGCGATATGCCTTTCGTCCGGAGGAATTTCTTCCAGGCGATAGTTTCGGTCAGCCGCTTTACGATAAATAAACATCACTACATCCGCATCCTGCTCAATACTATTGTGCACTATGATATCATTGGCGACAAAATTGTGCGTCCCTGGCACTTCTGCGTCAAACACTTCCACCACCTTAAGTGGTTTGATGGAAATTATTTTATCCCAATAAACATCTGAAGCAGCTAAAGTCAGTAACGACTGGCTGTGCAAAGCGGCCGCCACCTCAGTTAAGCGTTCACGCGATAACCCCGATTTAAAGAGAGTTGATCCGCAATAACTCATCCCCAATCGTTTCGCCAGCTCTCGCCAGCTCGTGTCGCTTGCCATTTTAGCGGGCGTAATTAGCGTGGCCCAGGCTTCTTTTGGGATCACATCTAAATTGGGGTTGGGAATAATTTTTTTCAGATGCTTTTGTAGTAGTTCAATAATGTCGCCTCGTTTTCCGAAAGAACCGACTAAATGGCAAAATTTAAGCTGTTCCGTTGTTCCTTGAATATTGACTGTATACATAGATCGGTGTCTTTTTTGCGGCACGCGTCGCTTTACCGAGTTGATGCCAAGGCGAAGGAGAAGATGTTGCACTTGCGCGGTCATTTCTTCACTACTAGAAGAATAATAAATTGATCCACTAATCTTTCTGCCTTTTAATTTTTTGAAGGAAATATTACCATCGGTCGCCCACAAATGATGGAGAAACAGTGATATTTTTTGGTTGTCGCACGAGAAAACAGCTGCGGGAATCTTTTTTTCATACGAGCGCACGGGTTTGATGCCTAGTTTTTCAAACCATCGAGTTATTGGATGACGTTTACCGCGAGCGAGTCGATACGGCGCTGGCAGGTAGACGTGATACCAGTTTTTTTGTTTTACCAAACGCGGAGAAATTTGAAAAAGCTTTTTAGCGCTTTGAGTCACAATATCCAAATTGGCTGAATCGGCACTCGTGTAATGAATCGGCTGGCGAGGCAGGACACAACCGTCTCCTAGTAAATGAGCGAGCAAGATTAATTCATTGTTTGATATTTGATTTAACGCGCGGACAGGGGATAGGGTGCGAGGAGTAGTGATATGTTCGCTTGCGGTCAGATTGTCGAGTCGCCGCCATCCGTTAATCGTCATAAATGGATGATTGGCCGAAGCGTGAATTACTCGGCCGCTTTGCGTTTTTAATTCAAAAATTTGTTTACGCCCGCTGGAAAATATTTTAGAAATATTTTTTACGACGAGTTTGTAATCGTTCGTTAAAGAAAAAATTGGGATATTTTTTTGTCCGACCAAATTTTTTATTGGAACTAATTCGCCCGTATCGGCGCGCATGAGCAAGGTTTCACCAGCTAGACATCCACTTTCTCTCAAATGCGATAATTTGGGAATGGCCGGTTTACTCTGTTCTACCACGCGAGACAGCTGGGACAGAGCTAATATCGGGACATCCAGTTCGCGGGCGATTCCTTTAAGACCGCGAGTGATTTCGGCCACTTCTTGCACGCGGTTTTCACTGTCGCCCCGCGATTCCATTAATTGTAAATAATCAATGACAATCATGCCTAAGCCGTGTTCTGATTGCAAACGACGAGCTTTGGTTCGGATCTGCAGAATATTAGTATTGGCATTGTCATCAATAAAAATTGGGGCCTCGGACAGGACGCCAATCGCGTGCCCGATACGCGGAAAATCATCATCTTCCGGCCGTTCCGATAATCGGCCGGTCCGCATTCGCCACATGTCCACATTGGCTTCCGAACAGAGCAAACGGTCCACCAGCTGTTCCTTGCTCATTTCTAAGGAGAATAAAGCCACGGGTATTTTTTCTCGCACTCCGACATGGCGGGCGATATCTAAAGCCAGCGAGGTCTTTCCGCAACTGGGGCGGGCCGCCAGCACGACTAAGTCGGATTTTTGCAGACCTGATAACACATTGTCCAAATCTCTGAAGCCGGTGGGCAGGCCGCGAAGCTTGCCCTTATTTTTATGCAATTCATCAATACGGTCAAAAGCATCAGCCAAGACTCCGCGAATATGAGAAAATGATTGTTTAAAGTAATCTTGAGAAACGCCGAACAAATGTTGTTGCGCCTCGTCCAGTACTTTCTCTAAGTCGTCTTCTTCTTGGTATCCCAGGCGGGAAATCTCATGGGAAGCAGTCAACAAACGGCGGCGGACGGCTTTACGGTGCACGATGCGCGCGTAGTTGTTGATATTGGAAGCCGTGGGCACCGCGTTGGACATAATGGCCAACTGGCTTCTTCCGCCGATTTGCTCTAATTGTCCTTTTTCATTCAATCTGGTGCTTAGAGTCAATAAATCAATCGGTTCATTTTTGGCGTACAGCTGTTGCATGGCTTCAAAAATGATGGCATGGCTGTTTTTGTAAAAATCTTCCGGCCGCACTAAATCCGCCACTTTCATCATGGCATCCTTGTCAATCAAAATAGAGCCCAAGAGCGATACTTCGGCTTCCAAGCTTTGCGGCGGTATTTTTTCTAGGTCCACGGCTTCTACCATAACCCTTTTATCTTTTTTGAAAACATATATTTTTACAAGCAATTTTTCCGGTTAAATTGTGGGTAGTTTGTTGATATTTTATAAAGTGTATAATATAATGAATATATGTATAATTTACTCAAACAGACCCTCATTTTAGCCATAGTTTCGCTATTGGCCTTTTTTAATATCGTTTTATTCCATGAATCGTTAATCGGCTGGGTAATTTTTGTCGTTTATCTTCTGATGACCGCTTCTTATAGCTTCTGGATACTAGTTAAATTTTTTATTTTTCCGGAAAAATTATGGCGCGTTCGCGTCCTGGCCGTTTTTTTAAGTTTAGGCGGCTTGGGATTAACAGCCGCTCCGTTTATTTTATTTGGCCGGCTGACCGGTCCGATTATCGCTTTAGTATTTTTTTTGAACGGGTTGGTCCAGCTTTTTCTAGGCCACTGGGCCAAGGTTTCTAAACGAGCGCCCGCGCCGGAAATCGCGGAAAAGGATTTTTATCTGGAAGAGGGTTCGTCCGGGCCGATTGGCGTTTTAATTTATCTGGGATTGGCAGTTTTCGCTTTCTATCTTTTGCGCCAAAATGTGGCTGACGGGAATATAAACACCCCATGGCAAATAATTAACGGTTCGTATGTTTATGTTTTCGCGCTGGCCACGCTCATTTTGGGGTTTTTGATTTTTTCTCGGTTGCAGGGGAAAACTATTTTATTTTTATTAGTGGCGCACTCTTTTTTATTGCACAGTTATTTGCCCATGACTCACCGTCTGATTTACGGCGCGGATCAATGGCGGCACATGGCCGTGGAACAGCAAATCGCGCGTGAGGAGCGGATTTCACCCCCGGCTTATGATGCCGGCACCTTTTTGCACGCTTTAAATCCGGGAAAATTTTCTTACAGCCAGCTTTGGGGTTTGACCGCGATTTTGTCGCGCTTGCTAAACATGCCTTTACTTACGCTTAATGTTTGGTTAGCGCCTGTGTTTTGGTCTGTTCTCCTGCCTATTATTTTATTTGAGTTCGCCTTTGCTTTGGGCTGGAAGAAAAAAGAGTCGTTATTATTCGTCTTTTTGGGGTTTTTGCCTTTTGCTTGGCAGGCGGGCGGGGCTTTTACTTTGCCGGTTAATTTAGGATTTTTATTTTGGCTTTTATCCATGCTTTTGCTTTTGAAACGGCTGAAGGAAAAACGGCCCGGGCAGGGGATAATGTTATTTTTATATGGTTTAGCTCTGGCCGGCGGATATATTTTATATTTTATTTTATTCTGGCTGGCTTGGGGAACGGCGGAATTGATGAATTTGAAAATAGGAAAAATCAAACGAACTTTTACCTTGCTTGGCGCTCTAATTATCATGCCTTTTGTGCTCCCGTCTATTGAATTGATTACTAAATACAGCGAGTGGTCTAAAAATATAAATTGGTTGGGGCAATTGAAACAGTTGGCGGGTAATTTCACGGCTTTTTATCTGGCTAGCGGTCCGCGGCCGCATGATATTGCCACCGGAAATGTGATTTTTAATCAAATGCCGGCTTATGCTTTTGCGCCCAACTTTTTCACTGAATGGCGTTGGTGGATAGCGGGGGTGGCCATAGTTTTATTGTTATTGATGACCGCGGGATTTATTTCGGCTCTTAGAAATTCAGAAGCTAAGTGGCGCTGGTTGGCCGTGTTGACTTTCGGGATTTTCGGTTCTTACGCTATCTCCCGTTATTTTTTAGCCGGAGAAAATATTTTGACCCGCCGTTTGGACGCGGTATTGGCCTTTTTAATTTTAATCATGGCTTTTTATACCCTGCAAAAATTATTCCGCGCGGAAAAATTTTTAGTTAAAATTTATCTGCGCCGCTGGTTGCTTATTTTAACTATAATCGTTTGCTCTATTTCCATCACCACTTCTTATTCTCTAGGCCCGGATACTTGGGCCGTTAGCGTTGACGAATACGAAGCCATGAAATATGTGTGGAATGAAGAAGCCGGCGCGAGTAAATCCTGCGTGGTGGCGGGCACTTACCCTTTGTTGGTTTTGGAGGCGGTCTCGGCTAAGCGAATTGTTGGCGGCGGATTCCCCGGCAATGAATATTTCGCCCAGCCGGAATTGGCGGGAATATATAATGAATTACGCCGGAAAATTGATCCGGAGGCTTGGACGCGAGCTTTAAATTTGACCGGAGCGGAACATTGTTGGTTAGTGGTGGATAGAAAGAGCGCGGGAGCGGATAAAGTATTCGGAGAAGTTTCAGTTTTAAAATATCAAAAATAATGCGTCCTGTCATTCTGACCCGCCTAGGCGGGGAAGAATCTCTATCCAGTAAAGATCCTTCGCTGACGCTCAGGATGACATACTTGTTAAATATAATTAATTTAAAAAACATATGGATTGTCTCTTTTGTAAAATCGTCAATAAGGAAATACCAAATTACACGGTTTATGAAAATGATCATGTGCTGGCTTTTTTGGATATTCATCCTTGCGCCAAAGGGCACACGGTAATTATTCCAAAAAAACATTTTACCGATTTATCGGAAATGAACCAGGAAGATTGGCAAAATATTTTAGAGGGGGTGCGTCTGTCCATGGTTAAGGTGCAGGCCGCGCTTAATCCCGAGGGAATGAATATCGCCATTAATGAGCGTCCGGCCGGCGGGCAGGTGGTGCCGCACGCGCATTGGCATATTATTCCGCGCTGGGAGGGTGATGGGGGCGGTTCCATTCATTCCATTGTCCGCGCCAAAGAACCGGTGGATGTGCCGGCCGTAGCTGTTTTGTTTAAGTAAAAGTTATGCATTTTAAAACCTTGTCCACGGAAGTAATCCACAAAAATCCTTGGTTTGAATACAAGCACGATAAATGTCTTTTGCCTAACGGACAGGAGGCCGATTACTATTATCCGGAAACATTTGGTTCCGGATGTTCTATGGTAGTGCCGTTATTGGATGATGGGAGATTATTGTTGACCGCGCAGTACCGGTATTTACGCGACCGGCAAAGCGTGGAATTTCCTTGCGGCGGAATTCAGCCGCCGGAATCGCCGTCAGAAACCGCGCAGAGAGAGTTACTGGAAGAAACAGGATGGCGGGCTGATGATTTGATTAAAGTGGGTTCATTTGAAGGTTTAAACGGGCTGGTTAAGGATACGGCTCATGTTTTCGTGGCCAGGGGTTTGGAACAAGTACGCTCGCCTCAAGCCGATCCCAGTGAGACCATAGAAATAATGTTCCGCCGTATTGATGAATTTGAAGATATGATAAAACGAGGGGAAATCTGGGACGGCCAAACCTTGGCCAGTTGGGCCATGACCAGAGATTATTTGTACAAAATATTAGGCAAAGTTTGATTTATTTTTTCACCAATATTGACAAAAGAGGAATTTTTGGTATTATACCTTTATATATGTTAAGAATACTGACAAAGAAGGATATTATAATCCCGACTAAGTTTTGGGTCTTATTCCGCGTCCGCGCGGATGAGTATGGGGTGAGGTGTGCCAACCGGTGTAAAAGTATGTAAAAATAAAAGCAAAAAGCACTATCACCTCGGCGAAAAGCGGGGTGATTTTAATTTAGTTCTTTTTAATGTTTTTCCCGGCCGAGCGCGGTATTCCTGATTGGATATCGGACTCGGCCGGGGAATGCTGATCGCTTGCATAGGTGGATGCAGTGGTCAGCGCGATGTTGTTCTTTTTTCGTAAAGGAGGAGAGGATGGCACAAGGTCTTCGCACTTGCCCCCATTGCGGGGGCGCGTTCAAGAAGAAGAACGGAGACGTGTGCCCGGCCTGCGGGCGCAACCGAATGGAGCGGCGGCGATACAAGACGCCGCCACCTGATTCTGTGTTCATCGCCGCCGCGACGCTGTTTCAGTTGACCCCGCCGCCGGAAGAAGATTAGAAATGGCCGCAGGGCGCGTAATGTACTTCAACCCGTGCGTAAGCACGGACGAGTACGCGACGCGCGCCCTGCGGCTACCCATCTGTGTTTATTAAATTTTAGTAAATACAGATGGATCAAGCAAATTTTGTTTTTTTGATAAAAAATCCCTATGCTTTGTCAAAAGTTAGACCATAATCAGGTTCAATGTCAGGCTTGCAGTCACTATTGCCGCATCTCTCCCGGACAAACCGGACTTTGCGGCGTTCGCGAAAATCAGCAAGGGGAATTGAAACTCCTGGTTTATGGACGGCCGTGCGCGGTAAATATTGACCCCATAGAGAAAAAACCGCTTTATCATTTTTTGCCCGGTACCAAGATTTTATCTTTGGGCACTTTTGGCTGTAATTTTCATTGTGATTTTTGTCAGAATTGGCAAATGTCGCAAATTTCCCGTAAAGATTTTTCTGATCACGGGCACGGCTGGAAAAGTTTTTTGAATCAAATTGATTATCTGTCGCCTGATGAGGTGGTGCAAATAGCCAAGGAAAACAATCTGCCTTCTGTCGCCTATACTTACAACGAACCGGCTATCTGGAGTGAATATGCCATAGACATCGCTCGTTTAGCTAAAAAAGAAGGAATTAAAAATGTTTATGTTACCAACGGATATCTATCTCCGGAGTGTCTAGATTTTGTTGCGCCATACTTGGATGCGGTCAATATTGATCTGAAATCATTTGACGAAGAATTTTATTTAAAAACTTGCGGCGCTAAATTACAGCCCGTCTTAAACTCCATCAAAAAATTGCACGCCGCTGGAGTATGGATTGAAATTACTACTTTAGTTATCCCGGGCGCTAATGATTTAGAAAAAGAATTTAAGAATATCGCCGAATTTATCGCTAGCGTGGATAAAAACATCCCTTGGCACTTGTCAGCTTTTCATCCGGATTATAAAATACAAGATAGGGGACGGACGGAATTAAAAACACTGGAGAGGGCTAAAGAGATCGGACATCAGGCCGGATTAAAATATGTTTACTTAGGAAATATTTAGCATGTACACAGCCCAAGAAAAACAATTTATCCTTGGTTTAGCTCGACGGGCGATAGAGCAGTATTTAGCGAAAGGTACGATGTTAAAAGTAGGGGAAAGTGAAGTGTTGGAAAATTTGCGTGATGAACAATCTTGTTTTGTTACTTTGGAATTAGAAAAGGAACTGCGCGGATGTATCGGACATGTAGAGCCAATCCAACCACTATATCTGGATATCATTGAGAATGCCGTGGGAGCGGCTTTTGAAGACCCGCGATTTTTGCCCTTGACCAGGGAAGAATATCAGCGGACAGAGATCGAGGTTTCTGTTCTAACCGTACCACGGGAATTAATTTTTTCTTCGTCTGAAGATTTATTAAATAAACTACGGCCGGGACAAGACGGGGTGATTATTCGCCGAGCCGAAAGGGGAGCGACTTATCTGCCGCAAGTATGGGAAAAAATATCGGACAAAGAGCGATTTTTGTCTGAATTATGTTTAAAGGCGGATTTATTAGCTGATGATTGGCGCAAGCGCGGTTTGAGAGTCTGGACTTATCAAGCGGAGATTATTAAGTAGTTGGGCTTTACAAAAAGATAAAAAAGATTTATTCTCCCCAAAGCACACTTTCAACTGCAAAGTCGGACCCGACCGGGTCTGTTTTTGTGAAATTTCAAAGCGCAGGAGGCATAGATGTCCACAGAGATCAAACTCTTCGAAATCGGAATCGTCGGAGGACCCAAGAGCGGCAAGTCGAGCGTCATCACCGCTCTCCAGGAGGAGTTTCCTGATGGTCAGGTGGTGTTCGCTCCCGAGGTAGCCACTCTTCTGGCGAAGGGCGGTTTCCCCATGCCCAACGGGAAGTTCCCACTGACCGAAGGATGGCAGCTCCACTTCCAGGATGCCCTCTTCCACACTCAACTCGCCATCGAAGAGGAGTTACGGTTCCGTGCCACAACCTGTGGCGCCAAGGTGATGGTGAAAGACCGCACGCTCGGCTGTGGCGCGGCCTACTTCAAGAGGCTCCTCCCGGAGTTCTGCGGGCGCTTTCAGGTGAAGGCGGAAGATCTGATCAAGCGAGAAGATCTCATCTACCACCTGGAGTCGCTCGCCACCGCCAGCCCCGATGACTTCAAGAGGCGCGGAGAGGGACGAATGGAAGATCTCGAACGCGCCCAGATGCTGGAGATGGCGACTCGTCAGATCTGGGAGGGACACCCCCACCGGATCATGGTGAGCGGCATGGGAGGCATTGCTTCCAAGGCCGATCGTCTGATCGGCATCATCAAGTACCTGCTCATCACGCTGTGAGCGGTACAACTCCTGCGCAACTCCCTCGACCACGGTCGGGGGAGTCTGCTTTTTGTACGCTTTTAGACTTATCTGGTTTGTGATATAATATACACGCTTGTCATTCTGAGCGTAGCGAAGAATCCCTTAAAGTAATCTGTACAAAAGCGAGCGTTAAGAGATCTTTCGCTTTGCTCAAGATGACAATCTATAAAAACATGCCTGATAATTACATCACCGACGCCAGCTCGCCATTAAACATGGATGGGCCAACGGCGTCTGCGCCAACAAAAGAACCGGAAAAATCTTTAGTAAAAGTTGATCCCAATATCAACTATTTTGGTTTAACCAATTTTCGCAACCAAAATCGTCGTTTTGGTATTAAACTAGATGATCGCCGTCGGCACATGTACATTGTCGGCAAAACCGGCATGGGTAAAACCACTATTTTGGAGAACATGGTGCTGAATGATATTTATGCCGGACATGGAGTGGGCTTAGTGGACCCGCACGGTGATTTTGCCGAGAAAATTATCAATTATATTCCTCCCAACCGCATCAATGATGTGGTGTATTTTAATCCGGCAGATATTGATTTCCCAATTGGTTTTAATATTTTGGAAACTATTAAAGTTGAACACAAGCATCTGATTACGGCCGGTCTAATGGGAGTCTTCAAGAAAATTTGGCCTGATGTGTGGAGCGCCCGCATGGAATATATTTTGAATAATACTATTTTGGCTTTGTTGGATTATCCGGGTACGACTTTGCTCGGCATTAATCGCTTGTTGGCTGATGATGATTATCGGCGGCGGGTGGTGAATAATTTGAAAGATCCGGTGGTCAAAGCTTTTTGGGTCAATGAGTTTGCTTCCTACAATGACCGCTACAAACAAGAAGCCGTGGCGCCTATTCAAAATAAGATTGGACAATTCTTGTCCGCGTCAGTCATTCGTAATATCGTGGCCCAAGTAAAATCCCGTATTGATATTCGCGAAATCATGGATAACAAAAAGATTTTTATCATCAACCTGTCCAAAGGCCGCATTGGTGAAGATAATTCGCGTTTGCTTGGCGGCATGTTAATTACCAAGATTCAGTTGGCGGCCATGGAGCGGGTAGATACTCCGGAAGCCGAACGCAAGGATTTTTTCTTGTATGTTGATGAATTCCAAAATTTTGCTACCGAGAGTTTTGCTAATATTTTATCTGAAGCGCGCAAATACCGATTGGATTTGATTATGGCCCATCAATATATGGAGCAATTGGAAGAAGAGGTGTTGGCCGCGGTTATCGGCAATGTGGGCACGACCGTGGTGTTCCGGGTTGGTTCTACTGATTCGGAAGTGTTGGCAAAAGAATTTGTGCCGACATTTTTAGAAGAAGATTTGGTAAATTTACCGAAATATAATATATATTTGAAATTGATGATTGACGGCGTGGCCTCGCGGCCGTTTAGCGCTTTGACCTTGCCACCTATTGCCGTGAAAACCGATAGCGCGGAAAAGGTAATTCGCGTATCACGAGAGCGTTATGCCGTGCCCAGAGAAAAAATTGAAGATAAAATCGCCCGTTGGAGCGGTATGATGGTGATGGGAGGGGATCAGGCGACTGATATGACTGTGTCGGATGACGAGATGATGTTTGATGAAACGCCGAAATCACCGTCCCCGCCTTTAGTAATAAATCGAACATCTCCCAATCCGCCATCTCGACCTCCTTCTGTCATTCCCGCGAAAGCGGGAATCCAGAATGTCGCACCGACAGTTCCCAGCTCTAGGCCGTTGCCCACTCCTGGCGGATTAAACAAGCCAGCTAGGATTGTATCTCCCAGTTCACCCCCCTCATCATCTGGCGGGGGACAACCAAGAAAGAAAAAAAGGAACAAAAATAGAAATCAGAGTTTTATGCCCGGTCAGCCCGTAGTAATGGCCAATGCTGAAGAAAAAGGGATTTCCCTATCCGCCCTCCAACCTCGTCCCAACCCACCGCCTCCTTCTAGACCGCCTGAACCACCCCACAATGAGCCCAATCCCGCACCTAATCCACCGGCGCATTCCGGCCCCAAGACCGTTACTCCGGGGCAGGTAAGCAGAGTAAGTTAATCAAAATCCCGATTTTAATCGGGATTTTTGCAAGATTGATAAATTATATAAATTTGTTACAATTAGAGTGCCGTTAATATTTATGTCATACATCAAATTTTTTAAGGATATCACCAAAAAAGACGTGGCCATTGCCGGCGGTAAAGGCACTTCGCTTGGCGAGATGACTAAGGCCAAGATTCCGGTGCCACCAGGTTTTGTCGTACTCGCCAGTGCCTTTGATAGATTTTTAGAAGAAACGCAGTTGAAAGGAGAAATCGCCGCGCGTTTGGCCGAAGTTAAGCCCGAAGACACTAATAGCGTGGATAAGGCCAGCAATGTGATTCGTGATGCCATCCACGACCGACTGATGCCCGAGGATCTGCAAAAAGAAATTTTACAAGCTTTTGATGAGTTGTCCAGTGAGCAAAAAGATTCCCGCTTTCGCGGGAATGACAGTTTATGTTTGGTGGCCGTGCGTTCTTCAGCTACGGCCGAGGATTCGGCCGTAGCCAGTTGGGCCGGAGAATTGGAAACATATTTAAACAGTACTCGCGACAATGTCGGTGAACGGGTCAAACTTTGTTGGTCTTCGCTTTTCACTCCGCGCGCCATTTTTTACCGCCATGAAAAAAAATTGATTGACCATTATGTTTCCGTGGCCGTGGTCGTGCAAAAGATGATTCAATCGGAGATTTCCGGCATTGCTTTTACCGTGCATCCGGTAACCGAGGACCCGAACCAGATGATTATTGAAGCCGGGTATGGTTTGGGCGAGGCGATTGTTTCCGGTCAGATCACTCCGGATAGTTATATAGTTTCCAAAAGCGAAATGAGTATTACGGACATCAATATCGGCCATCAGACCAGAAAGTTGATAAAAAAACAGACTGGCGATAAAAAAGGGAAAGATGACGAAGAAAATAAATCCAATGAATGGATAGATTTGGGCGCGGAGGGGGAAAGACAAAAATTAACCGGCAAGCAGATTATGGAAGTCGCCAAAGTTTGCCAACAAATTGAAGACCATTATAAATTTCCTTGTGATATTGAATGGGCCATGGAAAGTGGTAAAATATACATCACCCAGAGTCGTCCGATAACCACTTTAAAAAACAAATTATAATTTTATGGGACTTTTTGACCGGTTTAGAAGAAAAGGAGCGGTCGAACGCAAAACTCCGCTTGGTGAAAGTTTGGATCTGGAAGCGGATACCGAGCCGGGAGAAACAAGACATGATGAAGCCATTGGGCAAAGCCCCGGACGGAAAAAAGGTTTGCCGGAAGGCACTTTAATGCACAATCAGATTTTAGAACCCATATTCGGCAGTGTCAGTTTTGCAGGAATGAATCTGGGACATATCAGGAGGCGGGTGGAAGAAATGGAGCCGGTCGCCACGCCCCAAGCCAAGTATCTTTTTGATCCGAGAAAAATATTAGACACGCTGGACAAGATAGACCAAGAAATAAGACAAGAAGGGAAAGCGTCTAAAAGCATAATTGAGACGCTACCCATTGGTTTTAATTTGAGAGCTGATGTGAAGCGGTTGCTCAACGAATATATATATGATGATCGTCAGACCGCTCCGAAGCCGGTGGCGCCCCAAGCGCGGATGTCGCCGAGGGAGCCGGCCAAAGATGTGGGACATTTAAGAGGCAAAGTGGAAATTTGGCGGAAAAGCCGATAGAGTTGGTCTATTGACAGAACGGTATTTTTTTGTTATACTATTAACAATAAATTTGGGCTACTTCCAAGTTCCCAAAGTGCCGCTCCGGCGGGTTTACCGCTAAGAGCCGGCTAGGTCGTTTAAAACAGAGTCTCAAACAACATTTTGGGAACAAATAGAAACAAAGCTATGTCTTTTGGTACTGATCGGCAAATGTTTGATGTGGATTTATCCTGCGCCAAGTGCGGGACCCACATTTCTCAACTGCCTTTTCAACCTTCTGGGGATCGTCCGGTTTACTGTTCTGAATGCAACCGCGCTTTCCGCCAGACCCGCGGTGGTGATCGCCGTGGTGGTATGGGTGGCGGTATGAGCCGCGGACCGAGAGCTCCTCGCCAGATGTTTCAAGTGGATTTGACTTGCGCTCAATGCGGAAGCAAAATCACTGAACTCCCGTTCCAGCCGTCTGGTGATAAGCCGGTTTATTGCCGCGATTGCATGCAAGCTCGCCGCAACAGCTAATTGAATATCCGCCTAGGGTGGATAGATTGCAAATCAAACAACCCCCGTTAAAAGGGGTTGTTTTTTTTACCCAAAAATGTATAATATTAGATATATGACAAAGACCAAAATAGTAAAATATACTAAGGAAAAAGTAAAGGATTTGTTTGAAAACTACCCGGTGGCCGCGCACGGTATTGATCATATCACCCGAGTGCGCGATTGGACGGTGCAAATAGCCAAGCAAGAAAAAGTTGATATTTTTTTATCGGAAATGGCCGCCTGGTTGCATGATATCGGGCGAACTCGGGAAAATAAGCGGGAATTACATTCCACCGCTCATCACGAGCTTTCTTATCAAATGTGTCGCGAGTGGTTTAAAACCGATCCGATTTTGAAGCGAATATCTAGAAAAGAAAAGTTGATACTTTTGTACGCGGTCCGTTATCATTGGAATAACGCGGCCGATAAATATCCGGAAGCCGTAGTTTTACGCGACGCGGACAAGCTGGATGTTTTTGGCAATGTAGGGGTGCAACGAGCGTATCAGTTTTGGGGCAAAAATGATAAAGACAATTTGTTGCGGGCTTTTCGGATCGCTTCAGGCGATGCTTTATGGTTTGAGACCAAAACCGCGCGGAATATTTTTGACCGGAAGAAATTATTTGCTCCGATGCGAAAAGCTTGCGCCAAATTATTAAAAGAGCGTATTTTACCGGTTAAATTGTAGTATTGTCGTGAGAAAAAAAGAAAAAATTATGAAAATCAACAACACATTCAAACTCATCATTGCCATCGCAGTCTCCGAGCTGGCCGGCATTATCGGCTCGGTCTTTACCACTCCGTCAATCGCTGGCTGGTACGCCGGGATCGTAAAGCCGGCTCTCAACCCTCCGGCATGGGTGTTCGGTCCGGTCTGGACGACACTGTTTGCGCTTATGGGCATTGCGGCGTTCCTTATTTGGAAGAAAGGACTGGATCGCAGGGATGTAAAAATCGCCTTCGGCATATTCCTCGGTCAGCTGGTTTTGAACACGCTCTGGTCAGTTATCTTTTTCGGATTGCATAGTCCCGGCGGTGCCCTTGTTGAGATCGCATTTCTTTGGCTCGCCATTCTCGCCACGATTATCGTTTTTGCAAAAATCTCCAAACCGGCCGCGTGGCTTCTCTTGCCCTACATCCTTTGGGTTAGCTTTGCCGGTTATCTGAATTTTTCAATCTGGACGCTGAATTGAAGTCTGAACGAAAATATGGCCAGAATTTGGAATAAATACAAAACAAATACCCCTCTTAAAAGAAAGGTCTTAGTGTTTATGTCCGGCGGCGTGGATTCTTCCGTAGCCGCCGCTTTGTTAGCGCGAGCCGGCCATGAGGTCACCGGTGTTTTTACCGTTGATTACGATGACCCGGCGTCGCCAAATTGCTGGAGAGGTGATTATCAGGACGCGGTTAGGGTGGCGGCGAAGTTGGGAATCAAATTATTGCGCTGGGATTTTACCAAGGAATATAAGAAATTAGTTTTGGATTACATGTACCGTGAATACGCGGCCGGCCGGACTCCCAATCCGGATGTGCGGTGCAATAAATTTATTAAATTTGGCGCTTGGTTAAAAAAAGCGAAAAAAATCGGATTTGATAAAATCGCCACCGGGCATTATGCCCGCTCCACTACTGTCATCCCGAGCGAGTCCGCGGGACGACGAGAAATACCTGTCGTTAAATTATTGGAAGCTAAAGACAAGAATAAAGACC
>CAZXFG010000005.1:10394-25807 GCA_964640515.1 uncultured Gammaproteobacteria bacterium | reverse complement strand
AATACCAAACATATATGTCTTAGAATACTTAATTGTTTAGTTTTATGGACACCCCTATTTTTGAAAAAAAGAATGTGCTGGTTACCGGAGGCGCGGGTTTTTTGGGCTCTCATTTATGCGAGCGCTTGCTCAAGGAGGCCAAGGTGATTTGCATGGATAATTTTTCTAATTCCAGTGCGCAGAACATAAATCATCTTTTGCAATATCCGGATTTTGAGTTTATTAATTATGATGTTACCAAACCGTTGGATTTGGTTCAGTTCCCGGAATTGGATAAATTTAAAGTGAAATTCCAGGGGATTCAAGAGGTTTATCATTTGGCTTGCCCCACCAGCCCCAAGGAATTTGAAAAACAAAAAATGGACTCCTTGCGCGCCAATTCCGTGGCCACCATCAACACCTTGGATTTGGCCGTGAAGTTCCGCGCCAAATATGTGTTTGCTTCCAGTTCCGTGGTTTACGGCGAACCAACCAAGAAGAAAAATATTTTTAAGGAAGATGATTTGGGAATTTTTAATCATCTTTCTCCGCGCGCGTGTTATGATGAAGGCAAGCGTTTTTCTGAAACTTGCGTGGAAACTTATCGCCAGGTTTATGGTCTGGACGGTAAAATCGCGCGTGTTTTTACCACCTATGGCCCGCACATGAAGATTTTTGACGAACAACTCATTCCGGATTTTATTATCAATGCCATTGCCGGACGAGATCTCGTGGTTTACGGCGATGAAACTTTTTCCACCTCGCTTTGTTACGCGACCGATGTCGTGGATGGTCTGGCGCGTTTGATGGCTTCTGATCCGGAAGTGAAAATAGTGAATTTGGGCGGTGATGAAATCATCCGCATGGTGGAAGTGGCCGAGATGATTATCAAAATGACCGGCTCCCAGTCCAAGGTGGTATTTCAACCGCCGTTATTATTTTTAACTAAAAAAGGCGCGCCTGATTTAAGTTACGCGCGCGATCGGCTGGATTGGATGCCTTTGGTGCGTTTGGAGGATGGTTTGGATAAAACCATTGATTATGTGCAGGCGAATAAAGATATCATGGCTTTGAATCGTAATGAATAACTATGGTTTTTATCGTTGTTCCGGCTTATAATGAAGCAAAGAAAATCGGTCGCGTCATTCGCGACCTTTTTCAACATGGATATGAAAATGTGGTGATCGTGGATGACGGCTCCAGCGATGATACTTATGTTGAAGCTAAAAAATCAGGCGCTTCGGTTTTGCGCCACGAGGTGAACCGCGGTCAGGGCGCGGCTTTGCAAACCGGCAATGAGTTTGCTTTGGCGCGAGGAGCGCGATTAATCGCGCATTTTGACGCCGATGAGCAGATGAACGCCGGTGATATAGGAGGCGCCATAGAAAAAATGCGGCAAGAAAATCTCGATGTTGTTTTGGGCTCTCGTTTTTTGGGAAGAGCGACGGGTATTCCCTGGACCAAAAAATTTTTTATCTTGCCGTTGGCGCGGTTTTTTAATAACATTTTCAGCGGGTTGAAATTGACTGACGCGCACAATGGTTTTCGAATTTTGTCTCGCCGGGCGGCGGAACAAATTATCATCGCCCAGGACGGCATGGCTCATAATTCGGAGATACCGGCGCAAATTAAAAAATATAATTTAAGATACGCCGAGCATCCGGTCGGTTTCGCCTATGATGAGTACGGGCAGGGGATGGACGGGGGAATGAAAATTTTACGCGATTTATTATTTGGCAGGTTTATAAAATAAAATATGATTTTATTCCAAATATTTTTTTCTTTATTCGTCATTTTTGTTTTAGGCAAAACAATCGGCCGTTGGCGGAATAAAGAGATCGGAGCGGGCTGGCTGATTTTTTGGATCATTTTTTGGCTGTTGGCCGAATCCGCGGTCTTGTCTCCGCGTTTGGCCGATTTAGCCGCTTATTCCGTGGGTATCGGACGGGGCGCCGATTTGATTATTTATATTTCTCTGGCTGTTTTGTTTTTTCTTTTTTTTCGTTTACTCGTGAAGCAGGAGCGGATGAATCGGGATATCACGAAATTAACCAGGAAAATTTCTTTAATGGAATCTGATAAAAAGTAATATTTCATATTCCTATTTGTTTCCTTATGCGCGTCATGCACATAATTCCCTCGGCCTTTGAATATTTTAAGGACATTAAACAGGAGGCCTTTGCTTTGGCCGAGGAAATTGAAAAACTGGAAGAGGTGGAAGAACCGGTCAAGTCCGAAGCCGTAACTTTGCAATACAGCGCTCCGACTCGGGCGGAAAAATTTGAAGTGGCTTCCATCGCGCCGGAAAAGAAATATCAGGGTGAACGGCCGGTAGCCGAGATAATCAATCAATTTGCCGAATACGATGTAGTGCATTTGCACGCCCCATTTATGGGAAACGGAGGAATGTTGAAAAAATGGAAAGAGCAAAACCCGGTACACCCTTTTGTCATCACTTATTATCGCGATGTTTTATTGCCGGATTTTTTTGCCTATATCTTCAAATGGTACAATGCCTATTATCTGCCCAAACTTTTTCATTTAGCCGACGCGGTGACCTGCTTTTCTTTGGTTGATTTCAATAAAAGTTTAGGAGCCAAATATTTACGCGATGAAGATAAACTGTTTCCCCTGTGGGACATAGCCGGCGAATCAAATATCCACTTGACGGAAGGCGAGAATAAGGTAAAATTAGAAAGGCGGAAAGTCGCCGCTTTCATGTTATATCAAATTTATAATTCACTTTTATAAATAATTAATTTATTACGATTATGAAAAAATATATTTGGTTGGGAATATTGGCCGTGATAATTATCGTAGTTTTATGGTTAGTCGGCTATTACAATTCATTCATTGGTTTGAACGAGAGCGTGAACACCAGCTGGGCGCAGGTGGAAAATCAGTATCAGCGCCGTTATGATTTGATTCCCAATTTAGTGGAAACTGTCAAAGGATATGCCGCTCAAGAGCAGACGATTTTTCTTGGAGTAACCGAAGCTCGGTCCAAAGTGGGCCAGGTGGATATGAGTAAAATCAGCGATCCGGCCGTTTTTAAGCAATATCAGTCAGCTCAACAGGAATTGTCAGGAGCTTTGTCCAGGTTGCTGGTGGTGGCGGAAAATTATCCCAATTTGAAATCCAATGAAAATTTCTTGGCTTTGCAGAGCCAGTTGGAAGGCACGGAGAACCGGGTGGCTACCGAGCGGATGCGCTATAATGAAATGGTGCGTGAATATAATGTGAAAGCTAAAGGCATTCCCGGCAAGTGGTTTGTGGGGATGGCCGGTTTACCGGGGAGCAGGGAGTTGTTTGAAGCGGTAACCGGCGCTAATCAAGTGCCGCAGGTTAAATTTTAGTTATGTGTAAGAGAATTCTATTCTCTGTCGCCGTTTCTCTATTTTTGGTTTTTCCGGTATCAGCTTATCAATCTCCGGGCAGTCCGGCCGGGTTTGTAAATGATTTTTCCGGAATTTTATCGGCTGACGCTAAAGCGCGATTGGAGGAAAAATTAACCGGTTTTGCCGCGCAAGAGTCCAATGAAATCAGCGTGGTAACCATATCGTCATTAGATGGCGATACCATTGAAAATTACGCGGTTAATTTATTTGCCGAATGGCAAATCGGCCGGGCCAAACAAGATAATGGAGTGTTGCTTTTAGTGGCGCCAAACGAGCGAGAGGTGAGAATAGAAGTGGGGTATGGTTTGGAAGGCGCCTTGACCGACGCGGAATCCAAGATGATTATTGAACGGGTATTAATTCCGGCTTTTAAGTCCGAGGATTATGACGGTGGCATCAGCCAGGCGGTTGAGTCGATTATGACGGCCACCAAAGGCGAGTACATACCGCCGGTTGGAACCAGCCAATCGTCATCCAAAGGCGGTTTTTATTTCGGCACTTTTCTTTTTTTCTTTGTTATTGAAGCCATTATTTATTTTATCCGTCGAGCGGCAAAATCACCGGCTGTTTGGCCGGGCGCGTTGACTGGCGGTTTGATTGGATTATAATCGGTTTGGTAATTTCCGCTGGGACAATGGTCGTTGGTTTCTTGTTGGGCGGGGCTTTGCTTGGATTAGGCATTGATTATGTGCTGTCCCACACCAAAGCCGGCGAAGGCATGAGGCGAGGCGGAAGAGGCGGGGGATTCTTTATGGGCGGTCCGGGAGGCGGTGGAGGAGGTTTCGGCGGTTTTGGCGGAGGGTCATCAGGCGGAGGCGGCGCCAGCGGTCGTTGGTAATTTTTTTTAAATTATATATATGGAAGAAAAAAAATCTTTTTTTGCTAATTTAGAACCAAGAAACGCTTTAATCGTCGGTTTAGTTACCGGTGTGTTGGCGCTCTGTACCGTGGGATTCTTTATCATGTTGGGAATATTTTTAAAAGGCAATGTTTCAGCCACGGATAAAATCGGGGAAATCGCGGCTAGCGTTGAAGCGCCGGCCACGAACGCGCCCAAATCCGATCGTCCTAAAGTAGAACTGTTCGTGATGTCCTATTGTCCCTATGGCTTGCAGATGGAAAAGGCCTTTTTGCCGGCTTGGGAATTATTAAAAGACAAAGCGGATTTTTCCGTAAAATTTGTTTCTTATGCCATGCACGGCCTGAAAGAAATTGAGGAAAATAACAGGCAATATTGTATTGAAATGGAACAGCCGGCTAAGTTTATTTCCTATCTGAAATGTTTTACCGGCAAAGATGATTACAAAGGATGTTTAGCCACGGCGGGGGTGGATCAGGGAAAAATGAATGCCTGTGTCAATGGCGCGAATAGTAAATTTGGCACCTTGACTAAGTATAAAGATAAGAGTACTTGGTTGAGCGGAAATTACCCGCTTTATCCGGTGCATGCTGATTTGAACGATTTATACGGAGTGCAAGGTTCACCCACTTTAGTGATTAATGGCGCAGAGGTCCAAGCCGGCCGAACGCCGGAAGCGGTCAAGCAAGCTGTTTGCGGGGCCTTTAATAATTCTCCGGCAGAATGCGGGCAACAATTAAGCGCGGCTTCTCTAGTCGCTGGTTTTGGCGCGGAAGCCGGCGCCGATACCGGGGATGCCGCTTGTGAATAATTAAATTTATTTTTGATTTATAATTCTATGGGCGGATTTAAAAAAGGATTGTTATTCGGCGGTTTGGTTGGCGCG
Organism: uncultured Gammaproteobacteria bacterium; assembly: GCA_964640515.1. Taxonomy (GTDB): domain Bacteria; phylum Patescibacteriota; class Patescibacteriia; order Magasanikbacterales; family GWA2-37-8; genus CAZXFG01. The sequence continues at coordinate 20,685 of CAZXFG010000005.1, read as the reverse complement.
GCCATGATGTGGCTGAATGCCACTCCTAAAGGCAAAGAGGCGCGGTCTAAGATTTTAGAGCATCTTGACCCTTTGTACAATGAACTGAAAGCCAGTTTAAGACAATTGGAAGGTCCGACTAAAGAAATGTATGAGGCCTTGGTGGATCGCGCTGTTGAGGAGTATTCGTCTAAGAAAGAGATGGCGGTTGACATAAAAGAAATGCTGGTTTGGAAATTGAAGAAGAAGTGGAAGGAATTGGAAAAAGAATTAAAGAAATAAAAAATTCCCCGAGAAGTCGGGGGATTTTTTTATTTCTGTGATGAAAATTTTATTATTAATAGATCCCCAGGAATGTCTTAAAAGAGTCGATTTTACTCAATGGATTCATGCTTAGTCTTAAGTGCTTCAACAGTTCATCAATTTGCCAGAGATAATGTTCAACCGTGATAATTTTTCCTTGCATCGCGCTGCCGGTTTCATAATGAGCATAAATTTGAGAATTTACAGACGTTATTTGGAAAAATTTTTTTTGCCATTTTTCCACTATTCTGAATGCTTCTCCGTATAATTCCGGGAATCCGGATTTTTGTTTTCTCTCCACTTTTCCCATGCTTTCCACCAGCTGGGCCAAATAGGCGATGTCATGTTCATAAGCGTGAATTTCGATGTCCAAAGCCTCCAAAACTTGGCGATGGCGTTCACCTTCTAAAATATCCTCTCCTGGCTCTTTTTGCGAGCGCGCGAAATGTTCTTCGGGAGAGATGACTCTTCTCTCGTTGAAATCCACGGGAATTACTTTACCTCTTTTATTCATATGGTTTTTTTAATATCTTTTAAACTTAATTCCAATTCTCGGTTTCCGTTCCATTGATTTACTCCCACTGAAAAGACGATATCCACCTTATCTCCGGGATGTAAGTTTTCTTTCCAATCATTAGGATGGCGGTTGACATCTCCCAGGCCAAAACCGATGGTTTTGCGTATAAGATGAGAATTATGTTTGAGCATCAGGCGCAGATGCCGTCCGTCTTGTCCTACCGGGCTGATTTCAAATACAGTCAGGCCGTAGGCCGCGTATTTAGGTTCTTCATTGGCCTGGCCAAAGGGTTCAAATTTTTGCAACAAATCATAAAATTTCCAATCCACCTCGTCTAATTCCACCTCCGCGTCAATCAAAATTTCCGGTTCAGCCGGGACATCTTTGGTTTTTTCGTTCACAATTTCCGTCAACTTATTTTTAAATTCTTCCAGTTGGTTTTTATCTTTTAAAGTAAAACCGCAGGCCTGCGGATGCCCGCCGAATTTATCAAAATATTCCGCCATACTCTGCAGACCTTCAATCATATTGAAAGCCGTAGTGCTCCGCCCGGATCCGCATATTTCTTCTTCCGCCAAACCCATTACAATAGCCGGTTTGTTATATTGGTCTTTTAATTTTCCGGCAATCAAACCTAACACCCCGGTACTCCATCCCGCTCCCAAGATAAATAATATCGGGTCATTTTCTTGTTTGTTTTTTTTGATTTGTTTAATGGCTTGGTTTACCAGTTGTTCGGTTAATTTTTGCCGGTCAGTGTTGTTTTTGTTTAATTGCAGAGCTAATTTTTTTGCTTCTTCATCTGATTGAGCCATAAGCAAGGCAAAAGCCGTGTTCGCGTGATCCATGCGTCCGGCCGCGTTCAAACGGGGCACTATTTGAAAACTAACCGTTTCCGCGTCATATGATCCGCGTTTCGGTTTACCGTTTTCATCAGCCACCCCGGCGGTAATCAGAAGCTGGCGCAACCCGGCATTGCGTGTTTTGTTGAGTACGGTGAGGCCATAACGAGCAAGGGTGCGTGATTCTCCCACCAGTGGCACCATGTCGCCAATGGTGGCCAAAGCCGCCATATCCAAAAGCCATTTCTCAAATCCCTCGTGCTGTTCTCCATCAGGCAATTTGGCGTTATTTTCTCGGTGTTTTTTTAATAAACCCTGTACCAATTTAAAAGCCACTCCGCCCCCGGCCAGTCCTTTATCCGGATATTTTTCTTCCGGCATCTTGGGATGGATAATCGCGTCCGCCGGAGGAATTACAGCCGGGATGGTGTGGTGGTCGGTGATTATCACTTGTATTCCCAATTTTTTAGCCAGTTTAATTTCCTCCAGATTGCTAATGCCACAGTCGCAAGTGATGATTAAATCGGTCTTTTGCTCATACAGAGAATTGACCGTGTTGATGTTCAACCCATAGCCGTCAATTTCTCGGTGAGGGAGAAACACGGATACATGTTTAGCTCCCAGTTTGCGCAAGGCAGTAATGATAATCGCGGCCGCGCAGACCCCGTCCGCGTCATAATCGCCATGCACCACGATATTTTTTTTGTTTTTTATGGCGGTAAAAATTACTTCCAGCGCTTTCCGCATGTCATTAAAAAGAAACGGATCATGCAGATCTTGCGAATAGTCCGGGTTTAAAAATTCATCGATTTGTTCTTGCGTTTTAAGTCCGCGGTGCCAGAGCAGGCCGGTGATGGTCGGGGGTAATTCCGGATGCTGGTTGACGAATTCTTCGGGCGGGGGCGGTAAAACTGTCCATTTTTTTGACATAGAGTGTTCGATTCCGTTATTTATTCAATTCTTTTTTATCTACAATGCTCCTCCAGGATATTTTTTTAAAATCCCAATAAGAATCGGCTAAAAGTATAGTGAAGAAGACAAACAGCACATTGATGCTCCAATAATCCCGCGCTTCAATCGGGGTGGAATAGCTCATAAACAGCATCACGCCCAAAGCAATCCAGTAAATCATGGATTTGGTGGTGTGGGCGCGGCGGTCGGTTAGACTGATGCTAGACCGGATTTTCCAAAGGTGAAATAGATAAAAGACAATCAAGGGGCCGGCAATATACCACTCATATTCATGCGGGTTGATACCCCAATTTTTGAGTAAATAAAAACCCAGCCAAATTAACATTAGGATCGCGAAGAATAGGAAGATAATATCCAGTTGATATTTTCGCAGTATTAGCATGGGAAAATACTTAAAACAAATTTAGTAAAAAACCGGCATGATGGTAAAAAAAAGCATGGCCACGATGCCGATAACGGAGATAAAGACCCAAAGTCGTTTGGCTGTTTTTGGCGACATATTTATTTTTTATCTTTTTAACACGGCTAAGTAAGTCTCGGGAGGAATATCCACCTTGCCGGCGTTCATCATTTTCTTCTTTCCCTTTTTCTGTTTATGCAGTAACTTCATTTTTCGCGTCACATCGCCGCCGCTCATTTTAGCCAGCACATCCTTGCGTAAAGCCGACAACCTTTCAGACGCGATGACTTTCCCGCCGATAGCGGCCTGGATTTTTACCATAAATTGCTGTTTGGGCAAAGTTTCCTTCAGCGATTCCACGATCTTTTTCCCCACTTTATAGGATTCATCGCGCCAAACCAGCGATGACAGCGCTTCCACTAATTCTTCGGCCACTAAAACATCCAGCCGCACCACATCGGTTGGTTCATAACCTCGGTATTCATAGTTCATGGAGGCATAGCCCGAAGTGACTGTTTTTAGTTTATCATAAAAATCCGTGATGAGCGAGGCAAGCGGGATTTGATAATGCAACATGGCTCTTTGGTCCGCTCCGGTGCTCAAATATTCAGTATTTACATAGCGTCCTTTGCGTTCCGACACCAGCCCCATGATACTGCCCACGTATTGTTTGGGAGCGATGACATCCAGGTCCATCCATGGTTCGGTAATGGATACTATGTGGCTTGGATTGGGCATTTCTTGCGGACTGCGCACCACAATCTCCTGACCGTTGCTTTTGGTGATTTTATACACGACGCTGGGCACGGTGATGACCACTTCTATATCAAATTCACGGCGCAATCTTTCTTGAAAAATATCCAGATGCAACATGCCCAAGAAGCCACAGCGAAAACCAAATCCCAAGGCCTGTGAATGTTCCGGTTCGTAAAAGAGAGATGAATCATTTAATTTTAATTTATCAATGGCATCGCGTAATTCTTGGTAGGCGTCGCCTTCTTTCGGGAATATGCCGGCATAAACCATGGGCTTGACTTCTTTATAGCCGGGCAAGGAAGCGGTAGTAGAGCCGTTCAGAATAATAGTGTCGCCCACGCGGCAATCGCGCACTTCTTTAAGACCGGTAACGATATATCCGATTTCACCGTTTTTTATTTTATCGGATGGTTGGAATTTAGGCCGATAATATCCGATTTCCAAGACATCAGCCGGTGTTTGGGCGGTTTTTAAATAAATTTTATCGCCTTTTTTTATCTCTCCGTCCACCAGACGCACTGAAGCGACCACACCCTTATATTCATTAAATTCAGAATCAAAAATTAACGCGCGCGGAGTTTTAGCGCTGAAATCCGACGGCGGGGGTATTTTTTCAATAATCGCTTTTATTATTTCTTCCACTCCTTGGCCGGTTTTTCCGGACGCTAAAATAATTTCTTCTTCTCCACAGCCGATTAAATGAATAATTTCTTCTTTGGTTTTTTCCACATTGGCGATTGGCATGTCAATTTTATTGATTACCGGAATGATGGTTAGATTTTGTTCAATGGCCAGGTAAAGGTTGCCGATGGTTTGCGCTTGCACGCCTTGGGTGGCATCTACCAGCAGGATCGCGCCTTCTACCGCGGCTAAAGAGCGGGAAACTTCATAGTTAAAATCCACATGCCCCGGCGTGTCTATCAGATTTAAAATATAGTTTTGGTATTCCATGCGCACCGGCGTCAATTTGATGGTAATCCCGCGCTCGCGTTCCAGATCCATGGAATCCAAAAGTTGATTTTTCATGTCGCGTTTGGATACGGTTCCGGTAAATTCTAAAAAGCGATCAGCCAGCGTGGATTTGCCGTGATCAATATGAGCGATAATGCAGAAATTTCGGACAGGCGCGTTCATAGAGATAATTAATCTTTAGTTTCAATAAGCTCGGTGGCCTGCATATTCCTAATTTTCAGCCAACGGCGATGTAAACTGGCTATAAAATCATTCAATTCGGGCAATCTCAATATATAACATATTAAAGCGTAAATTGCCAGCCCGGCCAGCCCGGCTATCAGTCCCTGCCCAAAAATACCGAAGAAATAATTTTGGTCAAAAATGGCGGCTAGAGGGTATTTCATCAATTGAGTTACTACAGCCATGGCTAATCCGGCCGACCCGATGCGGAAAATAGCGGAGAGAATAGATTTACCTTCCACGCTTTTATTTTTTCGGTGCAATAAGAAAAACAGCAAACTGACATTAATACCACTGCTGATAACACCGGCTAAAGCCAATCCGGCAATTCCCCATGGCCGCATTAAAATTAAAGCGGCCAAGATACCTGTTCCACTGCCGAAAAGACTGGTAAAGAGGGGAGTTTTAGTATCGGATAAAGCAAAGAAAGCGCGGGCAAGAAGGGGGGCAAGGCATTCGGCCAGGATGCTAAAAGCGAAAAAAGCCAAGGCATTGGCAGTATCTATCGTGGCGGTCCAATTAAATGCCCCGCTACCCAGCACTACGCGCACGATCTGGGCGCGCAACAAAAGAAAAATAACAGTAATCGGAGTGATTAAAAAAATAATTTGACGAATGGTGGCGGTAAGGTTTCGTTTAAAAGAATTTTGGTCGTTTCGGGCGACTGCCGTGGATAATACCGGAAAGATAGCGATAGCGAAAGAAATGCCAATGATGCCGACGGGCACTGAATGCAGGTTGTCGGCAAAAGTATAAGCGGCCACACTGCCAGCCGGCAAAAGCGACGCCAAAATGGTGGTAATAACGGTATGAGTTTGCGATACAGCCAGCCCGAGAGTCCGCGGAATCATCAGTTTACCGATCAGGCGCGTGCCGGCGTCTTTCCAATCCAAAACCCATTGCCAGCGATAACCGGCCTGTCGGGCGCCAAAAAATTGGATGACAAAATGCAAAAAAGCTCCTAAGATTACTCCCCAAGCCAGGCCGGATACTCCGATTATCGGCACTAACACTACGATGCCGATAATTATGCCGGCGTTGTAAAAAATCGGCGCTAAAGAATAAAGCACGAAACGGCGCAGAGATTGTAAAATACCGCCCATGACCATGGATAGGCCTAGAAAGATTGGAGAGAGAAAAAGAATGCGAGTGAAAGTTTCCACTGTTTGCAAGGTTGACGCGGAAAATCCCGCGCCTACCAAACGAGCCACTTGCGGAGTAAAAATTATGCCCAGTCCGCAGAAAACCAGCAAGGCCAGGAATAAGATGTTAAGAATATTACTGCTTAATCTCCAGGCGGCTTTTTTATTGTCGCCCGGATTGAGCAATTTGGTGAAGGTGGGAATAAAACCGGCGGTCAGCGCGCCGACGACTAATAAAGTGTAAATGAAATCCGGGATTTTGAAAGCGGCATAATAGGCGTCAGTGATCGGCCCGGCGCCAAAGTAGTGGGCAATGGCGCGATCGCGGGCCAGTCCGACAAATTTATTAATCAAAGTAGCTCCGGCGATAATAATCGCGGCGCTAGTAACGGTTTTAGCTTGTCCATTGAGAATTTTTAACACATGTCCGATGTCATTGCGAGGAGCTCTGCAGGAGGCGATGAAGCAATCCCTATCATTTTTCCGGAGGCAGATTGACAGTTAGCATGGCATAATCAGTGCCACTGCCTTTATTATCTGTTTGCACATAAAGCGATCCGGTCAGGCCGTCAGCGTCGCGGCTGAAAGAAAATTGTTCCACCCCTTGCCCGGAACTTTCTATTTCAATAGTAAAAGCTCTTTTTTGCAATTCATTTTTGTAATGGTCAATCACAAAACCCGGGTCCGTGTCCATGTTGCGCCATTCAATCTGTATTGTATCTCGATGATCGCCCACCGGAGTAGTGATGATTTTCCATAAATTTTTCAAGGAGGTATTTTTTTGTGTTGCCGCGTTGTCGGCCGGCAAGTTTTTATTTTTATCCAAAGCCAAGAGTAACGGCGATAAAATAACTTTGGGAAACAGCGCCGCTATTTCAATGCTCCGATTTTTGTATTTTCCGGAGATATAGGTGATGCGTTCAATGTTATCCGGGTCATAGACCATGATATCTTTGGGGATATTCCCCGGCAAACGCGTCAAAGTTTGCGGTCCCGGGCCGGCGAATAAGCGAAAAAAAATAATTCCTCCTATGATTAAGGCGATTATAAAAACGCAGCTGGTAAAGCAAGCTTTGGAAAAACTAGAGCGTTTCTTGTTCAATTCTTCCAGCGGCGGCTCAATGATTTCCACATTGTCTATGACCGGTCGTCGCATAATTTTTTTTGTCATTGCGAGGAGCCCTGTAGGGGCGACGAAGCAATCTTTACGCTCTTAATGACATTCAGTATTTTACCACAAAAATCCGCGCTTGTGTAGAGGATGAATTTAAGGTAAAATTACACGAAGTGTCATCCTGAGCGAGGCCGCAGGCCGAGTCGAAGGATCCCTCTACATCATTTTATCATTTTTTATGCAACTATCTTTTTTCGGCGCGGCCAGGGAAGTGACCGGTTCGTGCAATTTGGTGGAATCCGGACCGTATCGCGTGCTCATAGACTGCGGTATGTTTCAAGGCGGAGATTTTAACGCTAAGAAAAATTTTGACACTTTGCCTTTTGATCCTAAAAGTTTGAGCGCGGTGGTGGTGACCCACGCCCATTTGGATCATGTGGGTCGTTTGCCTTTGTTGATTCGCGGGGGTTATACGGGTTTCTTTTATGCCACTCCGGCCACGGCCGAACTGACGAAGTTGATTTTGGAAGACGCTTTATCGGTAATGCAATATGATAACCGCAAATTCGGCCGGAAAATTTTGTTTGATGCCAGCGAGATAGCCGGCGTAGTGCAGAGTTTCAAATCGCTTAATTATGGCGAGGAGTATGATTTGAATGTGGCGAGAGGCGGAGAAAAATTTTTAGTCAAATTACACGATGCCGGCCATATTTTCGGCTCGGCTTTTGTGGAAATAAATACCGGCGGCAAGAAAGCTGTTTTTTCCGGAGATGTGGGCAATATCCAGGCGCCGATTGTGCGAGATACCGGTTTTCTGCCCGGCAATATAGACGCTTTGGTCTGTGAATCCACCTATGGCAACCGTCTGCATGAGAGCAGTAATCAGCGTACGCGAATTGTGGAAAAAATGATTGTGGACGGATTATCCGAAGGAGGAGTGCTGATGATTCCGTCTTTTGCTTTGGAACGCACTCAAGAACTGATTTACGAACTTAATAATTTGGTTGATAGACAGCGCAAACTGCCGCGAGTGCCGATTTTTTTGGATAGCCCCTTGGCTATCGGAGCCAGCCGGGTTTATCGTAAATATCCGGAATATTATGACCAAGAGGCGTCCAAGTTATTCAAGGCCGGTGATGATTTGTTTGAATTTCCCGGGTTGACTTTCTGCGAGACCAGAGACGATTCTAAAAAAATTAATCAGGCGCCGGCGCCCAAGATTATTATTGCCGGCGCGGGCATGATGAACGGCGGGCGGGTATTGCATCATGCTTTTCGCTATTTATCCGATGAAAAAAACACCTTGTTGATTATTGGTTATCAGTCCTACGGCACTTTGGGCAGAGAGATTTTGGATGGAGCTAAAACCGTATCCATTATGGGAGAAAAAGTGCGGGTAAAATGCCGAGTCAAAGCCGTGGGAGGTCTATCAGCCCACGCTGACCAAGAAAGATTATTGGATTGGATAGGCGGGGGACACAGTTTGCCGAAAAAAATATTTTTAAATCATGGCGAACCCGAGGCCTCGGGAGGACTGGAAAAAAGACTGAAGGAAGATTTTGGCGCCAAAGTGACAGTAGTTGATTTTGGGTTGAAGGCTAAGATTTAGCTTGACTTTTTAATTTTAAAAGAGGCATAATTTGAGTAGCTGTCATTATAAGGAGGATATGTCATGAAAGAAAAGGGAACAGTAGTCACGGCGGCCGAGATCACGGGCATTTTCTTCAAAGAACTCGCCAAGATCGCCGCGCGCCGACGACGTAAGAAGAAATAGCACCTCGGCCGAAAAATCCGGCGCAAAAACAAAAGGTGACAGCCGCAGATCCTGCTGGCGTCACCTACTTTGTTGACATGATATTTCAATAAAGTAGGCGCGAGCAGGATCTATAATTGGAAACCCACACCGTGATTGGTGTGGGTTTAATTTTAGTCGGGGGGAGCGGAGATCATAACTGGTCTCCGCTCCCATTTGGCCAACCCTACCCGATCCAGATCTCGGGTGGGGGGTCGGGCCGCCCCTCGCGGGGAGGAGCGGGTGGTGGAGGTGGAGGCGGAGGCGGAGGGGGGTATGGAAATGGCACTTGCCTCTCCTTTTAGCCCTCTATTCGCCGAGAGGCAAATGAGGGCACTTTTTACACATTCTACAGAGTAGAACGCGTGATTTTAACATGTAACGGTTTTATTGTCAAGATATCCACAGTTTGGTGGTGAATTTTGTTGACCGGTAGCGCAGAGTGGTGTAAAATGGAGGGTAGTGGAGAAAAGTGGGGAATAAATTATGTTCATCGGAGAATATTCGCACAACATTGACGACAAAGGACGCCTAGCTTTGCCGGCTAAGTTTCGGCACGATTTGGATGGCGGGGCAGTCATCACGCGCGGTTTGGATAACTGTTTGTTTCTTTACACTAAGAGAGAGTGGGAGAAATTAGCGGAAAAATTGGCCACCCTACCTTTCAGCCAATCCAACAGCCGCGCTTTTGCCCGCTTGATGCTGGCCGGAGCTATGGATGTGGAATTTGATAAACAGGGTCGAGCGGTTTTGCCGGAATACTTGCGTGAGTTTGCCGGTCTAAAAAAATCCGTAGTGATTGCCGGTTTATATACGCGTTTGGAAATTTGGGATGAAGAAACTTGGAAAAAATATAAAGCGCAAACCGAGGCTGAATCCGGCAATATTGCCGAAAAGATGGCTGAACTCGGGGTTTAAAATTCATTAAATATGTCCCGTCACACGCCCGTACTACTCAAGGAGACGGTAGAGGCCTTATCATTAAGGCCCGGATTCAAGGTAATTGATTGCACCTTGGGCGATGCCGGACACAGTGAAGAAATTTTGGAAAAAATCGGCCCGAATGGACAATTGCTTGGGATTGACGCGGATGTGGAATCGGTTTTACGGGCTAAAAGATATTTATATCGTTTTGAAACGCAAACTAAATTAGTCAAAGATAATTTTTCCCATTTAAAACAAATCGTTGAAGAAAATAGTTTTGCGCCGGTAGATGGAATAATCATGGACTTGGGCTGGTCCGGCCCGCAGTTTGAAGAACGGGGCAGGGGATTCAGTTT
>CAZXFG010000005.1:2549-10294 GCA_964640515.1 uncultured Gammaproteobacteria bacterium | reverse complement strand
AAGAAATTAAATAGCGATAAAGAGATTCCTTGGATAGGCGGAATTCATCCGGCGACTAAAGTTTTTCAGGCCTTACGCGTCGCGGTGAACAAAGAATTGGAAGTGTTGAAAGAAGTTTTGCCCCAAGCGCTGGAAATTTTATCACCGGGCGGGCGGTTGGCTGTCATCACCTTTCATTCTTTGGAAGATAGAATCGTGAAACAATATTTTCAGAAGGTGAATAATAAAACGGGAAAAATAATCAATAAAAAACCAATTATAGCCGGCGAAGAGGAAATAAAAAATAATCCTCGCGCTCGGAGCGCTAAATTAAGAATTATTGAAAAAATTTAAAATAGGTCTGGCGAGTTTGGTAATTTCCTCGCTTTCCTCGCCCGCCAGGGGCTCGGGGATGAAGCATCGGCTTCATAACCCGCTCAAAAAATACCAAACTCGCTAGACTTAATAAACACAATCAATTTATGTCTCTCAAACGCCAACTACAGTATAAATACCACAACTTCATCCAGGGTCTGAAAGCGTTGGCTTTGCCCGAATGGATGACCGGCGCGTCCGCGCGTTTGGTTTTATCCACAGTCGTGGTGTTGCTTGGTTCGGCGTATGTTTTTCAAACTAGCGCGGCCGCGACTCGCGGTTATGAAATGGCCAGTTTGGAAAAGCAAATGGCCGGTCTGGAGACTGAAATTCAAAAGATTGAAGTGGATGTGGCCAAAAACAGTTCGCTCATTGCCATCAGCTCCCGACTTCCGGAAACTAAAATGGTGGAATTGGGCCAGGTAAAGTATTTCACCCCGCTTAACAATGAGATGGCTAAACGATAATGGCATCAGTGCACAATCCCGCGTTGGCGGGATTTTTTGTTTTTTGGTATAATATTACTGACTATGTTTGTAATTGTTTTACAGCGTCTAATAACCGAGGCCTTGCTGGATATATTTTATTTTCCGCTCTGGTGGTTTTCCGTGGGAATAAAACGCGCCGGCCTTTGGTGCTTTGATTTGTTTAAGTACGGCAACGAATGGTTAGCCCCTGGTTTATGGATGGCTAATATTTTTGTGCCCATGTATGGGCAATATGATTGGCAGGGGAGAATCATCAGTTTTTTTATGCGCCTGGCGCAAATCGCGATTCGTTTGTTCGCTCTGACACTTTGGATAATTTTTTGTTTAGTTTTGTTCTGCTCCTGGATTTTATGGCCGTTATTAGTGGGTTACGGATTGTATAAAAATTTGTTTTAATATGTTATTTAATAAAAAACCGGCAGTGAACATCCTAACTTGTCCAACCTGCCAATCCACAGGTTCAGTCGGTTTTAGAAAATGTCCGGATTGCCGGGGGATGATGATGGGCCATTGGCGGCGCGGCTGGTGGCTGTATTGGGGTTTTCCGGAAACGCGCTATCACCTGGCTCTGGAGCGAGGAAAACATCTTTTTAATAAAATTCGTTGGATTACCGTATTTTTATTGGGACTTAATTCCTGGGTTTGGCTGGGACTGTTGATTTATCGTCGTGGCTGGCACATGGCTTTGCTGGGCGGTCCGGAAAAGTGGTTGGATGTTTATGAGTTGTGTACCACGCCTATGAAGTTTTTGTTCTGGCTCGGCCTGTTATTTTTCAGTTATGTTTGGTACCGTTCTTTGCGGGAAAAAGAGTTTAAGGGAGTGGTAGAGCATTATGATTATTCCACTTCAGGCGGATCAGCAAGCGGAAAAGATAAGCCGATAGAAGAAAAAGATATTACGGATTGGAAGGAAGCAAAGAAAATCCGCGGTCGCAAGCGCCATGACATTTCCGACGCCTATACCGCCGAAGCCTTGCGGGCGTTGGGCGACGCTTATCAGTTGGCTGATAAATCCGGGCAATCTTCGGTACAGCCGGCGCATGTTTTTGCGGCCTTGTTGATGACTAATCGTATCGGCAATATTTTCATCCGTCTTGGATTGCCCGTATCCGGCATAGAAAAAACATTAATCCCGCTCATGAAAAAAGCGGCGCCCATAAATCAAGCGATCGCCGGCGCCATGCCTTTGTTGTCGCCTGAATCCGTGCAGGTGATTTTTCAATCCTATGAAAAAGCTTATGACGCGCATCAGGAGTATGTCAGTGTGACGGAATTATTATTGGCGGCCGTGGAGCAAGACACGGATTTGCAGGAAATGCTTTATGATTTTGATATTGACCAGCGCAAATTGGAAAATGTGGTGGAATGGGCGCGCATCCGCGAGCGTTTGCATCGGCAGTATGTGGTGTTTCGCCGCGCCGCGCGCCACCGCTCCAAGACCGGCATGGATAGAGCCATGACCGCTCTGGCTACCCCTTATTTGAATCAATTCAGCGAGGACCTTACCATGCTCGCTAAATACGGCCATTTGGATCCTTGCGTGGCGCGCGAAGACGAGATGGAAGAAATTTATCGGGTAATTTCCGGCGGAGGGCAGAATGTGATGCTCGTCGGAGATCACGGGGTAGGTAAGCGGAGTATCGTGGAAGGCCTGGCCCAGCGCATGATTGAAGATGATGTGCCGGACAGATTAAAAGATAAAAGATTAGTCAAACTTTCCATCTCGTCACTTCTCGCCGGCGCCACGCCGGCCGGCGCGGTAGAACGCCTTAATTCTTTAATGCATGATATCGCTCGCGCTCGTAATGTTATTTTGTTCATCCATAACATCCAAGAATTGGTCGGGGTTACCACCGGAGGCGGAAAAAGCAGTTTGGATGTGGCTGATACTTTGGCCGAACACCTGAAAAGCGGCCGTTTTTTGACTGTGGCCACTTCCACGCCCGAATCATACGCTCAAGCCATTGCCAGCACGGCTTTGAGCAATGTTTTTACTAAAGTGGAAATCCGCGAGATGAATGAAACCCAGTCCATTCAGGTGCTGGAATCTCAAGTGGGATATGTGGAATACAAACAAAAAGTGTTTTTTTCCTATGATGCCTTGGAAAAGGCGGTGAAAATGTCGTCTAAATTTTTGCATGAAATATATTTGCCCGGAAGCGCTCTGGAAGTGATGAATGAAGCGGCCGCTTACGCGAAAAATAAAAAGGGAGTGAATGCCCTGGTGAGCGCCGAGGAAATTTCCGTGGTGATCGCGGAAAAAACTAAAATTCCTCTAACTACCGTGACATCTGACGAATCCAAAAAACTTTTACAATTGGAAGAGGAAATGCATAAGCGAGTCATTGGCCAGGACGAAGCAGTGAATTTGGTGGCCAATGCCTTGCGCCGCGCTCGGGCCGAGATTCGTTCCACCACCAAGCCTATTGCCAATTTTCTGTTTATGGGTCCGACTGGCGTGGGTAAGACCGAGTTGGCCAAAACCATTGCCGAGGTATATTTTGGCGGGGAGGAGCGCATGATTCGCCTGGATATGAGTGAATACCAGGACACGGGCAGTATTTACCGTTTGATTGGCACACCCGGGCAAAAGGGCACCGGCGTTTTGACTGAAGCGGTGCGCAGTCATCCTTTTGCTTTGATTTTGCTTGACGAAATAGAGAAAGCGGATAAAGATATATTGAATCTCTTTTTGCAGGTGATGGATGACGGCCGTTTGACTGACAGCGCCGGCCGAGTGGTGGATTTTACCAATGTGATTTTGATCGCCACTTCCAATGCCGGCACCGGCTATGTGCAGGAACAAATGCGCGCCGGAACGGCCAGCGAGAAGATAAAAGAAAAATTACTGCATGGAGAACTAGGCAATTATTTTCGTCCGGAATTTTTAAATCGTTTTGATGGCATTGTCTTGTTCAAAGCCATTGGCCACGAGGATATTAAGAAAATCGCCGGTCTGATGCTCAAGCGCGTGGCCAAGGATTTGGAAGCCAAGGGCATTGAAATGGAAGTAAAGGATATAGCTCTGGAATATTTGGCTGATGTGGGTTTTGATCCGGAGTTTGGCGCTCGCCCCATGCGCCGCGCCATTCAGGAGAGAGTAGAAAATAACTTGGCCGAATTATTATTATCCGGAAAATTACAACGCCGCGATAAAGTAGTGATTGAAGATGGAGGAGATTTAAGAATTTTAAAAAAATAGTATATGCCTGAATCAGGTAAATCGCACCCCTCTTTTCAAGATGTGGAGAAACACCGAAGTGAGATTGAAGAGAAAGATAACAATCCGGACCAACATCAAGTGGAAGAACGGGAGATGCAGGGAGTATTTGATGAGTACTGTTCTGATCAGCCGGGTTATTTTGAAGCTAACGAACTGGTGGCTGATTTTAAGAAATTAGCGGAAAACAGAAATAAAAAAGAAAAGAGGAACAAGAAAGACCTTTGCCGTAAAATTGTGGTTTCTTTTTTTAATACCCCAAATTTTTTGGAAAATTTTCTTTTTCAATTGGAAAGGTTAGAAAAGTTCAATGTCTCCGACAGAGAAGTTGTTTTGGAGATAGTGGATGTGCTTTTAGAGCGTCCATTTTTATCTAAAGTCATCGCTGATGAAAATTTAGTGCTTGACAGGCAAAAGCAGGAAGTGATGGACAGCTGGTTGAAATTTTTAGTGAAAGATGGAACCCTTATCCAAGGGGTGGCGTTTTCCTTGCTTCATGAATCATTTAATCGTTCTCGGAAACAAAAATTTACTTCAGCCGATTCGCTGGTGGATGTAGCTAAAAAAATAAAACCTTACGCGGAACAGCTTTACACACTCGCTTACGCGGCAATTAAAAGCGATAACGATGAGGAGACCAAGGTCGGGATGGATGCTTTGATGGGAGAAAATGACGTTAAATGCGCGGGAAAAGAAGAAAAAGAATTGGATTCTAGTTATTTTTTGGCTTGCCTTTTTAGCGTCGACGAAGAGGTTTATGCCATGACTAAAAGCGTTTACAGATCCCTTATTTACAGCGTTGTTTATGATGGGAAGAAAAAATTAGAACAGTTTTATGGTGAACTTGAAGATATTAAGCGATTAAGAGGCGGGGAATTTAGGAAAAAGAGAGAAAAGACGGGAAAGGTGTGGCCTACCGATTCTTATGATTCATTACTGGCGGATAGCTTAGCCACAGATCCCAAAAGAGGCGATAGGATGTTGAAACAAATTTTACGAGGGGCTCCTCCACCCACTGATCCAGTAGGAAAGTCTTTAGTTTTGCGAGCTGCCGACCGGAATGACATAGAAGCGGGGGCAGAATTGTATACTCATTATCCATTTAATCTTTTTTCTGACGCTAGCAAAGCGCCTCCTTTAATGGAAGTTTATCAGGAAAAAATGAGAAGATTGAGAGGTGAATCACATCATATTCTGGTTATTCCTAATCTGCAAACGCGTGTTGATGTGTTGGGGTTGGGAAAAGAAAAAATCTTGCCTGAAGAAATAAAAAAATTTTTTGTCAGCGAAAAAGGCGGGGAAAAATGGCGTATTACGGATGATAAGGTATTTGAGACCGTTGCTTTGTTGTTTCCTAAATTAGATGAAGAATCCGTACAAAAAATTGAGGGGAGGATAAAAGAATTAAGAAAATCCTTAAAATACGAAGTTGATTATTTAGTCGCGCCGCGGGGCGATAAAGCGATAATCAAAGATGCCCGACTGGAGGAGTTGGGTTTTAAGGATATTGTTTTCAAACCACAATCCTCGGTAACTGATTTGGAAGTCACAGTAAGAATAGGAGACACAGAAGCGGTCTTGAAGTTAAATGGAGATTATGAATTAATTAGCGCGGATGAAGAGGGTAAAGGACAGGGGCTGGATGTTAGTAAAAACGCCAAACTGAAGGTTACCGAATTGATTCTTAGCCATTTAAATTTATTGTTAAGCAATATAAAAAATAAAAGCGGCCAGCGGAAAGAAGCAGGTGAAATTGTTGAAAGCGAAGAAGGACCAGGGCAAACGGTAAGTGCGGTTCGGCCTCATCCCAGAAAATTAGGCAAGAGAAGAGACAGCACATGGAAACAATATACTTTCGGGCAATGGAAAAGATCAAGAAAAGAATATGGCATAGATCTGGTTAAATACAATTTTTCTCGCGGCGGAGGCGATAAAATAGGATATTGGACTTTTGTTTTTCCTGATGAGCAATCCGTACCTTTTCAAAATGCCAAAAAAATGCCGCCTTCAGAAAGCACAGTAGAGAACGCCACTAACATTTTTGCGATCACAAATAGCTAATTTATGTTTTTTTATTTTCTATTAGCCACTATCTTATCCGCCTTTTCCGTCTTGATGGTGAAGAAGATAGCGGAAAGATATAAAATTCTAGACGCACCGGATAGTGACCGCAAAAGACATGGGTCAGCCGTGCCGCTCTTGGGAGGAGTGGCTATTTTTTTGGCTTTCTGGCTGGTCGCGGGCGCGGCTTGGTATTCCGGCCTTCTAGATGTTGATTTGAGAGCGAGACAATTATGTTTTTTATTTTTAGGCAGTTTGATAATCATGCTGGTTGGTTTTTTTGATGATAAATATCATGTTTCACCTTGGGTGAGATTATTATTCAGTGTCGTGGCCGTAATTTTGGTGTTAATAGGCGGTATGGACTTGACCGGCATTACCAATCCGCTGGGCGAGGGGACTGTTGGTTTGGATTATTGGAAAATTGGCGTGGGCAGTTTGGGCACAATTCTCGTGGGCGCTAATATTTTGATTTTTCTCTGGCTCATGGGCATGATGTACACCACCAAAATTTTAGACGGTTTGGACGGTTTGTCCACGGGCGTGGTAGTGATTGGGGCTTTGATGGTAGCCGCGCTATCCAGCACTACCAAATTTTATCAGCCTGATGTGGCGCTTCTGGCCTTAATTTTCGCCGGCGCCGGATTGGGATTTTTAGTATTTAATTTTTATCCGGCAAAAATATTTTTGGGCGAAGGGGGGAGTTTGTGGCTGGGTCTGATGCTCGGAGTGCTGGCCGTGATTTCCGGCGGTAAAATCGCTACCGCTTTATTGGTGATGGCTGTGCCGATTATTGATCTGGCCTGGGTGATTGGTTCGCGAATTTATCATCGCCATCCCTGGTCCAAGGGTGATCGCCGGCATTTGCATTTTCGTTTGGTGGATGCCGGATTATCCATCCGTTCGGCCGTGCTTATCCTTTTTGCCATTTCTTTTTCCTTTGGCATCACCACCTTATTTCTTCCCAGTCAATTTAAATTATTAGCCCTAGGTGTTTTGTTTATTGGAGTCCTAATATTAGAATTATTTTTAAATAATACAAAACGACACGGCTGATAATTCCCTCGCTTTCCTCGCTCGCGAGAGCTCGGGGATGAAGCCTCGGCTTCATAACTCGCTCGGAAAATATCAGCCGTGTCATCTCCTTTTATGCTATTTCAGAAAACAGAAACAACACAACCCAAAAAATGGCATTTAGTTTTTTTTGCCATAGTTATTTTATTGGCTATCGGCCTTAAGCTTTATGGACATTATTGGCCCAAAGCCGAGGTAATGATTAAGGGACATATATTAAAGGTATTGGTGGCTGATACGGCCGAACATCGTTTTCGGGGCTGGAGCAATAAAAAAGATATGGGCAAATACGACGGCATGCTATTTGTTTTTGATACCAAGGGTCAACATACTATAGTCATGCGCGAGATGAATTTTCCTTTGGACATTATTTGGCTGGATGGATTTAAAATTGTGGATATGGCGCCCAGCGTGCCACCGCAAAAAGGCGTGACCGAAACTGATCTAGTTCCATATTTCGCCCGTTTGCCTTCCACCTTGGTTTTGGAATTGCCAGCCGGATTTATTGTGGCCAATGAGTTGAAGATAGGGGATAGTATTGAAATTTT
>CAZXFG010000005.1:0-2449 GCA_964640515.1 uncultured Gammaproteobacteria bacterium | reverse complement strand
TGTCGTCCCCGAGGTACTCGCTTCGTCAGACCTGTTGGGTCCGTTGAAGCTTTCCCTCGGGGACGCGCGTCTTGGCGTGTGGCGGAGGAGCGACTATTCCCCCATGTCGACCAGTTCGATCTCTCGTGGGTTGAGTTTCTCGATGATCTCGTCCGTGTCTCCGTCGTGGATCTCCCCGTCTTCTCCCCAGTAGACAGAGCGATCGTTCTGGTGAGGGTCGATCAGATCAAGATCACCGCTGTCCCAGCGGCGCGTTGGGATCCACCTTTCCCCCTCAGCATCGATGATGGATGTGCTCTGGAAGTCGAAAGCGAGGAATGCTTGCCTGGTGACGCCTTTGCTCACGGTATCCTCCTTTGTTGGTGGTGTTCGTGTTGGTCGAGATTTTGCCATAAAGTAGGTAAAAAGTCAAAGTAGCTCGGGCAGTTTTCTTGACATTTCAGCCCTTTTCTGTTAAACTACGGATACTATCTTAAAAATGTCATCCTCGCGTAGGCGGGGATCTTCAAAATCACAGATTCCCGCTTTCGCGGGAATGACAGTAATAAATACTTAGTATGTACGCAGTAATTGAAACCGGTGGCAAACAAAGTTTGATTAAGACCGGAGAAACTCTAAAAATAGAGAAATTGGACGCCAAAGAAGGCGATGCTATTACCTTTGACAAGGTGCTCATGACCGCTGATGATGACGGTGGCAATGTAAAATTAGGCACTCCATATTTGGAAGGTGTATCCATTTCCGCCACCTTGGACAAACAAGGTAAATACCGCACTATCCGCGTGGAAAAATTCAAACGCAAGGTGCGCTATCATAAAGTCCATGGCCAGAGACAGAGATACAGCCAGGTAACAGTGAAGTAAATTTATATAAACAAAAAACACTCCGGCTTTAATCGGAGTGTTTTTATTACATCAGAACAGTCCCGCTGAAGCTGTAAAAAAATTACAACCTCGGCGAGTTGACTGTCCTGATGGTCGTCAACCCGATGGTCTGCTAGCTGAGATGCCGTTTGATGTCGTTGGCCACCTCCTCGAATCTCCCTTCAACCGCCGTTAACATCCTATGGAGCTCTTTGTCGTTGAGGAACCCTTCTCCATTCCAGTCCTCTTCTTTGCAGGCCTCCCTGTCCCTTCTCTTGAGCACCTGCCATGCTACTTTGGCGATTTCCTCGTTTTCGCCGGTTACGAGACCGATCAGTTTTTCCTTGCTCAGTCTTTGTAGTGTGGCAATTGCCATCTCCTCCTCCTTAGCCAAAGCCATCTTCAAGAAAACAAGTTATAAATACCAGGAAAAATGAAACTTGTCAATCTTTGACCTTCACTATTTCTCCTGATATAATACTTTCCTATGTCTCGCAAAAAACTCATTCGTTTCAAAGAAACAAAAAACATGCCTTGCATTATTCAAGGCAATGAGTCTGCCCTCATCTCCGGCCTGGCGCCTATTATTTCTTCACAAAAAGAAATTATTTTAGAATTGGGTTGTGGCAATGGCGCCTATGCCGTTGCTTTGGCGGAAAGAAATCAGGGTAACATATATATTGGCGTAGACATTCAGGGCGAGCGCCTGTGGTATGGAGCCAAGGTGGCGCAAGAAAAAAAGATAAATAATGTGTATTTTTTACGGGTGATGGTGGATTCTTTGGAAAAATATTTTCCTCCGCGTTCCATCTCCGAAATTTGGCTTACTTTTCCCGACCCTTATCCGCGCGATAGACAAGAAAAAAAGCGCCTTACTCATCCTAAGTTTTTGGCGCTTTATAAAAATCTATTAAAAAGCGGGGGAGTGGCGCACCTCAAAACCGACAATGACGGGCTGTTTGAGTATACTTTAGAAACCATTACGCGGACCGGCGGTACGGTCCTGGAATGCCGGCCTCGGGTGCCGGTCAACTTGCCAGAGAAAGATATTTTATCCGTGCGGACATATTTTGAAGATAAACACCGGGCCGGCGGTAAAACCATTCATTACTTGCGTTTTTGCTAAGTTTGTGATAAACTTCTGTCATCGCAGGCCCTTTTAATAGGGGCGAGGCAATCTCCGGTCAGCAAGATTGCTTCGTCGTCCGCCAATGAGCGGACTCCTCGCAATGACAATTTATTAAATAATTACAATCCTATGAATAGCGCTTATAGAGCTCGTTTACGCCATGCCAAAAAGAATACCAAGTTAGGCAAGGCTATTGCCAAGAAGACCAAATATTTAAGGTCAGGAAGGAAACAGGGTTAAAATCCCATGTACTTGGAGAATTTTTCCACGCTTTTGTTGAGAAGATGGGCCACTCCGAGTAGTAAGGCCAAATAAATCGCCATGGCTAGTCCGGCCGGCAAGAAACGAAAGAGAAAGTCAAAGCGATAGACAAGGGGCCAATGCAGAAGATAGATTTCGTAAGAATATAAACCAAACAGAGTGAATAATTTCCACTCTGTTTTTTTGACTAAAAACA
>CAZXFG010000004.1:12617-27087 GCA_964640515.1 uncultured Gammaproteobacteria bacterium | reverse complement strand
CGCCGGGGATATCTGATCCGGGGAATTTGGTTAGTCGTTCTGTCATTGCGAGCGTAGCGAAGCAATCTCCAATTCAAGAGATTGCGGAGACTGTCCCGAACGAAGTGAGAGATATTACTTCTCGCAATGACAATATAGTACCCATCCCGGGTCCATCCGCCGTCACTGCCGCTTTATCTATTTCCGGTTTTCCCACGGACAAGTTTTTATTTTTAGGTTTCCCGCCGCATAAAAATAAACGGCAGAAATTTTTTAAAGAAGTCGCGGCCGCCGATTATACAGTGGCTTTTTACGAATCCGGCCACCGCGTTTTAAAATGTTTAGGAGAATTAAAAAAATTGTTAGACCCCAGAAGACAAATTTGCGTTTGCCGCGAGCTGACCAAAAAATTTGAAACAGTTTATCGCGGTTCTATCGCCGAAGTGGCGGAAAATATGAAGGATGAGCGGGGAGAATTTGTAGTTTTGATTAAAAATTATCAATGATTTTTATGGAAAGCGCGGAAATGAGGCCGAGAACAAACGAAGATATCTTAGGCGATGATTTTCAGGATAACGGCCTGGTAGAAAAAATTATAAGGAGATTGGTTGGCAGTCTGTCAGAGAAACGCTTAAATTTTTTAATGCTGGAATTGGAAGACCGGATATTAAAAAGTAATGAGCAAAAGGGTAAATTAGACGGCGATGTCGCGACCAGGAGAATGATTTACGAACGCTTAATTGTGCAAATAATGCAGGAGAGGGGAAAAAGCGATGTCCAAAGCGGTCCAGTCAACAATCTTGATTTTTTCAAACAACAGATAGATGATTCGGATGATATCAGTCAGATACTGGATTTATACATGCAAGGATTAAATTTGGTAAAAAAACATAATAGAAGCGAGGCCCAAAAATTACAAACCATCATTCAACGAGTGTTGACTCCGATGGATGAAGGTAGATTTGAAGGCAACCGGGCTGTAGCTGGCGAGCTTTCTCACACTACTCATAATGCCGGGAGAATATTATTGGCAACTTATCAGCGCGCGAGAGATAAAATCACGACTGCTCAACCGGAATTTGTAAATTTTTTGCCCTCCACTCTAGTCCAGCTTAGACAGTCAGCTAAGATAGGATATCACGCCAGAGATTTGGGCAGTAAACAGTCGGAGCATTTTAGACAGAGAGATTCTCACATTGAAGGTTACCGGAAAGCTTTGGAAGAATTGAAAAAGGAAAAAGAAAGATTGGGAGGCGATGAGGTCGTATCGCGCATTACAACCAAGGGGGCGGCGTTTTCTGATGAAGAGTTAAGACTACTTATCGTTCACTTATATCTGGACCCAAATTTAACGAGGGATGAGTGGTGGAGTGCTTATGGAGTTAATTTTAACGCGGAAAGGAGCAAAAGATTGAGGGAACAGCTGGCGCGAGAATTGAAGATAGAATTACCGGATCTAAGAACTTTGCGTGGTTTGAGGATAGCCGGTCAACTAGAATAAAATAATCGCTAAATTATGAAATTTTATCTCACTACCGCCATACCGTACACTAACGCCGACCCGCACATTGGGTTCGCGTTGGAGATTTTATACGCCGATGTCATGGCGCGTTATCAGCGTCTGCTCGGCAAAGAGGTGTATTTTTTGACCGGCACGGATGAACACGGACAGAAGATGTATCGCACAGCCAAGGAAATCGGCTCCACTCCGGAAGAATACGCGGCGCAAAAATCCGCCCAGTTCCAAAAGCTGGCTGATTTGTGGAATATCACCAATAATGATTTTATCCGTACTACCGAGGAGCGCCACATGATTGGGGCGCAGAAGTTTTGGCAGGCGGCCGTGGAAAGCGGGGATATTTATAAAAAAGAATATTCCGGCTTGTATTGCGTGGGTTGTGAATCTTTCAAGACGGAAAAAGACTTGGTGGATGGCAAATGCCCCGACCATCAAAAGACACCGGAAATTGTCACCGAAGAGAATTATTTTTTCCGTTTGTCCAAGTATCAGGAGCCGTTGGAATTTTTATACGAGCAAAATCCCAATTTCGTTTATCCGGCCAGTCGTTATAATGAAATGAAAAATATTTTAAAAAATGGTTTGGAAGACATCAGTATTTCGCGGGCTAAAGAAAAACTGCCTTGGGGCATTCCGGTTCCGGGTGACGATTCGCAAGTGATTTATGTTTGGTTTGACGCCTTAACCAATTATATCACGGCTTTGGGTTATGGTTCGGCCGATGATAAGTTGTTACAGAAATTTTGGCCGGCTGACACGCATATCATCGGCAAAGAAATCAACCGCTTTCATTCTTTACTTTGGCCGGCCATGCTCATGTCCGCCGGAGTGGAATTGCCTAAGCAAATCGCCGTGCACGGCTGGATTACCGTAGATGGCGAAAAAATGAGCAAAACTTTGGGCAATGTGATAGACCCGTTGAAATTAGTGGAGCTGTATTCTTTGGAAGCGGTACGATATTTTTTCATGCGTGAAATCCCGTTTGATAATGACGGCGATTTTACCTATGCCAAGTTTACGGAAAGATATAACGGGGATCTGGCCAATGGAATTGGCAATCTGACCAATCGGATTTTAACCATGGTGGAAAAGTATTGCGCCAATGCCGTGCCCGCCGGGAAAACGGATGAAAAACTAATAGAATATTTCCAAAAAGAAATCGCGCCGGTTTATTCCAAGTATATGGATGAATTTCTTTTTACGCATGCTTTGGAAGCGGTTTGGAAATTTATCACGCATTGCGACCAAATGATTTCCGAGCGCCAGCCCTGGACCATGGCAAAAGCGGGGAAGAACGAAGAATTAAATGATTTGTTGTATAATTTGTCGGAAGCTCTGCGCCAAATTGCGGTTTTGATTTGGCCGATCATGCCGGAAACCGCGGAAAAAATATTGTTACAGCTTGGTTTGGATTTTGACGAGGAGTTTAAAAAATCATTGGTTGATTTGCGGGAATGGGGAAGATTGCCGTTTGGCAATGAAATTAATAAAGCCGAAGCGTTATTTCCGAGATTAGAATTAGAATAAGTATTTTTATTTTTAAATTTTAGGATATGTCTATTTTTGACATCATCCTCCTCGTAATTTTAGGAGGGTTTGGCCTGTTTGGCCTGTGGTTTGGTTTAGTGCATACCGTTGGTTCGTTGATTGGCACGGCTTTTGGCGTATTTTTATCCGTTCGTTTTTATGAACCGGTGGCTCAATGGCTGATTAATATCACCGGTTGGAGCGAGAATATTTGCAAAGTAGTGGTCTTTGTCATTTTATTTTTCTTGATCAATCGTCTAGTGGGGTTGGCTTTTTGGCTCGTAGAGAGGGTAATCAGGATTTTTACCGGCTTGCCATTTATCAGAAGCATTGACCGGATGTTGGGTTTTATTTTTGGTTTGTTGGAAGGCGCTTTAGTGCTGGGTTTTATCTTTTATTTTATCGTTCGTTTTCCCGTAGGCGAGTGGTTCATGAACGCGGTGAGCCAGTCGCAGGTGGCGCCGTATCTGACGAAATTAGCCAACATATTTTTGCCTCTCGTGCCGGAAGCGATTAAAATATTAAAAAGCACGGTAGAGGGGATAATGTAATTATGAGAAATTTTTTGTTTAATACCGCCACTCAATGGTTGGCGCTCTCCGCCTTAGCTGTTTTTTTGTGTTTCCTCTCCGGCTGCCAGCTTTGGACCGCGGTTCAGACGGAAAACGGCGAATCTAGAATTATTTTGTCTCCTAAAATTATTGATCTGCCGGCCGCCACTCAATTAAAAGTCCGGATTCAGGATTTGGTGGAGGAAGAAAAACAAGCCGTGATTTTAAATTTTGGCGATATCATGCTGGACCGGAATGTGCAAAAACAAATTGAGCGCAATGGATCGGATTATATTTTTGAAAAAATCGCTCATAACGAATGGTATTTGGCGGCCGAAGCGGTGAGCGCCAATTTGGAGGGTCCTTTTGCCGATAAACGCCGCGCGACCAGTAAATCCATCGCTTTTCGTTTTGATCCGAAGCTAATACCGACTTTGAAGAAATATAAACTTACCATATTAAGCCACGCCAACAATCATTCTTTGGATATGGGCGCGGCCGGTTTTGAGGAATCCAAGAAAAATTTGCGAGACGCGGGGTTGGATTTTTACGGCGCGCAATATAAAGTGGACGATGATTCATTGTTGATTAAAAAAATTGGGGATTTTAATTTTGGTTTTATTGGTTTCAATGATACCAATACTCCGGTGAAGGTAGAGCAAGTAACGGCTTTGATTGCCAAAGCGCGGGAAAAACAAGCTAATTTCGTGATCATCAATGCCCATTGGGGCGCGGAATACAAAGAAATTTCAAATCCCCGCCAGCGTGAGTTGGCGCGTAAATTGATTGAAGCGGGCGCGGATGTGATTATCGGTCATCATCCCCATGTGGCGCAGGAAATGGAAATATATCAAAATCGTCCAGTTTTTTATTCTCTGGGCAATTTTGTTTTTGACCAGTATTTTTCCACTTCCACCCAAACCGGATTGGGAATCAATCTGACCTTCAAGGAAAAAGAAATTGGAATCCATATTTTGCCGATAGTTGGCGAGAAAAGCCAAGTTGCTTTGATGTTAGAAGAAAAATCAGTAATTTTTATGGAAAATTGGCTGGCTAAAAGCCGTTTAGAAAGTCAACAGTTTGATAATTTTGATTTGCAGATTAATTTATGATTGATTCGCACTGTCATATCCAGTTTAACGCCTATAAAGATGACGCCGAAGCTGTAATTAAAAAATGCCGAGAGAAAGGCGTTGTCTTGAATTGCGTCGGCTCCCAGCGCGATACCAGCGCGCGGGCCGTGGAATACGCGGAAAAATACGAAAATATTTATGCCACGGTGGGTCTGCATCCTGTTCATCTTTTTTCCACGGAAATAGATGAAGAAGAAAATAAATTCACATCGCGGGAAGAAGTCTTTGATTATGAGTTTTATAAAAAATTAGCCGGTCATCCAAAAGTGATTGGAATAGGGGAGTGCGGATTAGAATTGTTCCATTTGTCTAAAGGCGCGGACAAGGGAGAAATTTTGCGCCAGCAAAAAGATGGTTTTTTAGCGCAATATAAATTGGCGAAAGAATTGGATTTGCCAATTGTGATTCATGTGCGCGACGCGCATCAGGAGATGATTGAACTTTTGCGCGTCATTGCGACCCGCCCTCGGGCGGGGAAGCAATCTCCAGACAGCAAGATTGCCGCGTCGTCCGCCAATGGGCGGACTCCTCGCAATGACATACACGGAGTCGTCCACTGTTACACCGGCGCTTGGCAATATGCCGAACAATATTTAGATTTAGGTTTGCATCTTGGTTTTACCGGAGTGATTACTTTTCCAGCCAAAAAAACCGACCCTAAGCCCCAACAAGAATTATTGGAAGTAGTGGAAAAATGTCCGTTGGATCGAATGTTAATTGAAACTGACGCGCCGTATCTCGCGCCCCAGGCTTATCGCGGGAAAAGATGCGAACCTTGGATGGTGGAGGAGGTGGCTAAGAAAATCGCCTTAATAAAGAAGATGGGTTTAGGCGAAATAGTCAAAATTACCGAACAAAACACGAGAAAATTGTTTGCTAAGATGCTGTGAACGGCAAAAGCGAAAATATCTTGACTATTCAAGGATTTTACTGTAAAATAATGGCGTTCTAAATTATGGTGGAAAATAAGCCAAAACCAACCGCGGATCGGGAATATTATTTGTTCGCTTTTCGTATCATTGGGGATTTTGGCGCGACCATTGCCGTTCCAGTCATAATTTTTGTCTTAGTTGGGCAGTATTTGGATGGAAAATACGGCACCAGCCCTTGGCTGACGGTTTTGGGCATTGTTTTCGCGGGTCTAATTACCGCTAAAATCATTCACCGCAAAGCCAAGCGTTATGGCGAAGAATATGAAAAGTTAAAGTAATATGCACATACCTACTCTCGCTCCTGATGTCTTGTTTACAATCGGCAGTGTCCCGATTACCAATACCATCATTAATACTTGGCTGGCCATCATCATCTTTTTGGTAGTGGGATTAGTCATTAAAAAAAGCGCTTCGCTCCGCCCCGCCAAATTACAGAATTTTTTGGAGTGGATTATGGAATCTTTGTTTGAATATTTTGATCAAGTTACCGGAGACCGCAAAAAGACCATCAAATTTTTACCCTTGGTCGGATCGGTCTTCTTTTTTATTTTACTTTCCAATTACCTCGGACTTTTACCCGGCACCGGCAGTATTACTTGGAACAACACCATGCTGTTGCGTCCGGCCAATACGGATTTAAATTTAACGGTGGTGATGGCCCTGACCGCGGTGATTACTTCGCACATCGCGGGTTTGTTTTCCGTGGGTTTGTTTACCCATTTGAATAAATTCATTCAGATTGGCACTTTGATTAAAAGTTTGAATAAGGGTCCGATTGCCATTATTACCGCTGTCGTGGAGATGGTGGTAGGCGTGATTGAAATTATCAGCGAATTTGCCAAAGTATTGTCGCTATCTTTCCGGTTGTTTGGAAATATTTTTGCCGGCGAGGTGCTTTTGACCGTGATGAGCAGTATGATGGCTTTTTTGGTGCCGACTCCGTTTATGTTTTTGGAATTATTCGTCGGTTTGATTCAGGCCGGTGTTTTTGCCATTCTGACTTTGGTTTATCTGACCGTGATGAGCGCTAAACCGCAGGCTGAAGCCAGTCATTGATCAGTGTCATCGCGAGAAGCGTAGCGACGAAGCAATCCTTAATTAAATAAAAGATTAATTAATTAAAGGTCAAAAATATGGAACATGAATCTATCGTTGTTTTAGCCAAAGCCATTGCCATCGCCGTTTCCGGTTTAGGCCCGGGCTTGGGTATCGGTATGCTAGTGGGCAGAGCCATGGAAGCCATTGGACGCAACCCGGAAGCTTCCGGTAAAGTATTCGTGCCAATGTTGTTGGGCGCGGCCTTTGCCGAAGCTATCGCTATTTACGCCTTGGTCGTGGTATTTACTTTGAAGTAATTTCACCGGCCGGATCAATTTTGGTCCGGTGGGATGAAACTATTTAACATATTCCTATGATGAATTTTATAGATATTGCTTACGCCAGTAGTGAAGCCGCGGCTGAAGTGGCGGAAAAAGCTACGGATGCCGGTTTGTTGGCCTCTTTGGGTATCAATGTTAATTTATTGATTTTTCAATTTATCAATTTCGGCATCGTGGTGGCCATTTTGTGGTTTTTGATTTTGAAACCATTGGTCAAAACTTTGGGCGACCGGCAGAAAAAAATTGATGAGAGTCTAAGAAACGCCGAAAAAATTCAGCGTAATTTGGACAAGAGCGAAAAAGATTATCAAACTAGAATAGATAAAGCCAAGGTGGAAGCGAATAAAATTTTAGAGAGAGCCAATGCCGAAACTACGGTAGTGACTGAAGAGATGAAAAATAAAGCGAAAAAAGAGATTGAACAATTGGTGGATCATGCCAAAAAGAATATTCGTTTGGAAAAGGAAGCCATGGTGGCCGGATTGAAGAAAGAAACCGGTGAATTAGTGGTGGCAGCGGTGGAGAAGATTTTGAGCGAAAAAATGGATAGCAAGAAAGATAAGGAATTGATTGAGAACGCGATAAAGGATTTAAGATGAAGAAAGTAACCAACAAACAATTAGCCAAGGCCCTTTACGAAGCCACCGGAGAATTAAAAGGGTCTGATTTAAAACAAGTGCTGGCGAATTTTGTGGTTCTTTTGGCGCGCAGTCATAAATTAAAAAAATCAGAATATATTATTAGAGATTTTTTGCATTATGCCAAGGCGCAAGAGGGGATTCAAGAAATAGAAATCACCAGCGCCCGCGAACTGGACAATAAGGTTTTGGCTCATATCAAAAAAGCGTTTGGCGCTCACACTGAAGCGACTGTAAAGGTAGATGGGAGTTTGTTGGGTGGAGTGCGAATCAAGACGGAAGATAAAATTCTGGATGCCAGTCTAAAAACACAATTAAATAAATTAAAGTTATCAATTATATAATGTGGTTTAGAATATAAATGTTTTGAGCGACCTTGCGGAGGCTTAGCTACAAATTAGAAAATTTTGTAGCGAAATGTAATGCGACTCTCTGCCTTTTACATTTCGCGTGGACAAAATTTACTAAATTTGTCTAAGCCGAAGCATCGGAGCGAAAGACATTTATATTCTAAAATAAAATTAAAAAGATATGTCCATTAGTACTATAGTAGAGGAGTTGAGAAAAAATATTGGCGCTTTTGAAAAAACCGTGCAGACCGAGGAAATCGGAACGGTGATTGAAGTGGGCGACGGTATTGCTCGCATGAGCGGTTTGACCAAATGCCAAGCTTCGGAAATGTTGGAATTTCCCGGTGGCGTGTTTGGCGTAGCCTTGAACTTGGAAGAAGAAACCGTAGGCGCAGTGCTTTTGGGCGAGTTCAGACATATTAAAGAAGGCGACACCGTAAAACGCACCGGCCGTATCTTATCCGTACCAGTAGGCGAAGAATTAATCGGCCGCGTGGTTAATCCGTTGGGCGAACCGATTGACGGGGGGGCGGAATTTCGTTCCAAGAAATTTTATCCGATTGAAAAAATTGCTCCTGGCGTCATGACTCGTGAACCAGTATCCCAGCCGGTGCAAACCGGCATTAAGGCCATTGATGCCATGATTCCAATCGGCCGCGGTCAGCGCGAATTGATTATCGGCGATCGCCAAACCGGTAAAACCGCGGTAGCAATTGATACCATTATCAATCAGAAAGGCAAAGACATGATTTGCGTCTATGTGGCTATTGGTCAGAAAGAGTCCAAAGTGGCCCGCATCGTCGCCAAACTGAAAGAAACCGGAGCCATGGATTACACCATCGTGGTTTCGGCCGGCGCTTCTGACCCTGCCTCTTTGTTATATTTTGCTCCTTATGCTGGCGTGGCCATGGCCGAATATTTCATGGATCAAGGCAAAGATGTACTTTGTGTATATGATGATTTGAGTAAACAAGCCTGGGCTTATCGCGAAGTCTCGCTTTTGCTCCGCCGTCCACCGGGTCGTGAGGCCTATCCTGGTGATGTGTTTTATCTGCACTCTCGTCTGTTGGAGCGCGCTTGCCGGCGTAATAAAGAAGCTGGTGGCGGCTCTATTACCGCTTTGCCGATCATTGAAACTCAAGCCGGCGATGTGACCGCCTACATTCCGACCAATGTCATATCCATTACCGATGGCCAGATATTTTTGGAAAGCGATTTGTTTTTTCGCGGTATCCGTCCGGCTTTGAATGTGGGTATTTCCGTGTCTCGCGTCGGTTCAGCCGCGCAAATCAAACCCATGAAAAAGGTAGCCGGCAAACTGAAATTAAGCATGGCCCAGTTTCGTGAACTGGAGGCCTTTGCTCAATTTGCCAGCGACTTAGACGCGGAAACCAAAAAACAAATTGATTTAGGATCTCGCCTGGTGGAAGTCTTGAAACAACCGCAATACGGACCTATGCCGGTAGCCAATCAGGTAGCGATTATTTACGCCGTGTCCAATGGCTACGCGACTGACGTGGAGGTAAAAAAAATGCGTGAGTGGGAGATAAAATTTCATGAATTTATGGACAAATCCAAATCTACTTTACTGGAAAAGATTGGAAAGGGAGAATGGGATGAACATATTGAAAAGGATTTGAAGAATGCGGTTGAAGAGTTTAAGAAAAAATAGTAATTATGGGAGTTAACACAAAAACAATCAAACGCCGAATCAAATCCATTGGCAACACCAAAAAGATTACCAAAGCCATGGAAATGATTTCCGGAGTAAAAATGCGCAAAGCCGTGGCTAATGTTTTGGCGACTCGCAGTTACGCGGATACGGCTTGGAAGATGTTGCAAGATATCGCCAAGATTACCGATGTCAGTTTGCATCCTTTGCTTCAGAAACGGCCGGTAAAAAAAGTAGGGGTGATTATGATTACTTCCAACCGCGGTTTGGCCGGTGGATTTAGTTCCAAGTTGCTTTTGGAAGTGGATAGATTTATTAAACAGGAAAAAGCCGCGCACCAGGCCGAAGTGGAAGTTATTTTGATGGGTAAGCGCGGAAGAAAGATTTATAAAAATTTCGGGCACACGGTGATCGCGGAATTTGAAAAAGTGGATTTAACCACCAAGATTGAAGAAGTTTTACCCATGACCCGTTCGGCGGTAGGGGATTATGTGAACGGAAAATATGATAAATTATGCGTGGCCTATACGGATTATATTTCAGCCATCAAACAAGCGCCACGCCTTAAACAATTACTGCCGTTTGTGGGTGAAAGCAAAGATTTAAAATCAGTGGTCGGAGAAAATTTTGCTCCGGAATTGGAGTTTCATTTTGAGCCCAGCCCGGTGGAAGTATTGGATTTTTTAATTCCGCGCTTGGCGGAAATGCAAGTTTATCAAGCAATTTTGGAATCTGACGCTTCCGAGCATAGCGCTCGCATGATGAGCATGAGAAACGCTTCTGACGCGGCCGCCGATATTATTAAAGAATTAAATTATACCTTTAACAAAGCCCGCCAGTCGGCCATCACGCAAGAAATTGCGGAAATTGTCGGTGGCGCGGCTGCTTTAGGATAAAATAATAATTATATTTTTATGATTAAAGGAAAAGTATCGCAGATTATCGGCGTGGTGGTGGATGTGCAATTTGAAGATAAATTGCCTGACTTATTCAATGCCTTGGAAACCAAAATGCCGGGCGGCAACACTTTGATTTTGGAAGTGCAACAGCATTTGGGCTCCAGCGCGGTGCGCACCGTGGCCATGAGTACCACTGATGGACTGGAAAGAGGCCAAGAAGTGACCGATACGGGCGAGCCGATTATGGTGCCGGTTGGTCCGGAGACTTTGGGCCGCATGTATAATGTGGTAGGCGAAGTGATTGACGGCAAAGGCGAATCCAAAACCACTAAAAAATATCCTATCCATCGTCCGGCTCCGGAATTTACCAAGCAATCTACCAAATCCGAAGTTTTGGAAACCGGCATTAAAGTCGTTGATTTGATTTGTCCGTTTTTGAAAGGCGGAAAAGTTGGCTTGTTCGGCGGCGCTGGCGTGGGCAAGACCGTGGTTATCCAGGAATTGATTCGTAACATCGCCCAAGAACATGGCGGTTATTCCATGTTTGCCGGAGTAGGGGAACGCACTCGCGAGGGTAATGATCTTTACCGAGAAATGAAAGCTTCCGGTGTGTTGGAAAAGACCGCTTTGGTTTTCGGCCAAATGAATGAACCGCCCGGAGCGCGCGCTCGCGTGGCTTTGACCGCTTTGGCCATGGCTGAATATTTCCGTGATGAAGAAGGCCGTGATTTATTGCTTTTCATTGATAATATTTTCCGTTTCACTCAAGCTGGCTCTGAAGTGTCCGCCTTGCTTGGTCGTATGCCTTCAGCCGTGGGTTATCAACCAACTCTGGCTTCGGAGATGGGCGCTTTGCAAGAGCGCATCACTTCCACGGATAAGGGTTCCATTACCTCGGTGCAAGCGGTGTATGTGCCAGCCGACGACCTGACTGATCCGGCTCCGGCTACCACTTTTGCCCATTTGGACTCCACGGTTGTGTTGAATCGTTCGCTCACTGAACTTGGTATTTATCCGGCTGTGGACCCCCTAGATTCCAACTCCACTATTTTGGACCCAAACATCGTAGGTGAAGAACATTATCGCACGGCTTTGGAAGTGCAAAGAGTGTTGCAGAAATACAAAGATTTACAGGACATTATCGCCATTTTGGGGATGGAAGAATTAAGCGATGAAGATAAAATTACTGTTTCCCGCGCCCGTAAGATTCAGAAATTTTTATCCCAGCCCTTTTTCGTGGCTGAAACTTTCACGGGCACGGAAGGAAAATATGTGCCGGTCAAAGACACGGTGCGCGGTTTCCGCGAAATTTTGGACGGCAAGCATGACAACAAACCGGAACAATCCTTTTACATGAAGGGAAGCATTGAAGAAGTAAAATAATGTTATGTTAAAATTTCGTATTGTTACTCCGGAGCGCGTGGTGTTTGAAGAAGAAGTGGGTCAAGTAACGATGATGACGCGCAACGGAGAGATTACCGTGTTGCCCCATCATTTGCCTTTGGTTACCATACTTGAACCGGGCGAATTAAGATACAAGAAAAATAACGAGGAACATTTTTTGGCGGTATCCGGTGGTTTTGTGGAAGTAAAATCCGATAACACGCTGTCTATTTTAGCCGACACGGCTGAACGCGCTGATGAAATTGACTTGGCTCGGGCGGAAGCGGCTAAAGCTAAGGCCGAGCGATTGATGCAAGAGGCCAGGAGCAAGGCAGATGTGGACTTTGTGGCAGTGCAGGCCAATTTAGAGCGAGCTTTAAATCGGTTGAAAGTAGGCAATAAATACCGCAAATTACCGGGAAACCAGAAATAAGCGCCTAATAATCAAAATACATAAATCCAGTCTTGCGCTGGATTTTTTGTTTTGCTACAATACAGATGTATTAATTTTAAACCTATGGACGCTTGCCATAAGTGCCAAATGCCGTTTGAAGTGGAAGAAGATCGTTGCGTCTGCAATGGCTCTCTTTGCGTGCACTGCTGTGAATGTGAGGAAAATTGCGGTTGCGGATGCAAAGATGACGGAAAATGTGGATGTAAGGAATAGTGAAAAGAAAAAATTAAAAACCAGTTTATGGATATTTTTGGTGTTTATAAAAAATTGTTAAAGATTTACGGCTCCCAAGGATGGTGGCCGTTGTTAATTAATAACCGGATGACTTACGGGGTTCATTATAGCAGATTAGAAAAATATGGAAATAATTTTAGAGATCCATATTTTGAAATTGCCATAGGCGCGATTCTGACTCAAAATACTGCTTGGACCAATGTAGTCGTGGCGATTGAAAATTTGTATCAAACACGGGCGTTGACGCCCAAAAAAATTTTAGAAATTCCCGGCGCCAAACTCCGGAAATTAATCCGCCCGGCCGGATATTTTCGACAGAAAACGAAAAAATTAAAAGTGTTCGCTAAGTGGATTTTGGATAATTACCAGGGAGATATCAGAAAATTGGGACAAAAGGATGTATTGCAGGCGCGTGAGGAATTATTATCGGTTTGGGGGATTGGGAAAGAAACAGCCGACTCCATTATTCTTTACGCTTTAAACAAACCGATTTTTGTCATTGACGCTTACACCAAGCGCTTTTGCGCCAAATATGGTATAATATACGAAGAATACGATGAATATCAAAATTATTTTGAATCTCATTTAAAACGCGAGGTGAAAATATTCCAAGAATACCACGCGCTTTTAGTGGCTTCGGGAAAAGATAAACACCAAAAATTTAGTTAATGAAATACAATACCAAACAAACTTTAAAGATTTATTGGCAACACACCAAAAAATATAAATGGATATTTTTTGTGACCGTGTTTTCTATCGTGGTCATTCGTTTATTGGATGCCTTAGTGCCGATTTATCTCAAGAATTTTATCAATGTTCTCTCTTTGGGCGGTGACAAAAATTTGTTGATACCCCAGTTGTTTCGTATTTTGATTATTATCGCCGTTATCAGTTTCAGTAATTGGGTATTATGGCGCGTGGCTACTTTTTTGGCCTCTGTTTTAGAGTCGCGAGTCATTTTTGATTTGTCCAATTACTGTTTTAATTATTTACATCGCCATTCTTTTGCCTTTTTCAATAATAATTTTATCGGTTCGCTCGTCAAAAGGGTCAATCGGTTTACCCGCTCTTATGAAACCATGACCGATCGTTTTGTTTTTAATTTTTTACAACTGTTTGTAGAAGTCGGAGTGATTGCGGTTATTCTTTTTTTCACCAATCGGTGGTTGGGTGTGGCTATGTTAGGCTGGGCCGTATTCTTTTGTAGCGTCAGTTTGATTTTTGTCCGTTATAAACTTAAATATGATTTGGAGCGCAGTGAAGCCGATACCAAAGCCACCGGTTTTTTGGCCGATACTTTTACTAACAACGCCAATGTAAAGTTGTTTAATGGTTATCAGCGAGAGGTGAATGGCATGTCAAAGTTAAACGACAATGTGCGTCGGTTGCGCCTATTTACTTGGAACCTCAATAATATTTTTGAGGCCACCCAAGGAGCTTTGAGCGTTTGTTTGGAAATAGGCATGTTGTATCTGGGAATTAAATTATGGCAAAAAGGTTTGATTACACCCGGTGATTTTATTTTAATCCAGACTTATGTCTGGAGCATGATGCTCCGAGTTTGGGATTTTGGGCGCAATGTCCAGCATGTTTACGAAGATTTTGCCGATTCCGAAGAGATGACCGAAATGCTGACACAACCGCATGAAATTGTGGATGTTCCCAGAGCCAAAAAATTGGTTGTTCGGGATGGAAAAATAGTGTTTGAAAAAGTATCATTTTATTATCACCGCGCTCGGATGATTTTCAAGGATTTTAATTTGATTGTCAAACCCAAAGAAAAAGTGGCCTTAACCGGTTCTTCCGGAGCGGGAAAAACC
>CAZXFG010000004.1:0-12607 GCA_964640515.1 uncultured Gammaproteobacteria bacterium | reverse complement strand
ACCACGATTATAAAGTTGTTATTGCGTATGCATGAATTATCAGCCGGCCAAGTAATGATTGACGGGCAGAGCGTGGCCAAAGCAAAGCAAGAAAGTTTGTGGGAAAATATTAGCATGGTGCCGCAGGATCCAATCCTTTTTCATCGCAGTCTGATGGAAAATATCCGTTATGGCCGGGCCGAGGCGACAGACAAAGAAGTTGTCAAGGCGGCCAAACTGGCCCACTGCCACGAATTTATCATGGATTTTCCGGAGCAATATAACACCTATGTAGGAGAGCGGGGCGTAAAATTATCCGGAGGGGAGCGTCAACGAGTGGCCATTGCCCGAGCGATTTTGCGCAACGCGCCGATTTTGGTTTTAGATGAAGCCACCTCCAGTTTGGATTCCGAATCGGAGAAATTCATTCAGGACGCTCTGGCTCATTTGATGGAAGAAAAGACTGTCATCGTAATCGCTCATCGTTTATCCACTATCATGAAGATGGATCGGATAATAGTTATTGAAGGCGGTCGTATTGTGGAGGAGGGGACTCATGAAGAATTATTGCGTCAAAAAGCCGGAATTTACCAAAAATTGTGGACTTTACAGGCCGGCGGGTTTATCCGCTAGCTTAATTTGTATTAGTCTTTCTTTTAGGATATAATTAAGACATCTTTAAGATGTCATTTTTAGTTATGTCAGTATTAAATAAAGCTCAAAAAACGGCGGTAGAATATATTAATGGGCCCTTATTGATTGTGGCTGGCGCGGGCACCGGGAAAACAACGGTGATTACGGAAAAAATCGCTTATTTGATAGAAAAAAAACTGGCTAAACCCGAGGAAATTTTGGCTTTGACTTTTACGGATAAAGCGGCCGGAGAAATGCATGAGCGGGTGGATAAGTTGATTGAAGCTGGTTACGCGGATATTCAGATCTCCACTTTTCACGCCTTTTGTCAGCGTTTGTTGGAGCGCTATGCTTTGGATATTGGGCTTCCCAATCAATTTAAGTTGTTAACCGAAACCGACACTTGGCTCTTGATGCGTCGTAATTTGGATAAGTTTAATTTAGATTATTATCGTCCTTTAGGCAATCCGGCGCGGCATGTTCATGAATTGATTAAGCATTTTTCCAAATGCAAAGATGAACTGGTCACGCCGGAAGAATATTTGAAATACGCCCAAGAAAAGAAACTGGACACGGACAATGTGGAATATGAATCGGAAGGAAAACGGCTCACGGAGATTTCCAACGCTTACCATGCGTATAATCAATTGTTGTTGGAAAACAATTCTTTGGATTTCGGCGATTTGATCGCCTACGCCATTAGATTATTGGAGAAACGGCCGTCGGTTTTAGAGGCTCTGCAAAAGCGTTTCAAATATATTTTGGTGGATGAATTTCAAGATGTGAATTGGGCGCAATATTATTTGGTGCAAATGATGACTGGAGACAAAGGCCAGTTGACGGTGGTAGGGGATGACGACCAGAGTATTTACGCTTTTCGCGGAGCTTCAGTGTCCAATATTATGCGTTTTAAGGATGACTTTCCCCGGAGCAAAGAAGTGGTGTTGACGGAGAATTATCGGTCGCAACAAGAAATTTTAGACGCGGCTTATAAGCTGATCCAAAATAATAATCCGGATCGGTTGGAAGTAAAATTAAAAATTGATAAAAAATTGACAGCTTGTTGTCATCCCCGTGAAAACGGGGATCCAGGCAAACAACGACTAGATTCCCGCCTGCGCGGGAATGACAATGGGAAGGGCGGGAATGACAGCGGGGCAGTAGTTCATTTGCACTCCGCCACTTTGGACGATGAGGTGAAGAAGGTGGCGGATGAGATTATAAGATTGAAAGAAATTAATCAAGAAACAGTCTGGGATGATTTTGCGATTTTGGTAAGGGCCAATAACCACGCCGAGCCATTTATCAATGCCTTGGAGAAGCGCGGCGTCCCTTATGAATTTTTAGCTTCGGCCGGGCTATACCGCCAACCCATCGTGCTGGACTGCGTTAGTTTTTTTAAGATTATAACTGATCAGCACGAATCAACGGCGGTTTTTCGTCTTTTAAATTTGCCGTTTCTCAAATTCAGCGATTTAGATTTGCGTAAATTCACCAGTTTATGCAAGAAAAAAGCGGTTTCTTATTATGAAGGCCTTAAACGCTCCAATGAGTTCGGTTTAACCAAAGAAGGGATAACTGTGGTAGAAAAGATTTTACAGATTATTCACGAAGGGATGAAACAAAGCCGTTGGGATAAGCCCGCGGTGGCGCTTTATAATTTTTTGGAAAAAAGCGGTTATTTGAAATATTTAGCCAGTGAAGAAGACCAAGGGAACCGAGCGGTCATCCGCCAAATTTATCAGCTCAAGCAGTTTTTTGAAGAAATTTTGGCCTATGAAGCAACCATGCCGGACGCCAAGACGCGCGATTGGCTGGCTAACTTTGAATATGTGTCTGAATCAGGCGATAAAGGGTCTATGTATCAGCCGATTGAAACGCCGGATTCAGTGAATATTTTAACCGTGCACGCGTCTAAAGGTTTGGAATTTAAATATGTATTTGTAGTAAATTTGGTGGAGGAGCGTTTCCCAATCCGCGATCGCGGAGAACCGATAGAAATGCCGGTTGATTTGATTAAAGAGCAACTGCCGGAAGGAGATAGCCATTATCAAGAGGAACGCCGATTATTTTATGTGGCCATGACCCGAGCTAAAGAACGACTCTACCTGAATAGCGCTTCTGATTATGGAGGAGCGCGCGATAAAAAAATTAGCCGGTTTTTGGACGAGCTCGGCTATTCAATTAAAGAAACCGTAAATCAGGAAGAAAAGCCAATTTTAGGTTTATCAAGCAAAAAGGCGGAAGCTAAAAAAGGAGAATTCATTTTTGAATTGCCTAAAACATTTTCTTTTTCCCAGTTGAAAAGTTACGCCACCTGTCCTTATCAGTATAAACTGGCCTACATTTTAAAGATTCCCACCAGGGGCAATGCTTTTTTCAGTTTTGGCCAAACCATGCACAGCGCCTTGCAAGCTTTTTATCTAGCCACACAAGAATTAAATAAAGTTAAGCAAGTGTCGCTCTTCGGCCCGGTGGAGTCCGCGACTCCGGCTGACAAGGTCAAAGTTCCCGCCCTGGAGGAGCTGTTGGCTTTTTATGATCATTGCTGGATTGATGATTGGTATGTGAATAAAACCCAGCGCGAAGAATATTATCGCCAAGGCAAAGACATTTTAAAAACATTCTATGCCAGCCAGAAAAAACATTGGACTATTCCCGTGGCTTTGGAGGGTTGGTTCAGGATCAAGGTGGGAGACTATTTGATTAACGGCCGGATTGACCGGATTGACAAGATGGCTGACGGCGCCTTGGAAATTATTGATTACAAAACAGGCAAAGCTAAAGAAAAAGTGGCAGGTGAAGATAAAAATCAGCTTTTGATATATCAAATGGCCGTGGAACAACTGCCGGAATATCAAAAAATAGGCCGTCCGGGGCAGTTGACCTATTATTATTTGAATGAAGATATCAAGGTTTCTTTTTTAGGTAAAGAAGAAGAAAAAACCGAATTGGCCTCTGAATTGCTTAAAATCATCAATAATATTTATTCCGCTGATTTTGCTCCCGCTCCCGGCCAGTATATTTGCGCGCATTGTAATTTTCGGGATATTTGCGATTATCGCATTTAGATTTTTATGGAATCACTGGAAAATATTTTTTCTACTCAAACCAAACGCTCGCCATTGATGCGCCAAGTGCGCGGTTCTTTGGCCGTGGAAACGGCCAATAATATTTTAATCGGCATTTTTGGCGAAGCGGCGCACCGTTCTTGCCGGGCCGCTTATGTAAAAAATAAAATATTGGCCGTAGCTTGTTTGAGTTCGGTGTTGATCGAAAAAATAAAACTTAAAGAAAAGGAAATTATCAGGACCATGAATCGCAAATTAGGGGTGGAAGAAGTGGAGAAAATTCATTTTTTGGATTAGCTTGCCAAAAAGTTTTTAATTGGCTAAAATACCCGTGATATGTCGCTCCGCCAATATCTTTTTTTAATGACTGTAGGCACGGGCCTGTGCTGGCTGGCTTGGGTTTTTGTTCTTTTTAATATTGATCCTTTTAAAATCGGCTGGCTTGGGTTTTTGTTCTTTTACTCCACCCTGTTTTTCGCCTTGGTCGGCACTATTTCAGTTATGGGTTTTTTGATTCGCTGGCGGATTCTAGGAAATGATGACATAGTTTTTAGGCATGTGAAAAAAACCTTTCGCCAGGGAATTTTTATGGCTTTAGCCGTGGTTATCATTTTATTTTTATTGCAAAAAGACCTGTTGACCTGGTGGAACGGAACTATCGTGATTATAATTTTTTTATTAATCGAAGGCATAATTTTTACCAATAGGAGGTATAGCAACCAAGATTATGTTCGGAAAGATTTATGAGCGTTTTAGGAAAGATATCGCTGTTGATCTCGGTACGGCCAACACCCTCCTTTATGTAAAAGGACGAGGCATCGTCATCAATGAGCCGTCGGTGGTAGCCGTTAACACCCGCACGGAGCAAATCTTAGCCGTGGGCAACGAGGCCAGAGAGATGCTGGGTAAAACTCCGCCTCATATTGTAACGACCAGACCGCTGATTGGCGGCATTATTTCTGATTTTGAAGTTACGGAAAAAATGTTAACTTATTATCTAGACAAGATCGCCGAGGGTGGCTTGTCTTTTTTCTCCCGACCGCGGGTGGTTATCGGAGCCCCTATTAATATCACTGAAGTGGAGCGCAAAGCCGTGCATGATGTCATCCTCAACGCCGGCGCGAAAGAAGTTTTCATTGTTACCGAACCGATGGCCGCGGCTATCGGTTCTCGCATGCCCGTTAAAGAAGCGATTGGCAACATTATCGTGGATATCGGGGGAGGCACTTGTGAAATTGCCGTAATTTCTCTCTCCGGAATTGTGCTTTGGAAGTCCATTAAAATCGCCGGCGATGAGTTAAATCATAATATCATGCAGTATGCCCGCGAAGAATTTAATCTTTTGGTCGGCGAAAAACAAGCGGAAGAAATTAAGATTAAAATCGGTTCAGCCGTAGAGCTGGCGGAAAACATGGTATATCCGATGCGCGGCCGCGATATAATTACCGGCCTGCCAAAAGAAGTGATGATAAACGACAAACAGGCGCGAGAGGCCGTATCCCGTTCGCTAAAAGTAATTGTGGATAACATTAAAAGCACTTTGGAAATCACTCCTCCGGAATTGATTGCCGATATTCACGAACGCGGTATTGTAATCAGCGGAGGGGGAGCGTTATTGCGCGGCATTGATCAGTTGATCGTTCGAGCCACCCAGATTCCGGTGCGTCTGGCTGATGATCCGCTGACCGCCATGGTGCGCGGGGCGGCGATTTTGCTGGACGATGATGAGCTGTTAAAAGAGGTGGCCGTCTAATTGATTTCTTCTCTAAATATGCAGTATGGCTTTTTTGCCTCGCCGAAAAATTTATTTTATTTTTATCTTCATTTTGGCGTTGATTATTGTTTTTAATTATTTAGGATGGCTGAACTGGTTAAAATACCGCTCGCGTCTGATTTTTATGCCGATTTTAACTAACGCCAATGAAATGGGAGTAAGGTTGGGTGATAATTACCATTTTTTTATTAATAAAGAAGATTTTTTTAGCCAATTCAACAAGTGTTTAGCTGACGCGCAGCAAAAAGAAACGGCTCTCGCTCAAAATCAGTTATTGGTTGAGGAAAACGCTGAACTTAAAAAACAACTTGGTTTTGTCCGCCGGACCAGTTTTACGACAATGACAGCCAGCGTGGTGGGTCGTAATGTGGATAGTATTGAAAAAACCATTATTATCAATACCGGAGAGATGGAAAAGATAAAAGTCGGGCATCCGGTAGTGGCTGGAAACGGAGCGCTGATTGGCCGAGTGACAAAAGTGGAAAGAGAAATTTCCGTAGTGCGCCTGATTAATGATAATCAGAGCAAAATTTTAGCTACGGTTTTAAATAAGGAACGCAGTTTAGGCGTGGTGGAGGCCGGTTATGGCAGCAGCGTGCGCATGAATTTTATTCCAAGAAATGAAGTGGTGTTAATCGGAGAACAAATCATTACTTCCGGGCAGGATTTGCAAGTGCCCAAAGGGCTTTTAATCGGTAAAGTTATTTCCATTGAAAATGAGGCGTATCAGCCCTTTCAACAGGCCGTTTTGGAGACAACCGTTAATTTAGAAAAAATTATCGCCGCTACGGTGATACTCTCTTTTTAACATGCGCGGAATTTTAAAAATATTAAAATATCTGTTGGCGGTGGCGGCTATCTTTATCGCTCATGTTTTGATTCTGAATATCTTGCCTTTTCCTTTTAATCACATCAATGTCGTCTTGATTGTGTTTCTTTGGCTGATTATTTACAGCGGAAGCGCGCGGGTGTTATGGTTAGCCCTGCCCCTGGCTTTTCTTTTGGAGTTGTTCGTTTCCTTTCCTTTTGGCCTTACCAGCTCCGCTTTGATCATTACCTTGATGATAATGTATTGGATTTTGAGAAATATTTTTACCAATCGTTCTTTATTCATTGTTTTTTTCGCCGGATTTTTAGGCATCGCGATTTTTCGTTTTTCTTTTTTGATGATTTTATTGTTGATAAATTTATTTAATCCCGGCTTTACGCTCTCATGGCCGGAAGTCCTGACTAATATTTTTTACGAAGTAATTTTGACCGCCGTCTTGTTTTTTTTGATTTATTTATTAACCGCTTTATTTTTCCGTCGTTTAAATCCCAAGTATATCAGTTACCAGCGTTTGTATGGACCAAAAAGGATTATTTGAAATTAAAGATATTGATTCCGTAGGCAGGATGGATGGGAAATATCGTCGGTCCTGGGTGGAAGAATCTTACGGAGCCGCCCCCGGCCTCAAAGAACATCTGGGAGCGAGCGTCAGCGGCAGAAAAATAAAATGGCTGGCGGGTCTTGTGCTGGTCAGTTTTTTATTTATTTTAGCCAAGGTTTTTTATTTACAGGTGCTGGAAGGCGACTACTACCACGCGTTGGCGGAAAACAACAGAGTTCGTTTACGATCCATTCCTTCAGAGCGGGGCGTTATTTTTGACCGCGCCGGAAAGCCGTTGGTGGAAAATGTCCCGAGTTTTTTACTTTCCATCGTGCCGCAGAACCTGCCGGCCGAAGCGGTGGCGCGAAAAAAAGTTATTAATCAAGTAGCGGAGTTATCCGGCGTGCCTAAAGAAAAAATAGAAAATTCGCTCGTCAAATACAAAAATTACAGTTATGAATCTTTGACCATTAAAGAAAATCTGGATTATGACACGGCTTTGAATCTGTATGTTAAAAATGCCAATCTACCCGGCCTGCTCATTGAAAAAAGCACCAAGCGCCATTATTTATTGGAAGACGCCTTCAGCTTGTCGCATCTCCTTGGTTATTTAGGCAAACTTAATGATGAAGAAGTAAAAAACTTGCGTTCCAGCGGTTATTTGCTTAACGATTACATCGGTAAAATCGGGTTAGAGAAAGTGTATGAGAATGAGTTGCGCGGGAAATATGGAATCAAAAAGGTGGAAATGGATGCCGGAGGCCATGAACAGCGGGTGCTATCCGAGGAGCCGCCAAAGCCGGGAAATAATTTTTACTTGTCTTTAGATTTGGAAGCGCAGAAAAAATTGGAAGAACTGATTCAAAATCAGTTGGCGCGTTTGGGCAAAAAACGAGCCGCGGCCGTGGCTATTAATCCTCAAAATGGAGCGATTCTGGCTTTAGTGAGTTGGCCGTCTTTTGACGCCAATAAATTTTCCGGAGGAATTGACGCGGAGAGTTTTCAGAAATATATAAATGATTCCGATCATCCGCTTTTTAATCGGGTTATCGGCGGAACTTATCCTTCCGGTTCCACCGTGAAGATGGGGGTGGCGGCCGCGGCTTTGGAAGAAGGGCTGATCAACGCCGGCACCAGTTTTTTAAGCGCCGGCGGTTTGCAGGTGGACCGCTGGTTTTTTAGAGATTGGCAGGCCGGAGGACATGGAATCACAAATGTGCGCAAGGCCATAGCTTTATCGGTAAATACCTTTTTTTATTACATTGGCGGCGGCTATGGCGATTTTATCGGTTTAGGAGTGGAAAAGTTAACTCAATATATGCGCTATTTTAATTTAGCGCAAAAAACCGGTATAGATTTGATTGGAGAAAGCGCGGGATTTTTGCCAAGCAAAAGTTGGAAGGAAGAAACCAAGAACGACCGTTGGTATATTGGCGACACTTACAACCTCTCCATCGGCCAGGGTGATTTGTTGGTTACGCCTTTGCAGGTCGCGGTCTGGACAGCGGCCGTGGCTAATGGAGGAATAATTTATCAGCCCCGTTTAGCGGATAGATTTTACAATCCCAACACTAAAAAAGAAGAAAAAGTTCAACCAAAAATTTTAAACCAAAATTTCATTTCCAAATATAACATGAACATAGTCAAGGAAGGAATGGGGGATTGCGTGCGAGTCGGAGGATGCCAATATATGCAAAGTTTGCCTTTCACCAGCGGCGGAAAGACCGGCACGGCTCAATGGAGCTCCGCCAAGGACGACCATGCATGGTATACGGCCTTTGCCCCTTTTAATACGCCTCAAATCGTGATTACGGTGTTGGTGGAGGAGGGTGAAGAGGGGTTTGCGGCTTCCATGCCCATTGCCAGAGATTTCTTGGCCTGGTGGGGTAAAAAATACCTAAGATAAATCATTATCCACATTGACAGTGTTTTTAACTGCTGTTATACTTCCTTAATATATCATTTTCTTCAAATATATAAATTTTTTTATCCTTAGAAATTATGAACGATAATGTGCAATATTTATCGCAGGAAAGTTTTGATAATCTGCAAAAAGAAATGAACGATCTGAAAAGTCAAATTATTCCGGATATAGCTAAAAAAATAGATGAGGCCAAACAACAGGGTGACCTGTCAGAAAACGCCGAGTACCACCAGGCGCGCGAGGAGATGTCCTGGGTGCAAGGGCGATTGATGGAATTACAGCAAATTTTGTCCAACGCCCAGATCATCACCCGTGATCCTAAAAACAGCGGAACCGTATCTTTGGGGAGCAAAGTAATCATAACCGCAAATGGCGCGGAGCGCATTTTTACCATTGTCGGACCGCAGGAAATTGATTTAACCAAGGGTTTCATTTCCAATGTTTCTCCGATCGGCGGGGCATTGTTGGGACATCAAGCCGGGGATGAAGTAGAAGTGATAACGCCGGGAGGGAAACAGGTGTATAAGATTATTGCCGTAAAATAAAAAAATCAAATCCTCAAACCCGCCTTTTGGCGGGTTTTGACTTTGTGAGTGAAATTAGATACAATTAAAGAGTATATTTTAGCCAAAAAATTATGAACGAACCCAATATTAATGAGGAAGCAGTGCGTCTGCAACATTTAGAAAATATCAAACAGGCGGGCCAAA
Source organism: uncultured Gammaproteobacteria bacterium (assembly GCA_964640515.1). Classification (GTDB taxonomy): domain Bacteria; phylum Patescibacteriota; class Patescibacteriia; order Magasanikbacterales; family GWA2-37-8; genus CAZXFG01. The sequence goes on along the minus strand of CAZXFG010000004.1, from coordinate 3,146 downwards.
ATCCTTATCCGGCTTTGTGTGAAAGGATACAAACTTTAGCTGAAGCGAAAGCCAAAAAAACCGGTGTGGCGGTTCAAGTGGCCGGTCGTTTAGTGGCCAAGCGAGAAATGGGAAAGTTGTGTTTTGGGCACTTGAAAGATTTCAGCGGCCGTTTGCAAGTGGCTTTTTCTGAAAAAGAGTTAGGGAAAGAAGACTACAAATTTTTTGCCAAAAATATTGATCTAGGCGATTTTTTGGGCGTTAGTGGAGAAATGTTTATCACTCACAAAGGCGAAATTTCCATTTTAGTAAAAAAATATCAGCTAATTTCCAAAGCTCTTCTGCCTCTGCCGGAGAAATTTCATGGTTTAGCTGATGTGGAAATTCGTTATCGCAAAAGATACTTGGATTTGTTGGCCAATGAAGAATCCATGGCCATTGCCAAGACGCGCAGTCTTTTGGTAAAGGAGATTCGTAATTATTTTGACGGACACGGATTTTTTGAAGTGGAAACTCCGGTGTTACAAACTCTGTATGGCGGAGCCAACGCCCAACCATTCATAACTAAGCATAATGCTTTAGGTATGCAGTTGTATCTACGCATTGCGCCGGAACTGTATTTGAAGCGTTTGGTGGTGGGAGGTTTTGAAAAAGTATATGAAGTGGCCAAGTGTTTCCGCAATGAAGGAATTGACAACAATCATAATCCCGAGTTCACCCAGATTGAATTTTATTGGGCTTACGCGAACTATAATGATTTGATGGATTTGATGGAAGATTTGTTGCCTGAATTGATTAAATCATTGGGATTGCCTCTCAAAATTAGCACTACAGACGGGGAAGTTGATTTTACGCCTCCATATCCTCGCCAAACCATGCGCGAACTGATTAAACAATACGCCAAACTGGATATTGAAGATTTTCCGGACCAAAAATCTTTGTTCGCCAAAGCCAAAGAATTAAAAATAGAAGACATTGATAAAAATACCGGCCGCGGAAAATTGATTGATGAAATTTACAAATCCTATGTCCGACCTAAAATAATCAATCCGGTTTTTGTGATTGATCATCCGGTGGAACTGTCGCCTTTGGCTAAAGCCAAGACCGAGGACCCGCGTTATGTGGAAAGAACGCAACTGGTTTGCGTGGGTGGGAATGAACTTTGCAACGGTTTTTCCGAACTCAATGATCCGCTGGATCAAGAGGCGCGGTTTAGAGAGCAGGAAAGATTGGGGGCCAAGGGTGATGAAGAAAGCATGCCTTTTGATGAAGATTATGTTACCGCTCTAAAGCATGGAATGCCTCCGACTGCCGGGTTGGGAATGGGCATTGACCGCTTAGTGAAATTATTGATGAACGCCCAGAATTTAAAAGAGGTGATTTTGTTCCCGACATTGAAAAATGAAAAATAAATCTGTTCTATGAAAAAAGTGATGGTTTTCGGAACTTTTGATATCATCCACCCGGGCCATTTGCACATGCTGGCGGAAGCTAAAGAATATGGAGATTATCTAGTGGTGGTAGTAGCCCGAGATCTGACTGTTTGCGAGGTTAAAGGCAAGTCAGCTTCAAATAACGAAGAAGTCAGATTAGAGAATGTAAAAAAATTAAAAATGGCCGATAAGGTGCGTTTGGGATGTATTGATGATGATAAATATTTGGCCATTGCCGAAGAAAAACCGGATGTGGTGGCTCTGGGTTATGACCAGCGGACTTTCGTGGACAAGCTGGCCGAAGCCGTGGAGGATCATGTGCAGATTGTGCGTTTGGCCCCGCATTTACCCGAGATTTACAAAAGCTCTAAAATTAAATAAACATTTTGTCATTGCGAGGAGGGCGTAGCCCGACGAAGCAATCCTTAGTCAAAGAGATTGCTTCGTCCCCGCCTAGGCGGGTCCTCGCAATGACGGTATTATAAACCTGTATGTTAGACATTAAATTTATCAGAGAAAATAAAAAAATAGTGGAGAAAAATAATAAAACCCGCCAGGTAAAAGCGGATGTTGGCGCTTTATTGAGTTTGGATGAAGAACGGATTGCACTACAACAAAAAGCTGATGAATTACGCGCCGAGAGAAATAAACGCTCAAAAACAAAACCCTCTCCAGAGGAGATTAAAGCTATCCGCCAAATGGGGGGCGAGATAAGTGAATTGGAAAATAAAGTAAAAATAAAAACAGAAGAATTAAATAAAATTTTATTTACTTTGCCGAATATAAATCACAAGTCCGTTCCCGAAGGAAAAGATGAAAGTGAAAATAAAGTGGAACGCAAAGCGGGCAAGATACCCAAAATGGATTTTGAAGCGCAAGAGCATTTTGCCGTGGGCAATGTGAAAGACTTAATGGATTTAGAGCGCGGAGCCGAAACTTCCGGTTCCAGATTCTTTTATCTCAAAGGTAAATTAGCTTTATTAGAAAGGGCTTTAATCCAGCATGCGGTGGATTTTACGGTTCAGCGTGGTTTTGAATTGATACTGCCACCGATTATGGTAAAAGAAAATGCCATGTTTGGGACGGGATTTTTTCCGGCTGATAAAAATGAAGTTTATGCCGTGAATCCGGGAGAAGAAAATTTATTTTTAATCGGCACTTCCGAAGTCCCTGTAGTCTATTATCACGCCGATCAAACTCTATTGGAAAAAGATCTGACGAAAAAATATGTTAGTGTTACACCTTGTTTTCGGCGCGAATCTGGTAGTTATGGAAAGGATACCAAAGGACTCTTCAGGGTGCACCAATTTTATAAAGTAGAAATGGTAGTGCTGTGCAAGCCGGAAGATTCTTGGAATATACATGAAGAACTATTAAAAAATGAAGAGGATATTTTACAATCCTTGGGTCTTCCTTATCAAGTGGTAAATATCTGCTCCGGAGATTTGGGTTTCCCAGCCGCCAAAAAATATGATTGCGAGGGTTGGTTTGCCGGACAAAAGAGATATCGCGAATTAACTTCCACCAGCAATACCACTGATTATCAAGCGCGCCGCAGTAATATAAAATACAAAACCGCGGACGGTAAAAAAGAATTTGTGCATACTTTGAATGGGACAGTAATCACGGACCGAGCTTTATTGGCGATCATTGAGAACTTTCAGGATAGGGATGGGGGAGTAACTGTGCCGGAGGTGCTGCGTAAATACACCGGGTTTGATAAAATTTAGAATA
>CAZXFG010000003.1:4559-27705 GCA_964640515.1 uncultured Gammaproteobacteria bacterium | reverse complement strand
CTAGGATTCGAACCTAGATAACGAGATTCAGAGTCTCGTGTCCTACCATTAGACGATCTCGGAGTATGGTAAAAGCGTGGCCATTGTATCAGAATTTTGGGCTTTGGTCAAGGTTTTAGGTCACCACTTCGCCGCCAAATTCCGCCGCAATGTTGTTTATTTCCAGTTCTTTGGATGCGGGAGTGGCCGTGGCGCATATTACACCAATTCTTTCGTTGAATAGCGCCAGCAAGCAGTCTTCAATCGCCTTTTTATTTTTCGCTTCTTCAATTTTTTCTTTGTGCAAAGCGTAGGGGACGCTCAAATACACGCAACCGCCTTCCATCTTTTCCAACCCGCACATTTTCAAAATAAAAGTCAGCGAGTGGTTGTTTTCCGATATTTTATTCACCAAATCGTCCCACTTTTCTTTTACTTGTTCCATGGTGGTTTTGACTTCATGATGCCCGGTGAGGCGTGAAACGGCTGATTGGATGGTTTGTTTAATGGTTTTAGGTTCTTTGGTAGCTGAAGAAATGGTTGGATTAACAGGGGGTTGCTTCGTCGCTACGCTCCTCGCAATGACATCGGGTGGGTTTGAATTGGGTAGGGATTGCTTCGTCGCTACGCTCCTCGCAATGACAGTATCGTTCATTTCCACAGCCAATACTTCTAATGGCAGTTGTGGAATCGGAGCATTTTTTATTTCCTGCCGTTTTTTCATCACGGCTTCAATCAAATCGGTGATCGCGCTCGGATTGTTTTCTTTAGCCAATTCTTTTATCTTTTTTGTCGCTTCACCGCTGTAATCATCTGTCGCGCTCGTCAACCCGGCTTGGGTAATCATGATGGCGCGCAAGGCATCAATCATTTCCAAACAAAAATGATCGATACTGACGCCTGTTTCTACGATTTGGCCAATAGCGTCCAAGGCGGATTTGGTTTCTTTTTTTGTCAGGTATCCGATAAAATTTAATACATTTTTAGCGTCAGAAATCGGCAGGATAATTTGAACATCTTTGGCTGTGATGTTTTTTGAATCCAAAGAGAGAATCTGCCCCAACAAACTTTCGGCGTCCCGCAAACAGCCGTCGCTTTTATTGATAATTCTATCCAGAACTTCTTCCTCCATCTGTATTCCTTCTTCTTTGATCAGTTCTTTCAGTCTTTTCAACATGATGTCGTAAGGAATTTTTTTGAAATTAAAACGCTGACAGCGGGAAATAATGGTATCAGGTAGTTTGTGCAATTCAGTGGTGGCTAAAATAAAAATGATGTGCGCCGGCGGTTCTTCCAGAGTTTTGAGCAGAGCGTTGAAAGCGCTGATGGAAAGCATGTGCACTTCATCAATAATGAAGACCTTGTATTTGGATTTTGTCGGTTTGAATTGGGCGTTTTCAATGATGTTTTCCCGCACATTGTCCACGCCGGTCTGCGAAGCCGCGTCAACTTCAATCACATCAATATTCCGCCCGCCGGAAATTTCTTGACAGGACGAACATTCGTCGCAGGGCTCAAATTTTCCTTCGCCTCGTTTTTCGCAATTAACGGCCTTGGCCAGCAGGCGAGCCGTGGTGGTTTTGCCTATTCCGCGCGGACCGGAGAATAAATAAGCATGCGCCACTTTATTGGCGCTGATTTCATTGGTAAGAGTTTGGATGATATGGGCCTGTCCGACGACACTATCAAAAATCTGCGGACGATATTTACGGTATAAAGTTGGCATAACTGATGCGCTCCTTTTTATAGCGACGCCTCGCTTAATTCAATATCGTTTGGTTTGGCTAGCCCCAACCGGGCGCGTTCCGTGATTTCGGCTGTCACAATTTCCCGCGGTCGGCCGTATTTTAAGCGGGATAATTCTTTAATGGCCGCTCCCAGTTCTTTGTTGCCCGGAGTGGGAGGGTAGGTTATCATATTAAACGGCTTAGCCGCGGTATTGTCAATAAGTAATTTAATGTAGGCGGTGTATTGCTCAACATTAAGCAAATCATAAGCCGTGAAGACCGGGGCGAATTCTTTTTGCAATATCTCGGCGTCTTCCGGGCCAATGCGGAAAGAAACCATGGTGCCGGCATTGCCCAGCACCGCGTCGCGCACTGTATTTTTTCCTTTATTATCCACCAGCTGGTTCATGTATTGGTGAGCGACAATCAGATTCAAGCGATATTTGCGCGCTTCGGAAAGGATGGTGGCCAATGATTCAGTGATAAAGTTCTGGAACTCGTCAATGTAAAGATAAAAATCATGGCGTTCTTCTTCGGGCAGGGAAGCGCGTTCCAAAGCGGCCATTTGCAGTTTGGAGACGATAATCAAACCCAGCAGATTGGAGTTGATTTCGCCTACCAGACCTTTGGCCAAATTAACCAATAATATTTTTTTCTTATCCATTACTTCGCGGAAATTAAATCCGGAATGGGATTGGCCGATAATATTGCGGATCATTTCGTTTTCCACAAACCGGCCCACCTTGGAGATGAGATAGCCGAGCATTTCGGATTTATGAAAATCGGAAGTTTTGGCCATTTCTTTTTCCCAAAAAGCCAAGACCATCGGATCTTTCAATTTTTGTTTCCATTCGGTCACAAAGGCGTCATCGGTAAACATGCGCGGGATTTCGGCGATGGTGCCCGGATTTTCCAGGTCAGCCATCAGGGTCAACATCACATTTCTCATGTTATGTTCAAACATCGGGCCGATCATGGAAGGGTCAGTGACCAGTTTGTAAAAAATGGAAATCATTTCTTGGGTGGCAAAATCTTTTTGTTCTTCGGTCTTGACTTCCAGCATATTCAGGCCGATCGGGCGTTCAATGTCCGAGGGATTAAAGTAGATGACATCATCCGCGCGTTCTTTCGGCACATGTTGCAAAACATATTCCACAAAGTCGCCGTGCGGGTCCACCACGCAAACTCCCTCGCCATTAATGATATCCTGCACGGCCAGGTTTTGGATGAAGACGGATTTACCCACGCCGGATTTACCGATAGTGTAGAGATGCCGGCGGCGGTCGGCGGCTTTCATCCGAACGATGGTTTCTTCACCGCGGTATACGGCTCGACCCAGAGTAATACCTTCTTTGGGTATGTTGAGCGGTGGAGGGGCTTTGCGCGCGCCCAGCCAATTGATGTGCGGGGTTTCCGTGCTGGAAAGCGGTAAATGCCAGAAACTGGCCAGCTCTTCAGTATTTGCCACCATATAATGCCCTTCGCGAAAGGAGCGGTAAATTGATTCGCGGATTAAGGCGTTTGGATTGCGGGGAATAACGGCGCCAAAGGAATTGCCATAGCGGTAAATATTATACTGGCTGAAAGAATTTATAATATTTTCCAGATTCATCAAAGCCCTTTCTTTGCTATCCGCCGAGCTTACTAATCGGACAGTGATTTCCAAACCTCCATGGCTGATTTTTTCTTCCATGCTTTTTACCATTTCTTCTTCCATCTGGGTCAGGTGGTAAGGTTCAGCGGAAGTAAATTGTTTGGCCGGGTCATGTTTTTTTGGAAAAAGCGCTTTTTTCCACTTGTGCAGTGAGCGTCTGATTGCTCCGCGGCGCGCGACATATTCAAATTTTTGGCCTTCTTTGATATCCCGAATCAACTGCACTCCTTGACGCCGCCATTTGGAATTGGCCGGACGCGTCACATATTGAATGACCGCTCCTTCGTTTTCCGCGATTTTGCTTAGCGGATTGAGTATGGCCAGCAGGGGATCATTTTCCATTCTTTTATAGGTCTGAAAAGGAAAAGCCGAACGAAATTTAAACCACAAATGGGCGCCGACGATACAGCTTTGCGGTTTGAAAATATTATAGTCAATTTCTTCGGTAATTTCAGCGTGCGGATATTGCGCGTGGATTTGTTGCTCTAAAAAATTTTTAAATTTGTCCGGCACAGCCGCATAAAAAGAGATTTTTCCTTCTTTCACCACCAGTTCAAAAGAAATATGGTCGTTGCGTCCGCGGAACCACGACAAGAAGCCGTCGTCCGGTTTTAAACCGGCCACGGCCGAAAACAGCCCTGAAGCCACGGCCACTTCCTCGCGGATTTTTTGTATGTTGTCTTCCATCTTTTGTTGTTGGCTGGTTTCGCTCTTTTTTTCTTTGGGCAGGCGGATGAGCAATACGGCGCGATGAAAAGCTTTACCGCTTTTGGCCGCGGAGCGCAGGACCTGGCGCAGAACATAAAGAAAAACCAGGAGGCCGATCAGCCCGGCCGCGTAAACGATGTATAAAGACACCGCGGGGTCGGCTAACCACTGGCTGAAGAGTTGGAAATAAAAATCAGCGACGCCGGAAAGGTAGTTGTTCATGTTTTTTCGGATTGGTTTTTATGTAAAGCGATGATGCGGTCGGTTTTTATTTTGGCCTCTTGTTCCAAGAAAAAACGATTGACGCCCGGCAGTAATTTCATCCATTCCAAAATAAGCTGAAAGATTTTTTTTACTTTCAAATGCGTGGCTTTCAGCAGTTCGCGGATTTTTATGGCTGTTTGTTCGCCTTTGATTTTTAATTCTTGTTTGGCGATGGGGGATAGACGCTGGAAGGCGTCGCCCACTCCGTCCTCCATGATTTTTTCAATGCGCGCCACCAATTCATCCCGCACCGGAGAAATAATCGGACCGGTCGTTCGGCGCGGACGGCGCTGTGCCGGAGTCGGATTTTGTTCGGTTGAAGAGATAGCCGGAGCGGCTTCTCGCGGTTCTTCAACGGTTGTCTCCGCTTCTCCTTGTTCCGCCTGCGGCGCGTTCTCGGCTACAGGCAAATCCTCCGGTTGTTCCACCGGATTTAAGTTTTGTCTTAGTTTTTCATCATTCATAGCCAGTTTTAATCATAAATATTATACCATAAATATTAAAAGTGTGGTATAATTACCGGAACTGAATAAATGAAAGTTTGTTTCTATTCATGAGGCCCGGCTCGTTTCGCCCAAGCTTCAGCGAGGCGAGCGTAATTTTAAGCTTCGTTTATAGCGCTTACAATGTTGTTATGCGCAATGTGCGAGAGTTGCAACACAACGGTTTGCTCTGGGTTGATGTGGGTAAGCAAACAGAGAAATATCTACGAACGCTCCAAAAACGCTTTGGTTTTTTGGAAGCTGATATTAATGAGAGCTTGCCGCCTTTTCAACGCCCGAAGATAGTCAAACGCCCGGACTATTATTTTATGGTTTTACATTTTCCGGTTTTTGACCGTGAAACCCGGCGGTTGGGATTTACGGAAATTGATTTCTTTTTGAGCGGCAGTTATTTGGTGACCGTTCATGATGGAAAATTATTGACCATGGAGAATTTTTTGGAAGAGTGCGGGAAAAAATATGGAGAAAAGGAAAAATATTTTAGCGGCACGGGCGCTCATTTATTGTTTGAGTTGTTGAGCCGGCTTCTCGATGCCATCTTTCCCATCCTGCTTCATGTCAACAACGATATTAATCTAGTGGACCGAAAATTGTTTGCCAAGATTCCCGGCCGGGAAATGGCTGAAGAAATTTTGCGTTTAAAGACCAACACCGTGGTTTTTCGCCGCACTATGCAGGGTCATCGCACCGTGCTGGAACGCTTAATTATGTACGCGGGACGAGATCTGGATGTTTCTTCTTATCAAGGTTATATCAATTCTTTGCGGGAATTTACCAATGAAATTTGGCACATGCTGGAAAGCCAAAAAGAGAGCATTAACGCCTTGCACGAAACCAATGAGTCGCTGGTGAGTTTGCGCACCGGCGAAGTGATGAAGATTTTGACGATTATTTCGGTGATTACTTTTCCTTTGACTTTAACAATCGCTCTTTTTGACGCCCATATTCCGGGTAATCCTTTTGCTCATCTACCGGGTGGATTTTGGATGTTGGTGAACTTAGTGCTGTGGGGCGCGGTGCTGATGTACGCGATATTCAAAAAACAGAAGTGGGTGTGATGTTTGTTCCGCCTTTTTCGTCTTTTATCGTGAAGCCCAGGGCTTCTATTTTTTTTCTTAATTCGTCGCTTTTTTTCCAGTCTTTGTCGGCGCGGGCGGTTTGCCGCAAGTCCAGCAATTTTTGCGCTTCAGCCGGCACGGGCGCGGCCGGTTTATTAGTTTCTTCTTCAATTTTTAAACCGAAAATCCGATCAAATTTTAACAAAGTGGATAAATTTATTTTTTTTTCTTTCATTGTTTCCCAAATCAAAGCTAAAGCGCCGGGTAGATCCAAATCATTATTTACGCGGGTCAAAAATTGTTCTTGAAGCCGGCGGTCATCCACTGCTCGGTCATTCTTGGCGATGGCCTTGGCTGTTTCATAGAAATGTTTGAGGCCGTTTTGCGCGGCTTGGAGCGCGATCCAGGAAAAAGTCAGTTGTTGGCGATAGTGGGTTTGCAGTAAAAAGTAACGATAAGCCAACGGGCTGATGCTTTTGGTTTTTAATTTGTCCAAAGTTAAAAAATTTTCTCCGGATTTAGCCATCTTATCTTTTTCCATGAGCAAATATTCGCCATGCAACCAATAATTGGCTAATGGTTTGCCATTGGCCGCTTCACTTTGCGCTATCTCATTGGTGTGATGCACCGACACATGGTCAATGCCTCCGCAATGAATGTCAAACGGCTGGCCGAGATATTTAACCGACATAGCCGAGCACTCAATATGCCAACCCGGGAATCCTTTTCCCCACGGACTCTCCCACTCCATCTGGCGTTGTTCCAGTTTAGGTGAAAATTTCCAGAGCGCGAAGTCCGTGGTGTTTTTTTTGTCTCCCACATCCACTCGCGCCCCGGCTCGCAGGTCCTGATTTTTTAAATTAACCATTTTTCCGTAATCAGCCAGTTTAGAAGTGTCAAAATAAATACCGTCGGCAGTTTGATAGGTAAAGCCCTTTTTCTCCAGTTTTTTGATTAATTTAATTTGTTCTTTGATATGGTCCGTAGCTCGGCACCAAATTTCCGGTTCTAAAATATTTAAATCCGCCAAATCTTTTTTGAAGGCATTAGTATAAAAAGTCGCGATTTCCCAAGCCGTCTTACCCTCTCTTTTTGCTCCTTTTTCCATTTTATCTTCGCCTTCATCCGCGTCGCTGGTCAAATGGCCGACATCCGTGATGTTCATGGTCTGTTTCACCTTATAACCATTATAAATCAAAACGCGTTTAAGCAGGTCTTCAAAAACATAAGTGCGAAGATTCCCAATGTGCGCGAAATTATAAACCGTGGGACCGCAAGTGTACATGCCCACTTTGCCTTTTTTAATCGGGCTGAATTCTTCCAATTTATGGGTGAGAGAATTATACAATTTCATAGTTAGATTTAGTTTTAGACATTTTATATTTTCCGAGCGGGTTAAAAAATGTAAATTAGTTTTTAGTCTCACAGGTTTGGTTGTTTTTGAGCGGGTTATGAAGCCGAAGCTTCATCCCCGAGCCCTCGCGGGCGAGGAAAGCGAAAAAATTACCAAACCTGTGGAGCTACTTTAATAACAATTGTATATTATTTCTCTTTACTTATCAACAGGGGCATGTCAAGGAATGGGAAACTTTGGTATAATTAAGACAAAGCATTTTTTATGTTCTCTTTTTTCCAACCACAATCATATATAGGGGTGGATTTGGGCGCGGGAGGAGTTAAGTTGGTAGAATTACGGAAAGAAAAAAATAGACCCGTATTGTTTACTTATGGCTTAACAGCCGGCCGGCACGACATACATCAATTGATGGCGCCCGCAGAGAAAACCGCCCGGGATTTATTAGGCGAACGCCAGGTTGAGCCGGAAGTTGGCGCGGATATAAAAAGCCAGACGCGAGTAGATGACTTGCAGGTGGAAAAATACGCCAAATTAATACGAGAAGCGTGCCATGCCTCCGGAACAGTCAGTAAAAAAGCCGTGGTTAGTCTGCCTGTTTCCGCCGTGTTTCATGCCATGGTGACTTTGCCGAGAATGGAGAAAAAGGATTTTAATACGGTTTTACGGGCCGAAGTTAAGAAATTATTACCCCGCCCTTTAGAAGAAATGGCTTTAGATTACCAAATCTTGCCTGATTTGGGAAACACCAAGGATGAACGAGTCTTAATCAATGCCGTACCCAAGGAAATGGTCTCTTTTTATACCCGTGTTTTTCAAAAAGCCGGTTTGATTTTAGAAGCTTTAGAACCCGAATCAACGGCTTTGGTCCGATCGTTGGTAGGCAAGGATGGAGCCGTTATCATGATTATTGATGTTGGAGCCGAGAGAACTAATTTTTTTATCATAGATCAATCCGTGCCGGTCACGCATCACAGTATTGAGGCCGGCGGTCATAAGATGGATAATATTTTAAAAAATATTTTGGATTTAGACATGACAACGACCGAACAGGTCAAGTACGACCTTTCCGATTATCTGGGGAGCGGTAAAAACAATATCACTTCCGAAGAGTTTTTACAGATTTTTACTCCAATCATTGACCCTATCTTAAAAGAGATTGAAGTAAGTTTGGATCTCTATCTGCGCCAGTCAAACAATATAGGCAAGCGTTTGGAAAAAGTGGTGCTCACCGGCGGGGCGGCGCTTCTGCCATACTTATCCACTTTCATTGCTGATAAATTTAAGTTAAAGTGTTATGTGGGAGATCCTTGGGCTCGGATGGTTTATCAGAACGGGCTGAAGCCGATATTGAACAAAATTGGTCCGCGCATGTCGGTCGCTATTGGTTTGGCTTTAAGAAGTATGGTATAATCGCCAACGAGGGAAAAAAGAAAATTTATTTTCTTTTTAACCGAGTGACGCGATTTCAAGTTTTGCCTATAATTTATTTATTAACTCGCTCTATGCCTACTACGGGAAAAGGGAATGTTCATGTTTTGCTGGTGGAGGATGATGTATTTTTGTCCGGCATCTATCAAAAAAAATTTGAAATGGAGGGTTTTAAAGTCACCACGGCCGATAATGGAGAAGCCGGTTTGCAGGCCGCGAAAAAGAAAAAGCCGGATATAATTCTTTTAGATGTCTTATTGCCTAAATTAGACGGTTTTGCCGTTTTAGATAAATTAAAAAAAGATCCGGAGGTTAAGAGTATTCCTGTGATTTTGCTTACTAATTTAGGGCAAAAAGATGATGTGGAAAAAGGATTGGAACAAGGAGCCGCGGACTATTTGATTAAGGCTCATTTTAAGCCGTCTGAAGTGGTGGAAAAAGTCAATAAGATTTTGAAAATTAAATAATGTTATGAAAAAAGCGAATTATCGAGGGGAGGTGAGACTATGAACAAGAAAGGTTTTACTTTGATTGAACTTTTAGTCGTCATCGCCATCATTGGATTATTGTCAACTTTGGCGGTTGTGGCTTTGGGTTCAGCCCGTGTGAAGGCCCGCGATTCTAAACGCGTCTCTGATTTGAAACAGGTACAGACCGCTTTGGAACTTTATTATACGGATCAGAATGCTTATCCGCCCGGAGCCGGTTTGAATTTGGGTGAAGATGCTACCGCTTTATGTTTGCACGTCGGTGGTTTCGCCGCCTCTGGTTGCGCTAATCCATACATGGGACAGGTGCCGAAAGATCCTACCAGCGGTCAACATTATATTTATACCGCCGCCGCCGGTTCTTACACGATTACCGCCAACTTGGAAGGCAATGTTAACGGATTGACACTGGGCGTTACTCTCTCCCCATCCGGTTTGGCTGACTAATTTTACCGCATAGCGAATCCGCGCTATTTTACCGACAAAACCCGTTTGAAGAATCGGGTTTTGTTGTCTTGGCACGCCCGGCGAGAGGTGATATAATACAGTTAGAGGAGAACAATTAAAATTTATGAATCTGGAAACCCTAGAGATATTCCAATCATTGGATATACTGTTTTTTATTTTTATTTTTATCATCGGGCTTTGCCTGGGCAGTTTTATCAATTCTTGGATGTGGCGGATAAGAGATAACTGCCGGATCACCAATGGACGGAGCGTGTGCATTCATTGCCGACGGCAATTAAGCTGGTATGAGAATATTCCGCTTTTGAGTTATTTATTTTTAGGCGGTCGTTGCGGGAGTTGTCATAAAAAGATTCCTATTTTTTATGCTGTTACAGAAGCTATGCTGGCCATCCTCTTAGTTCTGATTTTTATTTATCATGTTAATCTTTTAGGCCGGCAACAGCTATATAGCGAATGGCATGTGTCGCGCGATGTTTTTTTTCTGACGATTTTGGCGATTACATTCATGTATGATTATCTTTATGGCGAGGTGCTGGTTCGGATGATTTTTATGGGCATTGTAATCGGTTTTGGCATTAATTATATTCCTTTACATTATTCAGGATATTCACTTTTGATAGGGGTAGCGGCGGGCGCCGGCTTTTTTTTGCTCCAGTATCTCGTTTCCCGCGGGCGTTGGATTGGCGGGGGTGATATTTGGATTGGAGCGATGATGGGCGCTTGGCTGGGCTGGCCGCAAGTGCTATTGGCTATCTTTTTGGCTTATATGCTGGGCGCGGGCGCGGCGGTAATATTGTTAATATCAGGGAGAAAAAAGATTGGTTCAGCCGTGCCTTTTGGCGTGTTTCTGACTACCGCCACTTTGTTTACCTTATATTATGGAGATACGGTTACGCAGTGGTATTTGAATTTGTTGAAATAAATTTATGTCTGATAGGAGCACAAGAGATAGAGCGGGGAAATTGCGCCAACAGATTGATGATTTGCGTTTTCGCTATCATGTTTTGAATGACCCGGAAGTAACAGATCAAATGTATGAGGGGTTGATGGATGAATTGCGCAAAATTGAAGGCGAACATCCGGAATTAATGACATTTGATTCTCCCACCCAGCGCGTAGCCGGACAACCTTTGGAAAAATTTGTCAAAATAAAACACCAAATTCCGCAATGGTCTTTTGACGATGCTTTTTCCGTGGAGGACATGGAACAGTGGGAAGAACGGAATATGAAGATATTGGAAAAGGAATTGGGCGGACGGCCGAAAGATTTGGATTATGTGTGCGAATTAAAAATAGACGGCCTGCACATGGTGTTGACTTATCAAGATGGAGAATTAAAAGTGGCGGCGACGCGCGGTGATGGAAAAGTAGGGGAGGATGTGACGCAAAATATTCGCACCATTTGGTCAGTGCCTTTGAAATTAAAGAAAAAAATAGATTTGATTGCCGAAGGCGAGGTGTGGCTGGATCGGCGGATGTTGGAGCAAATAAACAAAGAAAGGGCAAAAACCGGTGAAGCGCTTTTCGCCAATCCGCGCAATGCGGCCGCCGGCACCATCCGGCAGTTGGACGCTAAGATTGTAGCCGTTCGCAAGTTATCTTTGACCGCTTATGATATTTCCAGCGCCAATGCTCCGGATACGCAGGCCGATGAGTTGCGAGAACTGAAAGATTTGGGCTTCAAAACTGATATTCATTGGAAAATAGCCAAAAATTTGGACGGGATTTTAAAAATTCATCGGGAATGGGGCGGAAAAAAACAGAGCCAGCCGTTTTGGATTGATGGCATAGTCATTAAAGTAAATCAAAAAAAATATCAGAACGCTTTGGGCTTTACCGGTAAGTCGCCGCGCTGGGCGATTGCTTTTAAATTTCCGGCTGAACAGGCGACTACCAAAATCAAGGATATTTATGTGCAGGTGGGCCGGACCGGCGCTTTGACCCCGGTGGCTTTGATGGAGCCGGTGAAATTAGCCGGCACCACGGTTACGCACGCGACTTTGCATAATTTTGATGAGATCAGGCGTCTGGGAGTGAGAGTCGGCGATACGGTGGTAGTGGAAAAAGCCGGAGATATCATACCCAAAGTAATTCGGGTGCTGGAAAAAATGCGTACCGGAAAAGAAAAATCCGTGCAGGAACCGAAAACCTGTCCGATTTGCCATTCGCCCGTGCATAAAGAAAAATCCAGTAATAAAAATAAAGCTGAAGAGGGCATGTTGTTTTGTCAGAATAAAAATTGTTTTGCCCAGGAATTGCGCCAGATGATTCATTTTGCTTCCAAACACGCTTTTGACATTGAACATCTGGGTAAAAAAATTGTGGAGCAGTTGGTAAATGAAGGGCTGGTAAAAGATCCGGCTGACTTTTTTTCTTTGACCGCCGGGGACTTGGAAGGTTTGGAGCGCTGGGGAGAAAAATCCGCCAGTAATCTGGAGGCCGCCATTGCCGCTAAAAGAGAAGTGCCTTTGAATCGGTTTATTAACGCCTTGGGCATCAAGCATGTGGGTGAGCAAACGGCCATTGAATTGGCGCAACATTTTGGCAGTTTGGAAAATTTTTTGCGTGTCGCCAAAGAAGAGTTGGAAAAGATAGAAGGAGTGGGGGAGGAAGTGAGCGCTTCCATTGTGGAATTTTTAGGAGATAAAGAAAATATAAGATACATAGAAAAACTTCTTAAAAATGGAGTGCGAGTTTTGTCCGAGAGTCAAAAAAAAGTCGGCGGAAAATTGACCGGACAGACTTTTGTTTTGACCGGCTCTTTGGCCAACATGAGCCGCGATGAAGCTAAAGAAAGAATTCGGGTTTTGGGCGGTAATGTGGCCGAGAGTGTGAGCGCAAAAACAACGGCGGAAGCGGGCAGTAAGCTGGCTAAGGCGAAGAAATTGGGGGTGAGAATCATGAGTGAAGCGGAATTTCGGCAGTTGGTCAAGGTTGTGATATAATGTCATTATGTACATCTGTTGGTTTAAAGATTTAAACATCAAAGACATCCCTTTGGTGGGTGGCAAAACCGCTTCACTCGGGGAGATGTATTCCAAATTAACCAAAAAGGGCATGAAAATACCCAATGGTTTTGCGTTGACCGCCGAAGCCTATTGGGAATTTTTAAAATTCAATAAATTAGATAAAAAGATTAAGGACATCTTGAAAGATTTGAATGTAAAAAATGTGCGGGCATTAGCCATCGCGGGTAATAAAGCGCGCCAGCTGATCTTATCAGCCGGTTTCCCCAAGGACATGGAGCAGGAAGTCAAAAAAGCGTATAAAAAATTGAGTGAGAAATCCGGTAAAACCAATTTGAGCGTGGCCGTGCGTTCATCAGCCACAGCCGAGGATTTGCCCGATGCCAGTTTTGCCGGCCAGCAGGAGACTTATCTGAATGTGCAAGGTGATAAGGAGTTAATGATGGCCGTAAAAAAATGTCTATCTTCGCTTTTTACCGACCGCGCTATTTCTTATCGCGAGGCCAAGGGTTTTGACCATATGAATGTGGCTCTCTCGGTTTGCGTGCAAGAAATGGTGCGTTCTGATTTGGCCAGTTCCGGCGTGATGTTCACCTTGGATACGGAATCAGGGTTTAGAGGCGTGGTGTTGATTAACGCCGCCTATGGTTTGGGCGAATATGTAGTCAAGGGCCGAGTGATACCCGACCAATATTATATTTTTAAAGACGGATTAAAACGCGGGTTAAAATCCATTATCAGTCGGCGTTTGGGCAGTAAAGAGGTAAAATTGGTTTACGGGGCGGCCGGTACGCAACAGCAAAAAGTCAAAACTTCCCAGCAGAAAAAATATTGTCTTAAAGATGAGGATGTTTTGCAATTAGCCAAGTGGGGGGTGCAGATTGAGGAACATTATGGCCGGCCTATGGATATTGAATGGGCCAAGGACGGCGAAACCGGAGAATTGTTTATCGTCCAAGCGCGTTCGGAGACGGTTAAATCGCAAGCTAAAGTAAATGTCATTGAAACATATAGATTGAATAAAAAAAGTGAGGTTATTTTACGCGGTACGAGCGTGGGGCAGAAAATCGGTCAGGGCCGGGCCAGGATTATTGAATCGCCCAAGCAGATGAAGAATTTTAAGCACGGTGAGGTGCTGGTAACGCGCCTCACTGATCCGGATTGGGAACCGATTATGCGCATTGCCGGAGCGATTATTACCGAACAGGGTGGCAAGACTTCGCACGCCGCCATTGTCAGCCGTGAACTGGGCATACCGTGTCTGGTGGGTGCGGTTAATGCTCGTAAATTAATTAAAAATGGGCAAGAGATTACTGTGTCTTGCGCCGGTGGAGATGAGGGTCTGGTGTATAAAGGGCGGTTGCCTTTTGAAGTGGAAAAAATAGAGCTCAAAGAAATTCCGCCGGCCCGCACCAAAATTATGATGAATGTGGGTGATCCGGAAAGCGCTTTTTCTTTTTCTGCCATTCCCAATGACGGTATTGGTCTGGCGCGCGAGGAATTTATTTTCACCAATTTTATCAAAATTCATCCGTTGGCGTTGGTGGATTATGATAAACTGACCGATCACAAAGTAAAAGAGCAGATTGACGCTTTGACTGTGGGATATAAAAATAAAGCGCAATTCTGCGTGGATAAACTGGCCGAGGGGATTGCTTTTTTGGCTGCTTCTTCTTTTCCCAATCCGGTGATTGTGCGTTTGTCGGATTTTAAAACTAATGAATACGCCACTTTAATCGGCGGTAAAAATTACGAGCCCAAGGAAGAAAATCCCATGCTGGGCTGGCGCGGGGCTTCGCGCTATTATGATCCGGCCTATAAGCCCGGATTTAAGCTGGAATGTTTAGCTCTGAAAAAAGCGCGCGAGGATTGGGGACTAAAAAATATTATTGTCATGGTGCCGTTCTGCCGGACCGTGGAAGAGGGCCAAAAAGTATTGGCGGTCATGAAAGAATTTGGATTGGAGCGGGGCAAGGCGGGTTTGGAAGTGTATATGATGTGCGAAATCCCTTCCAATGTGCTGTTGGCCAAAGAATTTTCCCAGATTTTTGACGGCTTTAGTATTGGCTCTAATGATTTGACACAATTGACTTTGGGTGTGGATAGAGATTCGGCCCTAGTTAGTCATATTTATGATGAAAGAAATGAAGCGGTGAAAAAATTGATTCGCGAAGTAATTCAGACCGCGCATAAATACGGGCGCAAGGTGGGCATTTGCGGCCAGGCGCCTTCTGATTATCCCGAGTTTGCCGAGTTTTTGGTGCAAGAGGGGATAGACAGTATTTCTTTGAATCCTGATACCGTGCTCAAGACTCGGAAGCGGATTGCGGACACGGAGAAAAAAATGGGCACGCGGCGGCCGGGAAAGATATTAGGCAAAACTGCTCTGGCTTCTAAGATGTTGATGGTTTTGGGCGCTACCGGATTATTCATTTCTCTCGGAGGGTATACTTGTCAGACGGTAAATAACCAAACTGTGGCCGAGGAGTTGAAAAAGCAAGTGGCTGAACAATTAACTACGGCCAAAGACCAGTTGAGGCAGGAAATGGCCAGCCAATTGAAAAATATAGAGGATGGCATTATGAATGAATATGTGGAAAAAGATTTTGCTAATTTTAGCATCCGCTATCCCTTGCAGTGGAAAGCGGAAAGAAGCAGTGAGAGCGTAAAATTTTATCCTGAAGGCAAGGGTGATATAGAATGGTTTGATTTGACGGCCGTGAGTACCAAGAAAAAATTATTAAGCGGTAAATTAGAAATTGTGACGGAAGAGGTTGATTGGAAGGGGATGAAAGTAGAGCGGGGCAATTATGATTGCGCTTCGGGTGGCGACTGCGCGCGAGTGATGGAAATATTTTTACCCAAAGAAGAAAAATATTTGGAAATTACTTGGCACACGGACAAGGGAGAGAAGATGTTGGAGAGGTTGGAAATAGAAGATTAGACGCTTGACATTGTATTACAGATGTATTACAATAAGTTTGTAATATAAAATGAAAGAAAAATTATGCGTCAAGTACTTAGTTTGTCTTTATCCGCCACCGAGGCGCGGCAGATAAAAATACTCGCTAAAAAGCGCGGTTATGATACGGTGAGCGCTTATGTTAAGCGCCTATTGCAGGCTGATGAAAATTTAATTTCGGAAACCGAACTGGTCAAAACCGCGCGGGCCGCTCGCAGAGAATACCGCGCCGGTAAATCGCTCAAAGCCGAGTCGCTCGTGGGTCTGTTATGATTATCACAGAGATATTTTATTCTTCTAAATTTGCGGCCGAATTAAGAAAACTGCCAAAAGAGTTGGTGGCGTTAGCTGATAAAAAAGAAAAATTTTTTAAAGAAAATCCTTTACACCCGTCGCTCCGTCTTCACATGCTTCAAGGTAAGCTGGCCGGGCTTTGGTCAATTTCCATCACCGGCAGTTATCGTATTATTTTTGAGCGTCAGCCAAATGGCGATATTTTGTTTATCTCTATTGGCAAACACGATATCTACCGCAATCTGTAAACAGGATTCTGTGTCATCATTTATTCCTAACAAAAATACGACTGCCATTAGGCAGTCATATTTTTATGCGGGTCGGACGGGACTCGGCTTCGCCTCTCGCTCGCTTCCGCTCGCTCGGGCTAGCCACCGCCTCGCGGTCGCGCTCGCTCGCCTGCGTCGCGCGACATCGCTCCGGCGTTCTTGTCCCGACGCGAGCAAAGCAGTTTGCTCGCTTCCGACCACAAAATAAAATAATCCCCTTTAGGGGGGTTATTTTATTTGCGGGTCGGACGGGACTCGAACCCGCAACTTCTGCCGTGACAGGGCAGTGCTCTAACCAGTTGAACTACCGACCCAAGTTTGAAAAAATTATATCTGATTTTCCTAGTTTTGTCAATGTAAGAAATAAAAAACCACCCCGATTAAATCGGGGTGGGTTATGTTAGGCGGGAGGGGCGATGAACGGGGAGTCATCGCCCCTTGATTGAGGAGGAGAGCGCCGTGGCGTTCAGCCTGTTTACGGGAACAGAGCTGTTGCCCGGGCACTCATAGCGGCTCATTATTTGCGGCGGATTAACGCCGCAGGGTTCGGCCATCCGTTGGGTGTTGGCGCTTCATGGCCGATCCTCCTCTTGAGGCCAATATCCGCTTTTCAGCGGGTGTTGGCATAAAGGTAACATAATAATACAGGAAATAATCATTTTAGTCAATGTTGATAAGTTGACAAACAAAAAAGGCCCTGAAGGTGTTCGGTAAGAGGTGAGAACAGAAGGAGGGGCTGTTCCACCAGGTACCAAACACTATTCAAGGCCTTTCAATTTACAAATTATTTTTAACACAGCCGGAGAAAAATGTCAATGGCCCGGGCTGTGGACTTTTTTATTTTACCATTTCCACGATTTTTTGGAAAATGGTCGGATTTTTTTCCGCTAATTCAGCCAGCATTTTGCGATTTATGGCCAAGCCCTTCTTTTTTAAGGCGCCCATAAATTTGCTGTAGCTCAAACCGTAAGCCCGCACGGCGGCGTTGATGTTTACTTGCCATAAACCGCGGTTAATCCTTTTTTTAGCGCGGCGTCCGGCAAAAGCGTATTGGCCGGCTTTCATTTTGGCCACTTTGGCCAATTTTATTTTAGATTTTCTGCCCCAGCGATAACCCTTGGTGTGTTTTAAAATTCCGCGGCGTCGTTTGCTGTGCAATAGTCCGCCTTTAATTCTGGTCATAAAAATTTATTTTTTGTCATTCCCGCGAAAGCGGGAATCTTTTTGTCCTAGATCCCCGTTTTCACGGGGATGACAGTTTTTAAATAAGGAATGACAGTTTAACCGTTCGGCAGAGCCACTTGTATCGTATGCCTCATGGCGTTGGAAAATACTTGGTCCGAACGCTTGTTGCGTCTGGTATTGCCACTCTCACGGGCGTTAAAGTGAGCTTGGCCGCAAGTGCGTTTTATCACTTTGCCGGTTTTGGTTTTTTTAAACCTTTTGGCCGTGGCCTGATGGGTTTTCATTTTTGGCATAAAATTTATTTTATGTCATTCCCGCGAAAGCGGGAATCTTGTTGTTTGCAGATCCCCGCCTGCGCGGGGATGACAATTATTAAAAGGAATGACAGCCGGTTAAGCTTTAGCGATAATAGCGGAGACGATTTTGCCTTGCATTTCAATGGGTTGGTCAAAGCGGGTCGGATGCTTGGCGTTTATTTCATCATTAAATTTTTTGACCATCTCTCTGGCCAAATGGTTCTGTTGAATTTCCCGTCCGCGCAGAATGATTTCCAATTTTACTTTATCTCCTTCTTCTAAGAAGGTTTCCGCTTGTTTGCGTTTGATCTCCAAATCATGGGCTCCGATGTTTAAAGAGATGCGCAGGCATTTGGTTTTAGTCACATGCTGATGGGCTTTGCGCAAACGGTCGGTTTTTTCCTGTTGATAAAGAAATTGTCCAAAATCCACTATTTTAACTACCGGAGGAGTGGCTTTAGGGTTGATTTCAACCAAGTCCATTTCATCTTCGCGCGCTCGGCGAATCGCTTCGCCGGTATTCATGACGCCCAGTTTACTGCCGTCGCTCGCTAACACCAAAACTTCCGGAGCTTGAATGCCCTCGTTATATAAATACTTCTTTTTTGGTTCTTCTTTTTTTCGGCGACGGGAGATGCGCATAGTATTTTTAGATTCCCGTTTTCACGGGAATGACAGTTGGTGGAGGTGGCGGGAGTTGAACCCGCGTCCAAGAAATATAAGCTTATCTTCTACATGTTTAGCCGTTTTAATTTTCTGACCCATCCGCTTAAATCCGGCCAAACACGGAAGGGCGAGTCAGTAAGAATTTCAGACTAACTTTGACTGACCGCAAAATTAATCCTACTCCTGATGGTTTACGCCGCGTTTAGTTATCAGGTGTGGCTAAGACGACGCCAGCTATGACCCTTAGGCCATTACTGGAGCGAAGTTACAGTTGCAACCTCCGCCGAAGGCGTTGGCTACCGCTGTTTTCACTTTTGATAACAAATTGGCATTTGTCATTTTACCCCGCTATTAACGAGACCGGAGCCATCTCGACATGCCGATAGAGCATCAACTTCCTGTCGAAGCACGACACCCCCTACGCTTGGTATTTGAGTTCTCTTTTCATTTCGCGGGCCGTATCCCTTTTTTTAATACTCTCGCGCTTGTCAAACTGCTGTTTTCCTTTTCCCAGAGCGATTTCTACCTTGATAAAGCGGTTTCTAGTATACACCCGCAAAGGCACTATTGTCAAGCCCTTTTCCTCTAATTTTCCTTGTAAATAGCGGATTTCTTTTTGGTGTAAAAGCAAACGGCGGCTTTGGGTAGGGTCGTAGCTGATTTTGGTACCCGCTTGTTTATACGGGGAAATATGGGCGTTGAACAAATAAGCGTCACCGCCATGAAAGGTGACAAAGGCGCCTTTTAAGCTCATCTGGCCGTCTTTAACGGACTTAACTTCCGGTCCGGACAACG
This sequence comes from uncultured Gammaproteobacteria bacterium, assembly GCA_964640515.1. GTDB lineage: Bacteria > Patescibacteriota > Patescibacteriia > Magasanikbacterales > GWA2-37-8 > CAZXFG01. Next base: position 8,638 of record CAZXFG010000003.1, on the reverse strand, counting down.
ACAAACCGGCCTCGTATTTTTCCAGGATTTCATAATCAAATTTAGCTTGTTGGTTGATGGCCAGATCCATATATTTACGCGGGAATTTTAGCATAAATTTTTTCTCTTGACAAATTCTTGTTTTTTTATCTGTTTTCAGGTATATTACAAGCAAGAAAATATGTTTAAATCAATTTCACTGCATCCCAGATTAGCGGCTTTTTTGGACGCACTCATTAGTACGGCTATGCTTTGGTGGTTGTTGCAAGTAGGCGTTTGGTGGGTGTTATTTATGTGGGTATTTTTTCGGATTGCGTTTTGGGTAGTGCTGATTCGCCTGGTGTATTATCCTCCCAAGGTGAGCCGTCTACGCCATTTTTTCTCTTTGTTGATTTTTTGTCTGGGCGCTTTGTCCACCATGTTGTTTATAGATTGGCGTTATACTTGGTATTTGCTGGGTTTATTTTTTATCGCCTTTCCTTTTATTAGTTTTTGGCTCTTGCCGTCCATGGAAGACAAATTGTTTCTCATGTCCAAACATCATCGCCGTTGGTTGTTTCTGATGAATGTGTTTGGTTTGGGCGGATTGTGGAACGGGTTGACCGCGGTGGTGGCGTTTAAAATTTTAGATATCAGTCTTTGGTTCTGGTTGTTACCCACGGTAGCGATATCAACGATTATAGCGGTTTGGTGGTGGCAGGAATATGGTTTAACGCGCGGCCGGCAATTCTGGTTTTGGGCCGCCGCCTTCGCTCTGATTATGGTGGAAGCGGGCTGGGTGATACTTTTAAATCCTTTGGGAAATTTCGCGCAAGGTTTGCTTTTGACTTGGGTCTGGTATTTATTATGGCTCATTACGCGTTTTTATTTATCCAAAGAGGGGATTGATTGGAGACGGCAAAAATGGTTTTTAGGCATTAATTTATTATTGATGATAATCTTTCTCGTCTTTTTGGCGAGATGGAAGTAAAGATTTAGAAGTTATGAAAAAAATTCCTCCTCATCTCCCTTCTCCTTTTTGCGATATCAAAGACCACCACGCTTTACAGCGGTTGAAAATGATTTTGGCGGCCGCGGTTTTTGGCTTGCTGGCCGGGTTGTCCGGCGCGGCCGTGATGCTCGGTTGGATTTGGCCGGGTATTGGCGGCGGTGATTTATGGGCCGTATCACAATCTCGCAATGCTTCGGCGCGCGAGCAATTGGATGAGCAAGTGCGCAATGAAAAAGTGGATGGCCGTTTGGCCGGAGTTTATTCCACGGCTCTGCCTTTTGGCCAGACCGCTTATTTGGCTCCGGCTGACAAACTGGGCGACGCCATGATTGTCGGCTCTGACGGCTGGTTGGCCATGTATCGTCCGGCCGGTCTGGCTAATTACAAAAATTGGCGGGTGATTTTATCCAATGGCTCGGTCTATCGTTTGGAAACCGCTTTGTTTGACCGTTATGCCGGGTTTGTTTACATGAAAATTATCAAGGGCCAGAAAGATGGACAAGACAGCATACAACTCAATAATTTAGTGGATTATCGCGAAGCCGAGTTGCGATCCTGGGATGATATTTTCGTTTATCAAAATAAAAATTGGTATCATGGATTAGCCACTTACGCGGTGCGTGAAGTGCGTACTCTGCCTCACCTGGACACGGCTCCCAATCAGTATTTTGCTTTAGACGGTTCTTACACGGCCGGCTCCATTGTCATCAACAGACAAGGACGAGTGGTGGGTGTGGTTACGGAGAAAAATTTACTTTTGCCCATTACTTATTTAGCCCGGGTTTTGCCGCGGGTGTTGAGCGAACAGGGGATTGCTTATCCCACTTTGGGCGTGGAGGGCTGGTTTGATAATGAACAGCCGGTAATAGCCGGCGGAGAAAAGATAGCGGGCTTTGCCGTGTCGCGGGTTTTTGCCGGAACGGCGCTGAAGAAGAGTGATATAATTATGGAAATCAACGGAGAAATTGTGAGCATGGATAAGATGTGGTATAATAAAAATCAAGTTTTGCGGCTGAAAGTTTGGCGGAATGGCAAGTTTTTGGAGTTAGAGATAAAAGTTTTAGAGATTTCATAAAATTTAAATTGTCATCCCCGTGAAAACGGGGATCTAACGCAAAAAGATTCCCGCTTTCGCGGGAATGACATAAATAATTTAATATCTATGGTTCACACTCTGTTAAAACACTCTAAATTGATTTTTATCTGGGGTGTGGTTTTTGCTATTCTGGCCGGTCTGATTAGTTTGGTTTTTCCTAAATACTACAGCGCCGAGTCACAAGTTCTGCTTATCTCGCGCGGCTATGGCGGAGTAGACCCTTACACTCAAGCTAAAGCCGCCGAAAGAATTGGCGAGAATTTGGCCGGAATAATCAAGACGGCTGATTTCTATACCAAAGTAATGGAAGACACGACCGCTAATTTTGACCGCGCGCGCTGGGTTAGTTTAAGCGAACGCGCTCGCCGCAAGGCGTGGGGCCGAGATGTAGAAGCCACCGTGGTGTATGGCACGGGTTTGCTTAAGGTGACTGTCTATGGCCAGAGCAAGGAAGATGCCCTGGCTTTGTCTCAAGCGGTGACTGATGTGTTGTCCAATCGCGGTTGGGAATATGTGGGCGGGGATGTTTCGCTCAAAGTGGTGAACAACCCTTTGGTCTCGCGTCTGCCGGTCAGGCCGAATTATTTGGTTAATGTGGCGCTGGGTTTTGTGTTGGGGCTGTTGCTGTCTTCTTGGCGGGTGTGGAAATATAAAAGAGGGGTGTTTGGGAGAATATAGTTTGTCATTGCGAGGAGGGCGAAGCTCGACGAAGCAATCTCTAGGTGTCATCCCGAACGGAGCTGGCCTAGGCAAGCGAAGTCGAGGGGTCTTACAAAATAAAATATTTTTAAAATAAAATGATATGGCCGAAGATTTACAAATATCCGATGATTTAAAGGAACAGGCCGAGCAGTTAGGAAAGAAGCTGGCTCTTCTTATAGCTTCTTTAGATGTGGAGGCAAAATATAAAGAATCACTTGTTTCTATTTTACCGGATTTGGATTTTGACCAGTTAAAACAGCTGGCCGAAACTTTAGAGAATTTGTACGCGCAGAATGCGTCATCTAAAATAGATGATGATTTTATTCGGAAAATTAAAGGCGCGCAAAGTGATTACGAAAAAACTATTAGGCAGACTAATTCCACCGCTTTGGACGCTTTAAAAAATTTAGAACAAAGTTTGCCGAAAGAATAATATGGAGGAATCAAAGTTTAGCGAGGAAGAAGTGGAACGATTGTTAGTTTTATGTCACGAATTGTCCGAAAAAATGGATCGCCTGGAAAAGGAGGGTCATACTTTATTTTTTCAATTGCGGCAGGCCATAGACAAAGAAAAAATTAAAAAAGTATCCAGTTTTATTAATAAGAAAAGTTAACTATGTCTGCAGAAAACAAACAATCCCCATTAAACACTTCATCTGAAGAAATTATTTCGCGTCTGCAGGGGCGAAACAGGGATAAAAGTAAAGTGATTAAAGAGCAGAGCGAAAATATTAAAAAGTTGGAGGTGAAAATTGGGCAGTTGGGCGGGGGTTATGAGCATATATCCCAACAAATGGAAGGTGTTAAAAGATTATGGCAAGAATTGGTTGGACTTGATCCCAAAACTAATCAGGATTTACAGCGACAAGTGAAGGATTATTTAAGACAATTTGAACAAATCAAGGTCAATGTGGAGACATTGTTAGGGCAGATGCCGAAAAAGGGTCTGTTGGGGAGTGTGATGGATCGTTTAAGGAGGAAAGATACTCCAGAAGAAGAAACGAAGCGTTTAGAAAAAGAAAAGGATGAGACTAATTTGAAAAAATTTTTGCTTGATGCCAGAGATGATGAAGGAAAGGTATGGGCTATTGTTCAAGTGATGAGAGACAAAAGGTTTGCATCTTTGGAAGAAGTCCGGCCGATAGTGCGCGATACTTTTGCCGGCTTATTGTTGGTAGGCCAGAAAAGCAAAGAGGAAAAGAAAAAAGCCGAGGGGGGAATCACCGCTAAAGTAGACCATCTGTTAGAAAAAGCACAACGAGTATTAGACAGAGATCAAAACCTGGCCACTTTGGAATATTTTGGGGCGGG
>CAZXFG010000003.1:0-4549 GCA_964640515.1 uncultured Gammaproteobacteria bacterium | reverse complement strand
GGTTTATTGAAGGCGGCTGGAGACCCGGATAAAATAATTGCCTATGTGACTTCGGCCGTGGCTGGGACGTCGCTTAAATTAGAAGAAGTAATGGCTAAGGTCAAAGAAATGTTGCCTGGACTGGTAGGAGCAGAGAACGCAGAAGAAGTAGGGCAGAAGATTGAGACGGAAGTTAGCGCAGTTTTGGAAAAACAGGAGACAGATAAAGCCCAGGATGAAAGAAATAAACAGCTGAAGAAAATGGCTCTGAACGGCGCTTACCGTTGGCTCACTAATGCTACGGGCGTTAAATTTGCCACTGATTCAATATTGGCCGTAGGAAAATTATTGGGAGCAGAAGGAGAAGGTGGTGATATTTATAATTATTTTAAAGGGAGAAAAGAAGTATCAGCCGAAAGGCGTGGCATAGCCGAGGTTTTAGTTGATGAAAGCAGGGCAGTGGAAGAGAAAATGATAGAAATTCGCAATAGAATCAACCAATCTCGGTATATCAATCCAGAAGAGAGAGAAAAATTATTAAATCAATTAGAAGAAATTGAGGCAGAACAGGATAAGGATAGCAAGGAAGCCGAGGAGGAGAGAAAAAAACAGATAGAAGAGGCGCTAAAAATGTACATACAAAACAAAGTGGCGTCCGTTACTTTGGCTAAGGATTTTTTCAATTTAGCTTTGACGGCCAGCGGCGCTTTTTTTCTGAAGACCGCAGTTTATGGAACGGCCGCAGCTGTGGAGCGGGGGCGCAAGGCCGATTTAACATATAAAAAATCAGCTTTGGAATCTGGGCAAGAAGGGGACGTCAAAGAGAGAATGAAGTTTATTTTAAAAGATATCACCATCAATGCCACCAAAGAGACTTTGAAAGAATTATGGGCAATTAAAGATGTGGGTAAAGGCGTTGGCTTGGGTATTTTGGAAAAGTTGGGTTTGCGGGAGAAAATTTTACCGGAAAAACCGCAGAGGAAAAAAGTGTCCGTGGCTTTACTGGAATTTATGCGTGGGCTGGGGACAGTAGCCATGGGAGCTGGTATGACTGGTGTGGCTTTGTCCGATGCTTTGCCAGTGGGAGAAAATTTCCGGCATTTTATAAATGAGGTCAGCGAAAAAAATGTGGCGGGTGTGGCTAAGGCCGCCTATGATAATTTGGTTACTAACAGCGAGCGTTTTATCACCGGCATTCATGATACGGCCACCGGAGAGATATTTAACAAAGTATGGAATAAAGTTTCTGGTCATGAAGAAAGGGTGATACAGGGTTTACCTCATGGAGCAGTGGAGAAAACGGCAGTGGCGATTGGAGCGGCAAAAGGTGCCGAGGCAGTAATGGAGCAAACAGTTAAAGCCGGAACACCAACTGGCTCTGCTCATTCAGAAGCGCCGGTCGCTAAACAAGCAGTGCCGGCCCCAGAAGCGCCAATACCAACCGAATCAGCTTCGCAATTGGAAGTGGGAGGAATCAAAGCCAGCGCCGTAGGCGGTTTGGATGAAGGCGCCATTGTGACGGCCAAAGGCCCGTGGACCGCTGGAATGAAACTAGGTGAATGGTTTAAAGCTCATGGCAATGTAAAATGGTCCAATAGCGAAGTGGTGGCCGAATTAAAGAGGCATGGCTATAGCTTTGATTACGACGAGCAGGGTAATTTAACCGGTGAGCATCATCCAATAGTATTTTTGAAAGGCGGAGGCAAGCTAGTGCCTTGGGTGGACGCGCAAGGCACAGGGCATTTTGAAATAGTGGATGTAAAAAGCGGGAAGGGAATCAATTTACATTCTTGGGAAAGAGAAGTAGAGCAGAAACCTATGACCGAGGTGGATTTTCCAGAAGCCAAACCAGCGCCGGTGGTGGCTAAAGAGGGGATGCTGGTAGATAGATATAAAGATCCGAAACTGGGGAATGTGGTGGAAATAGATACTGGCAAATACGGTCCGCGTTTGCGTTTGAATTTTAATGATTCGGGTAAATATTTGGGCCATAGCGGTAGTACCGAGAGGCCTTTGGACGAAGTCATAGGAGATATTTATCAACAACCACCCGAGGCCAAAGCTGGAACTGCTCCGGCCGAATTATCTTCTCAAGCGCGGATTACCAGATCCTTGGATGATTTAGATAGCGCTTATCAGGTGTTAATCCAGAGTGGTCAAGGAGCTTCGGCTGAAGCGCAAGGGCTAGCTTCCGAGGTCAGGTCTATGATGGGGAATATGGCGGCCAATACTAAAACAGCCATGGCGGATTTATATCAACCAGAATTTTTACAAAGATATTATCCGGACGTCGCAGTAGCAGAAGCAGGTCCGGCTCCGGGTGGTGTAGCAGGTGCGGTAGAAGTGGCTCGGGGTGGTGGAGGAGGCGGCGGAGTGTCTAGAGCAGAAGTGGAAGCTAAAGTGGGCGCGCCTCATGTGTACACTGAAAAAGAGTGGCAAGGATTAAGTAAGGCGGGTGGAGGCGGAGCGCCTAAAGCGGCTGAAGCAATTACAGATGGTAAAGTCGTGGTAGCAGTAGCTCCAGAGATACGGGAAGAAATAACGATTGGTCCCACAGATAAGGGAATCAAATCCGGGATACAAGCCGAAGGCATAGCTGGGAAAACTGTCGGAAAATTAAGCACCGAGCCGATAGACAGTATGGAAAAATTGAGTGGCATTTTGGGTGAGATACAAAAAGGTCCAGAATCATTTGCCCATGTTTTGCCTCATGCCGAAGGGGCGATGGCGGGAAAAGTTTTACAAGGCGCTTTAGACAAAATATCTCAAGGGATTGAAGATTCTGCTGAAGACCCATATTTACAAGATTTATTTCGTACCAATCCTACCAATATTAAAGAAACTCTCTCTGAACTTGGGATGTATTTCGGGCTCAACCCAGAGGAGCAAATGCTTTTTGAGGCGCCAAATGGCCATGTACCATTGTTCGGTGGGAATGATTTTATTGGTTCAGCGGAAGTTACAGTAGGGACTGATAATGGCAAAGGATTAGTGATTAATTACAATGGTAGAGAAATGTTTTTTCACGAACCAACATTAAATTTTACCACTGATGAGCGCGGTGTACTAATGGTATCCAGTTCTACAGCTTCAGACAGTTTTTATCCCGCTCAATTAGAAATAGGCCAAGATGGGAAAATATCTTTGGCTTACGACAGAACAATTGATTTGGATGGGAAGACGAGACATGTTGTGGTAGGTTTAAAAACAGGTACGCCAGTCGAAGGATCAGTAACGCCCCCAGTTTCGGAAAAGTCCGGAGTACCGCTAGATTCAGTACTAGAGACCCACGGACAATCACAGATGTTAGAAAAATTAAGGGGAGCGTGGCATGAACAATTAATTAGGCGCAATGATATTGCTATAGATATCAACACTCGTGATCAACTTTTAAAGCAAATGGATGAAGTAATAAAAGATCTGTCTACTAAAATACAGTCAGGCATATTACCACAAGGATTAGATCAGCTTTTTAACAAACAATCAGTGTCAGATGAAAATGCTCTTTTACAGCAATTGAATCAGTATGCTTCAGAGAACGCTCCAGGGGAATTGAGGATTTATTTGGCCAAGGGAGGGGACGGTAATGGGGTGGCAGAAGGCGCCAAGACTGTAGTCGCTATACCAGAGGGGAGTCGCGCTGTCAGAGTCGTTTTGGACAGTGGTAAAGAGTATTTTTATTACAGCAAAGATAGGACATTTTCTTTGGATAATGGGGGTAATTTGATAGTAAGCGGTGGATCTAAAGGAAGTTTTAGGCCTATTTTCGTAGAATCCATTGAGGGCAAGATAAGTATTGAAAGGCCTTCTAGTTAGTTTGGCTAATCATAGCCAAAAATGTCACTAATCCTCTTGACAAGATGATGATTTTGTGATATAATGAATCGTTAGTTCAGTAAAGCAAGATGGGAGAACAGGTACCCCTTGACAAGATCTGTAATTTGTGATATAGTACTCTGTTACAATTTAAAATACCGAAATCGTAGCTAAAACTTGAGAGAGATTTTAGCCCACGATGAAGTAAGATTTTAGGCCTGTCTGTGCCTGATTTAAGCAGGTTTATCCTCTCTCACGAGAGGTTTTTTAGTGCCTTTTGGCCCTCGAACCCTGTGTCCGACTGTCATTCCCGCGTAGGGGAATCCAGGTTACAGAGTTCGGCAGCCAAAACTGCCAAGTTCTTTACAAAATAGACCAAATTAAGACGAATTGAAATAATTTAGGCATTTTGTCCTTCCAGAATCCAGAGAGACCATCTATTTATTATAATAATTTAGACGTTTTCTCTGGATTTTGGGAGTGAAGCATGGTGCCTAACTCCACGGTAATTACGGATACTCTGCTGATCGGAAGCCAATTCCTATACTGGAATTGTTTCCGACTTCTTTGTGTCTCACATTCTCCATCCCGTATTCACGCGCAATAACAGGCGTGAAGTAGTTTGGAGGCAGAAGGACATGAGGAATGTCCTTAAGTGAGCACAGAGAAGAGCGAAGTAGCGATTTGTCTGCCATGATTCCCATATAGGGAAGAGCAACAGATAATATGCTTCACTAAAGTAGGGTACTTGTCA
>CAZXFG010000002.1:40215-40438 GCA_964640515.1 uncultured Gammaproteobacteria bacterium | reverse complement strand
AGTTTTGCTTTTTGTTTCCACCTTGGTTGGGACGCTGGGCGCGCTGGCCGAACCGCCTCCTCCCCCGCCACTGCTTGAACTCACGGGCGCTGGCGGCGCTTGGATTATATTTTCCTCGCCCGGCGTCGGCATCAGGGTAATTTCCCATCCACCATCCTCATTACGCGCCAAACTTTTGCCGTCACTAGCCGTCAACACCTCGCCGACGCCATATTCCATCTCG
>CAZXFG010000002.1:0-40205 GCA_964640515.1 uncultured Gammaproteobacteria bacterium | reverse complement strand
TCCATTCGGATTTTTCCAAATCACTTTATCCGTATCATTATTTAATTTACTGCTACTCCAAGACAGAACTAAATATCCGCCAACCGCAATCGTGCTAGTGGGCGCTATCATCTCGCAATTATTAACGCGCCCATCGCACAACACGCCGCCGGTTAAATCAATGCTGGTCGTGGCAGTATTAAAAAGCTCTACCCATTCATCTTCCCCTTCGTCCGGATCAATCATCATTTCGTTAATTTTTATTTGTTCCCAAACGAAGCGGTCAAAAGTGGATGCGGCAATCTCCGAGTTTTCCTGTTCTTGCGTATTTCCAACTGGTTCAACCAATAAAACATTGGTGGTACCGGGAGTGGGAGTTGAAAAAATTTGCCACATACCAGCTCCATCCTCGCTCCTGCCGATTGACTCCCCTGATTCAGGAAGCTCTAAAGTAGAAGTGCCATAGGTTACTTTATCTACATCTGCACCATCGGAATCTTTTAATATAACTTCATCCACGCTTCCATTATTGAAATAACTGGTCCATCCACTAAACAGAAACCATCCGTGGGGCTGAATTACATCTTTAGCGGTGCTAGTAGCAAAAGATTTACATTTTTTTATATTGTCATGTCCAATTTTAGCGTCATGTGCGGTACTATCGCAAATATATCCGCCACATAGATCTACCGGTTCGTCATCAGTATTAAACAACTCCACCCACTCATCGCCACTCGTAGGCACTGGCATAAACTCGTTAATTTTTACCTGCGACCAGGCGCTGGATGTCGCACATCCCTCCGCTTTAGCCATTTTTTGGCTTAATAAAAAGAAAAAACTGCTAAAAAGCAGTAACGCAACAAAAAATATCCTCCTCATATTTTTCGCTAAATTAAAGATTAATTAAACTAAAATTTTATTTTTAAATTTTTTAGCTTCAGCCGTAAAAAATTTCTGCCAATCTTCGTGCTTGATTTCCACCGTCATTTTTGGATAATCTTTCACCTCTGTCGCTTGCATAAATTGAGATCCTAATTGCAGAGGATCAATATGCCAATCAAATTTAACCTTGGCTTTCTTAGTCAAATCGGCTATTTTCCAACCCTGTTGTTGAATAATAAGATACAAATCAATAAAATCGCGCGCCCGCGGTTTTTGATAAATCGTAAACACTTTATTCACGGCAATATCCACCAAACTATCAATGGCCAGCTGGCCAATTTTTTTGGTTTTTTCTATCCGCGAAAAAGGAAAATAAGTAAATTCGGTTTTAATGGAATCGCCGCCCAAATCTAAAAAAAACAAATTGCGGTTAAAACTCTGTTCAAATTCAATTTTTTTAATCCCCGCTTTCTTTTGAATCTTTTTGAAAAAAACAGAAATAACCTGCGGAATAAATTCCGTTTCAGAAAAAAAATCCAGATCCTCGGACAATCGATGCTGTAAATAATATTCCGCCAGGGCTGTGCCGCCGGTCAAATAAAAATTATCGCAAATTATTTTATCCTTGCCAATCAGTTGTAATAATTTTTGTTGATTGACGCTCAAGATGATACCTACGGCCATAAAAGAGTTTTTAAAAAAGATTTTTTACGCGGATCTAGACGCAATAAACCCCAATTTTTTTTCAGCTGTTTAGCGTCAATTTTTTCCTTTCCCAAACCAAAATTCACCAACTGCTCCAATCGCCAGACGGCATACTTCTTTTTATCTTTCTTGAGCTCTTTGGTGTCTACGCTCCAATTACGCATAATAAATGGCGCTAACAGTACTTTAGCGCTGGTATTTTACCACATTTTACCATAAAAAACAACCTCAATCGCCTTTTCTACTTTGCTTGATTCCAAATTATCTTCCACATCGATCGTAATGTTTGCGCAATTGCTCTGTCTTCAATAATCACCCCCGCATACGGACTGCGGAAACTAAGTAACGCGACTTTATCGCCATAGATATTGATTTCGGTTTCAAAATTAACATCTTTGACAAAACGAGTTTCACGCAACTGCTCGCTATCTCTTATTTTAACTTCCCGCGCCATTGGCCCATCTTTTGAAATGGAAAATGCTTTGATTCCCTCTTCCGCGCGTAGTTTCGCGTACTGCCACATCCAATCCGGCTCAATCGCTGAAAACATTTTTTCGTAGTCTGATATTAAATAAATCTCCCCGCCCTCTTTGAGAGTGTCTTCATAGATTCGTTTCAACCCATCGATACCTTGATAAAACCGCACTTTCGGTTTTTCACCCGGCAAATTGTAAATGCTCAAAAACTCGGGCAGAATTTCTTCCAGTTGTTTTTTCTGTTCATCCGCTTTTTTAAGAAGCGCGCGCGGATCTTCAGCAATCAAAAGCATTTTCTTCCCCTGCTTTACTTCTGTAATAAAACCGCGCGCTTTCATATCTTCAAGAAAGTTGTACACGCTCGTTCGTTTTACTCCCGCTTTATCGGACACTTCTTGCACTGTCGCGCTCCCCAACTCAAGACAAGCCAAGTATACTTTGGCTTCTTTCTCGTTTAGACCCAAATTTTGAAGGGTTGCGGTTAAATTCGTAGTTTTCATAGGTATATTATGATGTTCGTCTATATTATAGACAGTATCGTATTTTGGCTATACTGTCAATAGTATCCACATTATAGCTGTATATTTATATACTCTATTTTGTATATTTTTTATGTCTGAAAACTTGACAGATGTCATATTATTGCTATGATTCATTGTTCCCTGCATGGTGTGGGGATGATGTTTCACAACTTCACAACCGGAGGTCTACAATGTTTTACTGCGTCGTGATGTTCTTCGTCCTTCTGACTCCTGCCGGCCCTGTGGTGCTTCTCCTCACGGATAACGCACTCGCTACCGTCCTCATCCCAATGGGTGTCTGTGCACCAATGATCATTGGCATGATGACCATCGAAGCTGACATGGCCGACCTCCTTCAACCGGGAGAGCATGGCTGGCATGCCTACAAACAGACCAAACTGTCCAAGGAACGGGAGAAGCGTGTATACTTTTGCAAGGCCGCCACTGGCTGGGCAATGGTGGGGTTCTTAGCCAGTGCGGTTGTCTGTGTAGTCTTGGCGAACATCCTCAATCTTCAGTAAAGTGATGAGGTTGTGAACGACAACATAAGGAGGTCGGCAAAAGGCCGGCGGAAAATTCGAGAAATCGAAAAGTACCGCTGGCCTTCTTCATTTTTTGAAAATTTGTATAGACTAGTCTATACAAACTGTGGATAACTCGGTGGAAAACCCACATCCAAAAGGGGATAAGTTAATACGATTTTGGCTAACTGTAGCCAAATAACAAAATAGATAAAATTTGTATAGACTAGTCTATACAAATTTTAACCCAAAAATGGCCAAGATTGTTTATTTTTCCGCGTATTTTAGCCAAAACCCGCCACCCTTGACACAACTTTGAAAAAATAGTATAATACATAGCGTAGAATGTTCTTCTACAATTCAAAGCCCCTATATGGGGCGTATATCTCTAGAACTGCGAACTAGAAGAAGAGGGATTTGCCACTGCTCAAAAAAAATAAAAAGAATTTTGAGCGGAAACTTCAATCATGAGCGGGAGGCAAGGCAAATCCGTACTACTTCTCGGGTAACTCTCAATTTTACCAGCTTGCCTTTTGCGCCGGTTGGTCCGAGAGCCCTACCCCCTAGCGGTCGGAGATTTTAACTCTAGGTGTATTGTCGCCTTTCGTCTTTCTAGACGGAAGGAAGCTCGCCTAGCAGTTTGCTAAGGGCGAGAATTTAAAATAATACTTATTGATTCTTCGCCCTTTTTTTATCCCTATTCTTCTCTTGACTTAATCTTTTATTACAGTATAATATAGGCATTATTAGTAAACTCTTATGGCTAAAAACGATAAGAATACGGCTCATTCTCCGACTTTCCTGAAACAAATTGAGGAAACTTTATTATTGGAAAAAGAAAAACTGGAAAAGGAGCTTAGTAAGTTAGGCAGTAAAGACCCGGACGCGATTGACGCTAAATTTCCAGACTACGGCGACAAGGATGATGAAAACGCGGCTGAAGTGGCTGAATACATCACTAACATTCCGTTGGAAGATAACTTGCAAAAAAATCTACGCGATGTCACCCAATCTCTGAAAAGAATAGCTGACGGCGCTTATGGCATCTGCAAATACTGTCAAAAACCGATTGAAGAAAAAAGATTGCTGGCTCGCCCCACTTCCAGCGCTTGTGTAGAATGTAAAAAAGCGATTGTGCAAGAAGCTTAGATAAATGTTTATGCCCAAAGGCTATTGGCTATTGATAATAACAGCGAATAGCCTTTTTTTATTGGTTGACCGCTTGTTAAAACATCTTGCTTTATACCAATGGCGCGACGCTCGACTCTGGCATAACTTTTTGGGATGGGACCCTTCGTTAAACCCGGGAGTGGCTTTCAGTTTGCCCGCTCCCAACCAAGCGGTGGTGATTTTGACCATCCCCATTCTCCTGATTTTAGGCAGACTGTTGTTCACGGCTATAAAAAATAACCAAAAAATAAACCAATGGGCTTTATGTTTGATTATCGCCGGCGCGTCATCTAATCTGATTGACCGTCTGCTCTATCAACACACTGTTGATTACTTGCGTCTGTTTACCCTGGTCATCAACATAGCGGATGTGATGATTGCCGGCGGATTCGCCATTTATTTACTAAAAAACTTCCAGAAAAAAACTTAATATGTTCTTCAAATTGTCATCGGCCGCCGTGAATGGACTGGATTGCGTGCCGATAGACATTGAAGTGGATATTAATAAAGGCCAAACCGCCTTCAATATCGTCGGTCTGGCTGACACTTCCATTCAAGAGGCCAAGGAGCGCATTCATTCGGCCCTTAAAAACTCCGGATTCTCCTATCCTTTCAATTTCCGAGTGCTAATCAATTTGGCCCCGGCTGACTTGCACAAAGAAGGTCCATCCTATGATTTGCCCATGGCCGTGGGGATTATCGCGGTTACGAACGAATTTAATTGGGTGCTGGAGGACGCGCTAATTATGGGAGAATTGGCTTTAAACGGATCACTGCGGCATGTTAACGGTGTTCTACCGGTAGCCATTTTTGCCAAACAAAGAGGGTTCAAACGCCTTTTTGTGCCCGCCAATGATGCCATGGAAGCTACCATGGTGGAAGGGCTGGAAATTTACCCTGTCAAAAATCTGGCTCAACTAATCGCCCACTTAATCGGCCAAGAAAAAATACCTCCGGCCGTTCCGCATACCGCTATCGCAACCAAAAGACAAGATTATGAATTGGACATGGCCCAAATCAAAGGCCAAGAATTTGCCAAACGCGCGTTGGAAATTACGGCCAGCGGAAATCATAATATTCTGATGAGCGGACCACCCGGTTCAGGAAAAACTTTATTGGCCCGCACTCTCCCCTCTATTTTGCCCGGCCTGAATAAAGAAGAAACTTTAGAAGTCACTAAAATTTATTCCGTGGCCGGATTATTATCCGGCGGACTGGCGCGCGAACGGCCTTTTCGCTCGCCCCACCACACTTCTTCCTCGCCGGCTTTGGTGGGCGGTGGACGATTGGCTCGGCCCGGAGAAATTTCTTTGGCTCACCGCGGCGTATTATTTTTAGACGAACTGCCGGAATTCCCGCGCTTGGTTTTGGAATCATTGCGCCAACCCTTGGAAGACGGTGTGATTACTGTTTCCCGCGCTCACCAAACCCTTACTTATCCGGCCCGCTTCATTTTAGTAGCCAGTCAGAATCCTTGCCCTTGTGGTTATGCTACTGATACAGACCGTCCTTGTGTTTGTTCGGCCGCCCAGATTCTGGGCTATAAAAAAAGAGTGAGCGGACCGCTTTTGGACCGCATTGACTTGCATGTGGAGGTACCGCGAGTAAAATGGGAAAAATTAACTTCTCCGGACACAGCCGAATCATCAGCTGATATCCGCAACCGAGTTGAAGAAGCCCGCACCCGCCAGACAACGCGCTTCAAAAATCTACCCACTCATACCAACGGCGAAATGGGCAATAAAGAAATCCGCTCCTGGTGCAAGCTGAACGACCAATCCTTGGAATTGTTGCGCTCGGCTGTAACGCAATTACATCTCTCGGCCCGCAGTTACAATCGCATCCTCAAAGTAGCGCGCACTATTGCCGACTTGGACAAAAAAGACGACATCCAACTGCCTCATCTGGCCGAAGCCCTGCAATTTAGGGCTAAAACCGAGCTTTAACAGGTTTTTGTATATAGCTTCAAGCCAGTGTATAATATAGAGGAATAATTGACAGGATAGCTAAAATCAGGCAAAATTAAGGTTACTTTGATTATTTTTATTATGCCTATTTTTCATCTCAAACCAACCCCTCGCCGTTCCTACGGCAATCTTACCCCTAACAGCCGGCCTCCTAAAAAACACCGCCTGTCTTGGCCGACCATCAAATTACTGGCCAAAGCCGCTTTAGCCGGAGCAGTGATGTTGTTCATCGGCGGCACTTTTTTAATTCTCTGGGCCAGCCGTGATTTGCCCGACCCAAACAGACTGCAGGATCGTCAAGTCGCGCAAAGCACTAAAATATATGACCGCGCCGGCGAGCATCTGCTTTATGAAATCTATCAAGACCAACGCCGTACCATGGTGGAGTTGGAAGAGATGGCCCCTTGGTTGCCTAAGGCGGTGGTGGCTATTGAAGACAAACATTTTTACGAGCATGGAGGCATCCGCGTCATATCCATCTTGCGCGCTTTCTTCAACAATGTCATCCAGCGCAGTACCGGCGCGGGCGGAGCTTCCACTATCACTCAACAGCTCATCAAAAACACCATCATCGGCAACAAGCCCAGTCTCTTCCAAAAAGTAGTCAGGAAATTAAAAGAATTTATCCTGGCCCCGCAATTGGAAAAAAAATATACCAAAGACCAAATTTTAAAAATGTACTTAAACGAAATTCCTTTGGGCTCCACCAATTATGGCGTGGAATCAGCCAGCCAAAGCTATTTCAAAAAAAACGCCAAGGATTTGACCTTGGGCGAATCAGCCGCTTTGGCCGCTTTGATTCAAGCGCCCAGCCGTTATTTAAACAAACTGGATGTTTTAGCCAGCCGCCGAGACTATGTGTTAAAACTAATGCTGGAGCAAGGCATGATTACGGAAACGCAAATGAAAGAAGCGCAAGCTGAAGAATTAAAACTGACCCGATTCTCTCTGCTCTCGGACGCGCCGCATTTTGTGCTGTACATCAAACAGCAATTAGCGGAAAAGTATGGCGAATTGCTGGTGGACACGGGCGGGCTAAAAGTGATTACCACTCTGGATTACGATAAACAAATCATCGCTCAACAAACAGTAAAAGAATTGGGTGATCAATTTGCCAAAGAAGCGAGCGCTGACAACGCGGCCATGGTGGCTATGGACCCGAAGACCGGACAAATCTTGGCTTATATCGGTTCGCGTGATTTTGACAATGACGATATTGACGGCAAGTTTGATATTGTGGCTTTTGGCAAACGCCAACCCGGTTCTTCTTTCAAACCCTTTGTCTATACGGCCGCTTTTGAAAAAGGTTTTACTCCGGACACTGTGTTGTATGATGTTAAAACCAATTTTGAAATGCGCGCCGGAGCCAAACCTTATATCCCCGGCAATTACGATGGCAAAGATCACGGTCTGGTTACTATGCGCAAAGCTCTGCAGGGCTCTTTAAACATTCCGGCCGTAAAAACCATGTATCTGGTGGGTCCGGCGCAAACTACGGAATTTGCCGAACGATTCGGCTACACCACTTTTGATAAAGACCCGGATTTAACTATGGTGCTCGGAGGAACAGAAGTGAATTTATTGGAACACGCCAATGCCTTTGCCACCTTAGCCAACAAAGGAATACGCCTTGAACCGACCGGTATTTTGAAAGTTACCAATCAACAGGGCGATGTTTTGGAAGAATGGCGGGAAAAAACAGGAGAAGAAGCAGTAACGCCGGAACTGGCCGCCTTAACCACCAGCATCCTTTCCGACAATAACGCCCGCGCCTTTATCTTTGGCCAAAACAGTTATTTGGTCCTGCCGGGGGGCCGTCCGGTGGCCGCTAAAACCGGCACCACCAATGAAAATAAGGACGCTTGGACTATGGGCTATACCCCATCTTTGGTGGCGGGAGTATGGGTCGGCAACACCCCGGTCTCTTCACCGATGAAATCCGGGGGCAATTCATTGGCCGGAAAAATCTGGAACCGCTTTATGGCCGAATCGCTCAAAAATACTCCGATTGAAACCTTTCCAACACCACCGGCTAACGACGCTTCCAAACCGGTATTGCGCGGGGGTGATAATGGCATCAAGTTAAGAATCAACCAGCTCACCGGCAGAATCGCTTCTTCTTCCACCCCCGATGAATTGGCGGTGGAAAAAACTTTCTTGCCTCCGCACGATATTTTGCATTATGTAAATAAAGACGACCCGCGCGGGCCGGAACCAGCCAACCCGAATGACGACCCGCAATACGCCAATTGGGAAAACGCGTTGTTGGAATGGGTGGAAAGAGAGAAAAAAGCCGGTCGGGAAATTTCTTTTGAAACTCCGCCCACTGAATATGATGTTGAAACTTCGCCTGAATTAGCGCCGACTCTCCAAATCATTTCCCCCGCCAATAATGAAACTGTCACCACCAGACAAATAACCATCCGTGTCAGCGCCAGCGCTCCGCGCGGAGTGGCTCGGGTAACTTTTTATTTGGATGAACAATCAGCGGGCGCCTCAACTCAATTTCCTTTTGATTGGGGGCTGGATTTGCCGGAGACAAACAACGGCTGGCACACGATTAGAGCGGTGGCTATGGACGACTTGGGTAATAACACCAGTCAAGAGGTAAAAATCAATCTGCAGGCCGAAATGGCCCCTTCCAGCGTGGACTGGATGGATTCGTCTCCTCTGGTTTTATCCGGTTCGGACTTTCCGCGCGCCATGTACCTGAACACTTTCCGCTGGCCGGAAATAAAAGAAGTAAAAATTTTACTGGATGGCCGGCTCATCTACACTTTCAAACAGGGCGAAGCTTTAACAGGTAAAAAATTGATGTTTACCTGGAATCATTCCCCGGGCAGTGGCAGTTCCATCCTTTCGGCCGTGGCCACTGACAGCTCCGGCCGGACTACGCAGAAAGATTTATCCATCAATACCCGATAACAGACAAAAAACAGGAGCGCCAACTCCTGTTTTTTTATTTGTATATTTTTTATTATTTCCGAATCGGCATCACGATGTAAAGATAACTCTCATCCCCCTCCGGCCTGAAAATACACGGGCTATCACCGTTAATGAGATTGAACACCGTGTTTTCCGTGCCTAAATTATTCAATCCATCCAACAAATACCGGTGGTTGAGCAAGATAGAATTATTTTCCCCTTGAATCTCGGTGTTGATTTCTGAACTATATTCACCGGTTTGGGTGGAGGCGGAAGTTATTTTTATCGCCCCTTCCGCGGTATTAAAGTCAAAAGTGATAGCGTTCACCCCCGAAGTGGTAAACAAACTCGCCGCTTTTATTTCTTTTATTAATTGATGGGTGGAAAAGGTGGTTTGGGTTCTAAAATCTTTGGGGATAATCTGGGTATAATCCGGATACTGTCCATCTACCAAGCGGGAAATTAATTGCACATTGCCATAATGCAGAGCCAGTTGGCTGGCTCCCACCAAAATCCGCGCGCTTTCTTCGTGCTGTTCCCCATCCACTAAAGCTAAAATCCGCCCGATTTCATGCGCTGTGTGGTTCGGCACGATTATCCGGTGTTTTCCGTCTCCTTGGGAAACATTGATTTTCTTTTCAGCTAAACGATAACTGTCGGTCGCGGCCATGACCAATTCTTTTTTCTCCCCCTGATTAAAACCAAAACAAACTCCGGCCAACTCCGGTCTGATGTCGTTTTTAGAAATAGCCGGTGTCACCTGGCCCAAACCCTTTTTAAAATCTTCGGCTTTCACTAAAAATCCTTCTCCATCTTCTAAATTAGGTATAACCGGAAACTCATCAGCCGGAATGCCTTTTATTTTGGTGGATGATTTTCCGCATTTAATCACCAGTTCGCTCTCTTTTTGTTCCAATTCCACTTTTTCATCGGATAACAGACTGACAAAATCAGTTAAAGTTTTGGCCGGGACGGTAAAAGAACCGGTTTCTTCTATTTTTGACCTTAAATTTATGATTATTGCCAATTCCAGATTAGTAGAAATTATCTCGGCTTTTTGATTGTCTACTTTAATCAAAACATTAGACAGTATTGGTAGGTTTATGTTTTTTCCCGCCGCTCCACTCACTAGAGTTAACGCTCTGGCCAGATTCTCCCTCGTGCAAGTTAATTTCATATTGTCTGTTATATTATCTTTAAGTATATATTAAAGTAATAATCATAATAAGGATGTGGATAGAGAGGATAACTGTTTTTTTTGTTTTATGTTAGCCAAAATATTTGTGGATATAAAGTGCGTTAAAAGTATCTTAATATGTGGGCAACTTTATGTCAAAAATGTTTTTGGATAAAATCTGTTGATATGTATGTGGTGTTATCACCGTTCACCAACAACTTATACACAACAACTGTTGATAACCTTTTTAGTTAGCCAAAATCAGATATTATTGATATACAATCTTTGTTTAATTAATTCCATTTCTTGCCTTAACTTGAGGTTGTTTTCTATTTCTTTGCCGATTTTATCATGAGCGTGCATGGCCGTGGTGTGATCTCGGCCCCCCAATTCATCGCCAATCGTAGGGTAAGACATTTTTAGTTCTTGTCGCAAGAGGAACATAATGATCTGGCGGGGGAAAGATAAGCGTTTTTCTCGGCTTTTGCCCAGAATATCCTCTAAACCCAAGCTGTAGAACTCGGAAACCACATTAATTAGTTGTTTGGAGGTTAAAGAACGGCGCATAGAGGCCGCTTCCAGACTGGAAAGCAGAGATTTTATTGATTCCAGGGTGGGTTCGGAGTTTTTCAGTTGGTGATAAACAATAATTTTGTTTAAAGCGCCTTCCAACTCACGAATATTGTTTTGAACAATGGTCGCAATGGTTTGAATGGCTTTTTCCGACAGAGAAAAGGATTTTTCCGCGCATTTTTTCTGTAAAATAGCCACTCTGGTCTCAAAATCCGGGGCCGCCACATCAGCGATCATCCCCCACTCAAAACGGGATTTTAGACGGTCTTCCAGAGCCGGAATGGCCTTGGGAGGCCGATCGGAAGTCAGGATTACCTGCTTATTTTGTTGGTGTAATTCATTAAAAGTATGGAAAAACGACTCTTGGGTGCGGTCTTTTCCGGCGATAAACTGAATATCGTCAATTAAAAGCACATCAATGTTGCGGTAGCGGTTTTGGAAGTCTTTGGCTGCGCCGTTTTTGATTGACTCTATAAAATCATTGGAGAATTTTTCGGCGCTGACATACAGAATATTGGTTTGAGGGTTGTTTTTCATCAATTGATTGCCCACAGCTTGGATAAGATGGGTTTTGCCTAACCCCACGCCACCATAGATAAAGAGAGGGTTATATGCCTCGCCCGGGCGGTTAGTGACTGCTTGGGCCGCGGCATAGGCCAATTCACTGCCCTTTCCCACCACAAAAGTCTCAAAAGTGTATTTTTGGTTTAAAATAAAACCACCGTGAGAGTCTGTGGTTGTCTTAAAAGTGGTGGAAGTGGCAAAGGGAGTGGAGGAAAAGCCGATTTCAGGGGTGGTTGTCTGTTCTGGCGCGACTGCCGCTTGTTCAGCCACATTTTTGATGTTTTCAATCTTGTATTCCAGCTTTTTAATGGGTTTTTCCGTGATTCTCTCCAGAGATTTTATGATAAGTTGATGATATTTTTTTTCCAACCACGCTTTATTGAAAGTATTAGGGACGCAGATTAACACCTGGCCCTCTTGATGGTTGATAATGCCGGTATTTTTAAACCAGGTGATGAAATTGGGCTTGGAGATGGTGAGCTCCAACTCGGCCAGCACGGCCTGCCAAGTTTCATGGTTGGACATGGACATAAGAAGATTTTATGAGTCTGTATTTTCCATTCTACCACACGGTTGGGATATGACAAACCGAGCGGGCGGGCAATAAAGTAGATGGAGTGTGGATAAGCTGTGGATAGCGGTGGCATAATATAGTTCCCTTGACTTTTTGTCAAAATTAGAGTATACTTAATTTATTAAAAATAGTTTGCGGGTCACATATTTGGTATTTTTTTCGCTTTCCTCGCCCGCCAAGGGCTCGGGGATGCCGCTTCGGCGGCATAACCCGCTCAAAAAATACCAAATATGTGACTCCAGATATTAAATGTTAAAATATGCCAAAACGAACTTACCAGCCTAAAAAACGCAAGAGAATGAAAAGCCATGGTTTTAGAAAGCGGATGAGCACGAAAAACGGCCGAACCGTCTTGAGCCGCCGCCGCGCCAAAGGCCGTAAGAAACTGACCGTGTCAGATGAAAAGAAAGGAAAAAGATTGAGGAAATAGAGAAAACTAAATAAAAAGAGCCATCCGGGCTCTTTTTGATTCAGCGCGCCAGATAGTTCCCTCGCTTTCCTCGTCCGCGAGGACTCGGGGATGCGCCTCGGGCGCATAACCCGCTCGGAAAATATCTGGCGCAGGGTCAACCAGGTATGGTATATTATAAATATTATGCTACAAGAAACCAATCGTTTAAAAAAAGTCCGGGATTTTAATTTGCTGATGAAATACGGCTGTTGGGCAAATGGCCGGTTTTTGGATTTGAAATGTTTGGAGCTGGCCAAAGTGAGACAGTATTTTCCCAAAAAAGTGGATTCGACGGAGTTTGTAGGGCAACTTAAGGTGGCTTTTACCGTGGGTTTGAAGATAGATAAGCGGGCTGTAGCGCGGAATCGGGTGCGTCGGCAGATGCGTGAGGTAGTTCGTTTGTTGGTAAAAGAAAATCGTTTGAAAACAGGTTTTTATTTATTGTTTGTGGCCAAAAAGGATATTTTGGGCCAAGAATACGCGGCCATAGAAAAAGAAGCGGTGGGTTTGTTGAAAAAATTCGGTATTTTGTAATTATGCATCGCGCTATCAAGGAAATTATCTGGTTGCCAAGGCGAGTTGTGGCCCTATTCATTAAAATTTATCAAAAAACGGTGTCTCCTGACCACGGATTATTAAAATACCTGTTCCCGCATGGCTACTGCCGTTTTTATCCGTCCTGCAGTGAATATGGATATCAGGTGATAAAAAAAAGAGGCCTGTTGGTTGGTGTGCCAAAGGCCGTTTGGAGAGTTTTACGGTGTAATCCTTTTAACAAAGGCGGAGTAGATCTCCCATAGTCTGTCATTCCCGCGAAAGCGGGAATCTAGTTTGTTATCTCTACTGTTTTATTTTTATTAGTCAGACCCCTGACTATTTTTATTTTACTTTTTGAAGTGTCAAAATATTCAGCAAGTAGTTCTATTAGCGCTTCGTTAGCCGCCCCGTCTACCGGCGGAGCAGTCAGTTTTACTTTCAATATACCATCGGCCATTTGGCCTACGACTTCATTTTTGGATGAGCGCGGTAAGACTTTGATGTTTAGTTTTGTCATATTTCAAATGTCATTGCGAGGACCCGCCTAGGCGGGGACGAAGCAATCCCTCGGTAAAAAGCTATCTTACCAAAGCTAGTAATTTATCATGGATGATGCCGTTGCTGGCTACGAAAGTTGAGTCTTTTAAAGTCCAATCGTCTCCGGTGAAATTGGTCACCCTGCCTCCGGCCGCGCGGATGATAATTACGCCGGCCAGCACATCCCACGGTTTGATGCCGGTGGTAATATATCCATCAGCTCGGCCGCAGGCCACCGCTGATGTTTCAATACCGGCTGAAGATAAAATACGCAGACGCACTTGTTCCGGGTCCAGTCGTTGGATGATTTGTAAAAACTTTTTTTGTTCCACGGGAGAATGTCCGCCACAGAGTAATACCATGGATTTAGCGCCATGATTGTTGGTGCGCGAGACAGTTATTTTTTCTCCGTTGAGAAAAGCTTCTCCGCCGGCTTCGGCCCAATAAATTTCTTTAGCTAAAGGTAGCCCGACTACACCCAATTGAATGCGTTTGGGGGTGACGCGAGCCAGGCAAGTGGCGAAATCGCGCAGTCCGTAAGAGAAATTGGTGGTGCCGTCCAATGGATCTACAAACCAGGTATTTTTGCCCGGGTTATCTATCTTTTTAGCTTCTTCGCTCACTATATCGTCATTGGGAAAATATTTTAGCAGTTTGGCGGTGATAAATTTATTCGTAGTCATGTCCGCGTCCGTCACAATTTCTTGATTTTTTTTCATGCGCACGGCATCCAGACCCAGAGTTTGGAATTTTTTACTCAATATCTTGTTCGCTCCGCGGACGATTTTAATGGCTCGGTTTAAATCAGACATAATTTATCCTCTTATGGTTTTTAAAATTTTTAAATCTTTTTTTACCGCGTTATGTTCGGTCTCCAAAACGAAATTAATATTTTTTAATTTTTTATTTTTCAACAGCGCCTCAAATCCCGCCAGTCCGATTTTGCCTTCGCCAATATGCGCGTGGCGATCTTTATGTGAACCAAACTCGGTTAGCGAATCGTTGCAATGGGAAAGTTTCAATTTATCCAAGCCGATTATTTTATCAAATTTTTTGAGCATCGTTTCCACGGCTTCTATGGTGCGGATGTCATAACCCGAGGCAAAGCCGTGTTGAGTGTCATAGCATACTCCGATATCATGCTTTTTTAGTTTTTTGTGGTGAATTATTTCGGCGATTTCTTCAAAAGTATCGCCGATAATTTCTCCAGCGCCGGCTGAAATTTCAATCAAAAATTGCGTCTCACCCTTGTATCCTTTCAGTGTTTCGTCCAACGCTTCCGCCACTTGGGCCAGCCCCAAGGATTGCCCCAGGTCTTTATAACTGCCCAAATGCGCCATTAAATATTTTGCCCCAAGCAGACTGCTGCGTTCCAATTCTTGGCGGATGGTAGAGATTGATCCGTGTTTAATCCGGTTGTTTCCCGAGGCGAAATTAATAAAATACGGCGCGTGGACATACCATTCTTTTTGTCCGGCTTCCTCACAAGCATTTTTAAATTCTCTCACCGTTTTTTCATCCAGCGGAGCGACAAAACCGCCCTGCGGAGAACGGGTGAACATTTGGAAGACTTCACAACCTATTTCACCGGCATTGAGCGGGGCGTTCTGGAGGCCGCCGGCAGTGGAAACATGAGCGCCGAAAAGCATATTATACTTCGTTAATGATATCAAAACCTTTAAAACTCCCGGTGAGCGCCAAACCGATAATTTTTCCCGAGCAAAGTTTTTTATTTTTTATTTGCCGGGCCGTTTCATTCAGAGTCGCGCCTGATCCCACCGCGTCATCTATGAGGAGAATATTATCATAGATATTTTTATCGTCAATCATAATGGTGTGAGAGGCATTTTCTATCCGGTCTTCCAATTTATTCAAACTTTTTTGCGGCACGGCGATTTGGTTCGCTATTTTAATCAGATTTATTTTAGGCAGTCCCAAGTTCAACATTTTCTCCAATTCTTTTTGCAATTGCAGCTGTCGGGCGATAGTCGGCGGAATAAATCCCACGGCTTTTATTTTTTTTGCGGAGATAATTTTTTGTATTGGTTCTTTGATAAGCTCATAAATTTGTTTCATCAGTTCCAGATTCTGCGTTTGTTTGGCGTACAACAGCAACCAACCCAATTTAGTTTTGCCAAAACGCTCCAAACTGTAAAAATCCAGGTAATATATTTCATCCAAATACACCGTGGGAAAAGTTTGTTTAAATTTAGGCAGACCGTCGATCAGTCCGTCTTTTTTGAATCGATTATATTTGGCCAGAGTGTTTTTGTAATCCTCAAAGGCCTTGTTCGGATCCAGCTGGTTTTTTTTGCACCAATACAAAAAACCATCCACTCCGGTTTTGGCCTGTCCTTGGGGGGTGATAATTAGATAGTTTTGCTCCAAGATGTCAGTGTTTTGCAGTGGAATAGCCGGGCTGGGAGACGGAATGTCTGACTCGGCTAGTCGGTAGTAAACTTTAGGCGGTTGGCCGGTTTTGGCCAAAATGCCTTTGTTTATTAGATTTTTTAGCTGTTTAAAAATAGCCCGAGGGCCAATGTTAGTGATTGATTTCAAATCTTTAGGGGCCACTGCCCCCTTTTCTTTAATATAAGCCAAGATTGTACTTTTTGTGTTGTTTTCCATACATAGTTCATAGTTCACTATGAATTATGCACTATATATAATGTTTTGTCAAGCAGATTGGTGGATAAGTACAAAAAAACCAGCCAGAATGGCCGGTTTTTTGTTTTTTGGTGAGGGCATGACGACGAGCCCCTCACCATCGTCATGCTGGTTTCATTCTCCTTTGGGGGTGTCCGCGGAGGTGTCCGCCACAATCGCGTCCCTTTGACGAAGGAGCGCTTCCATGATTTTGTCCACAGCCTCCACGAAGTGGTCAAAGGTCCTGCGAGAATCGTCTATTACCTGCGCTTCGGCTTTACGATCCTCGCCCCTCAATTTGATGACCTCCAGATGATAATACAGTCTTTCTCTCTGCCATTCCGATGACATCTTTTGGACCGTGGCCAGCATCAGCTCGGCCACATTTTGCGCCACATATAGCGCTAGCGCCTCCGGACGGGATTTCAGTTCCGGTGGGATGACGAGTCGGGTGTTATTGTTGCCCATGACCTGTTCCTCCCGGGTGGTTTACTTGTGGCCATGTTCACACTTGTGCGTTTTGACACCGAGTTTTTCTTTCAAAAATTGTATCACCTTTCGGTTTTGGATGGTAGAGGCGAGAGTTTCCAGCACCTCCGGTTTTTTCAGATTTTCTTCCACGGTCTGATTTTCAGGGTAGGATTCTCTAATCATTTTTATTTCCGCGTCTATTTCCGTCGGTTCTACCGTAATTTTATTTTCCAGAGCCACTTGGCGGGAGATAAGAGCGGATTTGGCGCGTTTAGTCGCCTGTTCGGTGAAGTCAGCGAAGATTTGGTCTTCGGTTTTTTTCAAATCTTTCAAATATTGTTCCATGCTTACGCCGTGTTGATCCAAATTATGTTTTAATTCATAAAACATTTTTCTTTTTTCCGAATTGACCAGCACTTCCGGTATTTCGTCAAAAGTGCTTTTCTCCACCATTTGTTCCAAAATGGCGATTTCCACTCGTTGTTCTTCTTTGTGTTCGGCCTCATGTAATAAATTGTGTTGTAAAAGCTCATGTAATTTCTCCATACTTTCCTGACCAAGACTCTTGGCAAAAGTCTCGTCCAATTCCGGATAGCTCAAAGCAAAAACATCCTTCACTTTAATTTTAAAATCCACATCTTTGCCGGCAAAATGTTTTTGGTAATGTTCTTTGGGAAATTTAAGGGTAAAATCTTTAGCATCATCTTTTTTCAAGCCCAATAATTGTTCGGTAAGGCCGGGAATATAGTGGTCCTCACTCATATATACCTGATGGTCTTTGGCCTGTCCGCCTTCCATCGGCACTTTGTCCACAAACATATCCATATCAATCACTATTTTGTCATCTTTGGTGGCGCCTTCAGCTTTTAAACTTTCTCGGCGTTGCATTTTTTTCAAATTTTCCAAAACCTCGTCAGCTTGGGCTTTTTCCACTTTTACTTCCTTATATTCTACTTTGATAGTGGTCAGATCCGGAAGTTTGACTTGTGGCAACAGAGCGACTACGGCTTTGTATGCCAATTCATTGCCCGGAGCCATTTTTTCAATGGTAATCTGGGGCATGCCTATGGTTTCCAGCTTTTCTTTTTGTACGGCCTCGTAAAAACTGCCCTGGACGATGGATTCCAGAGCTTCTTCCATGATTTTCAGCTCACCCAATTGTTCCTTAACAATATTATAGGGGGCTTTTCCCGGGCGAAAGCCTTTGATGGCCGCTCTTTCGGACAGTCTCTGGGCCGCGTTTTGCAGGTTTTTTTCGTAATCAGCCGGCAAAACAGTTACTTTTAGCTCTATTTGGGCTTTTTCCAATTTTTTGGCTTCGTATTGCATAAAATATTAAATTTAGGATATGTAGATTTGGTATTTTTTGAGCGGGTTATGCAGCCCACAGGCTTTTCACCCGCCTAGGCGGGGGCCTTGGCGGCCGAGGAAAGCGAGAAAATTACCAAATCTACATATCCTAGGTATGGATAAAACAAGGGTGATTTTACTTTAAATTGAGAGAAATGTCAACTATGGCCCGGTAAAAATTAAGGCCAAATAAATTTCCAGGTTAGACACTGGAAGAAAGGAAGCGAGGAAATTAAAAAAATGAGGATAAGAAACGAGGCCAACAGAGCCAAGATGGAAGTGGTAAGTTGTACTTCTTTGCTATAGCACATAATTTTATTGGTATATTTCGTGTGTGCCAATTAATAAAAAATTTACAGTTTCATTCTTACCGAATTCAAATATTATTCTGTACTTATATCCTATAGAGAAAGACCAGAACTTTTTTAATTTACCTCCCAATTTATGCGTCTTCAGAACAGGAGAAAAAGGGTTTTGCCGAAAAATCTGTTCTTGTTTTTCGGCTATATTTTTAATCTGTTCTGGTAGCTTTTTATATTCTCTGGAAAATTTGGTTGTATAAAAAATATCCATACCCTCCTTAAAGATATTTTACCGCAAATCTTTGAGAGAACGAAGTTTCTTAGCTCGGCCTAATATTATTTCCTTACGGCCTTTATTAAGTTCTATCAATGCCCGTTCTTCCATCCATCCTCGGAGTAGACAGCGGAAAAACTCGCTAGTGCTAGCGTACTCGCCATTCTTTAGTTCTTGTTTTACTAAGGTGGCCATTTGGGCGGGTAGAGAAATATTCAAAATTTGACGCATATGATTTGTAATACAATATATTATGTTTGTAATACAAGTATATCATGAAAAAAATAGTTGTCAAGCAACAAAAAGACTCCGGCGTACACCGGAGTCTTTAAAAAATATTTTTTACTTTATCAACAATCCCACAATCAACAAGGCAACGATATTCGCCACTTTAATCATCGGGTTGATGGCCGGGCCGGCCGTGTCCTTGTATGGGTCGCCGACTGTGTCTCCGGTAATTGCGGCTTGGTGGGCAAAGGAACCTTTGCCGCCGTAATTTCCTTCTTCAATATATTTTTTAGCATTATCCCAAGCCCCGCCGCCGGTAGTCATGGAAATAGCCACGAAAATGCCGGTGATGATGGTGCCGAGCAACATTCCACCTAAAGCTTCCACGCCTAATAACCAGCCCACAAGAATTGGAGCGAAGATTGGGAGCATAGAGGGGACAATCATCTGTCCGATAGCGCCCTTGGTTACAATATCCACTGCCTTGCCATAATCCGGTTTATTGGCGCCTTCCATAATACCGGAAATTTCTTTAAATTGTCGGCGCACTTCTTCTACCACGCTTCCGGCCACTTTACCCACGGATTCCATCAGCATGGAGCCGAATAGATAAGGCAAAAGACCGCCGATAAATAATCCAACCAGTACTTTGGGGTCATTTAACAAAAATTTTACGGTATCAGGGAGTTTGTGGGTGAAATCAGCAAACAAGACCAATGACGCTAAAGCCGCCGAAGCGATCGCGTAACCTTTAGTGACAGCTTTAGTGGTATTGCCCACAGAATCCAGAGGGTCGGTAATATCGCGCACTTCTTTTGGCAAGTTTGCCATTTCCGCGATACCGCCGGCATTATCAGTGATTGGACCATAAGCATCAATAGTCACGATAATTCCGGTCAGAGAGAGCATGCTCACGGCCGCGATAGCGATGCCATACAAACCAGCCAGCCAATAACAAGCTAAGATAGCGGCCATAATGCAGAGTACCGGCAAAGCCGTGGATTTCATGGAGACGGCTAATCCGGTGATGATATTAGTGCCATGACCGGTAGTGGAGGCCTTGGCAATATCTTTTACCGGTTTATATTTTTGCGAGGTGTAATACTCTGTAATCCAAACCATGGCCGCCGTTAAAATCAAGCCAATCACCGCGGTCAGATATATTTTGTTCACGCTGTAACCGTCTAACCCGCTAATCAGCCAGCGGGTGGCCGGATAAAATCCAATGAGGGCCAGGAAGCCGGCGGCCGCCAATCCTTTATATAGCGCGTTCATGACATTTTTAGTTTTCCCCAAACGGATGAAGAAAATGCCTAGAATGGAAGCGATAATAGAAATGCCGCCCAAGAGCAAAGGATAAACCAAAACTTTTTCATTGCCCGGAATTAGCAGTGAACCTAATATCATGGCGGCCAGAGCGGTAATAGCGTAGGTCTCAAACAAGTCAGCGGCCATGCCGGCGCAGTCCCCCACATTATCTCCCACATTGTCGGCAATAACCGCCGGGTTGCGCGGGTCATCTTCAGGAATGCCTTTTTCTACTTTGCCCACCAGATCAGCGCCCACATCAGCGGCCTTGGTAAAAATACCGCCGCCAATGCGAGCAAAGACTGAAATCAAACTTCCGCCAAAACCCAGGCCGATCAGAGCGGAGATATCATGAGTAATATAGTAAAAACCGGCCACACTCAAAAGACCCAGACCAGCCACCAGCATTCCGGTAATAGAACCGCCCCGGACCGCCACATTTAGAGCTTCCTTAAAACCCTTTTTAGCCGCTTCAGCAGTGCGCACATTAGAGCGGACAGATATTGTCATGCCAATGGCGCCGGCTAGACCGGAGAAAATAGCGCCAGTCAAGAAGCCAAAAGCCGTCACCCAATCAATAAACCAACCGATTAAGAAAAAAACCACAATTGCTACCACGGCAATCGTTTTGTATTGGCGTAATAAATAGGCCTTAGCCCCGTCTTGAATGGCGCGGGCAATGGCCTGCATGCGTTCATCGCCAGCCGGTTGCTTGTTAATCCAGCGAATTAAGATGATACCATAGATTACGGCCAGTAGGGCCGGTAAAATGGCTCCCCAAAGGACTGTCGTCATAGAATTGGACGAATTAAGAATAAATTAAAGGTAGGTTGATTTTTGCTCCTATTTTATGGTAAGATAGACCGGAAGTCAAGCTATGAAATATAACTTGCTGTTAAAATTTCTGCGGGTTTTGATGTATGGAAAGCGTTTTTTTTGGTGGGTCGGCCGGGGCCTATTTTTTGTCTTGGGCGGATTGGCCAGCCCTTTTTGGCGTTTTGGAGCTTTTATCAATTATAAGTTGAATTATTTTTTGAAAAGGCACGGATTGACGAGGCCTGATAATTGGATTTTACAACGCCGTAATCTGCAAGTGGTCATTTTTCTAGCCCTTTTTTTAGTGGCTTTGCCCCAGACCGTATTATCCAAAAGACAGGATTCTTACACGGTCGGCCGGAATACTCTTGCTTACGCGCTATCTGTTCCTTCTGAAGATTACGCATTGGAGGAAGTGGTAGCCGAACCGCCGGTTTCAGAACAGGTAGCTCCCTCTTGGAAAGAAGGAGTGGTCAGCACGGATATTTACGCTGTTCCCCAACGCCAACTCTACTCGGCCGGGCAGGATTTAGCGGCTATAGCTCCCGGTGGTTTGGCAATCAATAAACC
The DNA here is from genome assembly GCA_964640515.1 of uncultured Gammaproteobacteria bacterium. Taxonomy (GTDB): domain Bacteria; phylum Patescibacteriota; class Patescibacteriia; order Magasanikbacterales; family GWA2-37-8; genus CAZXFG01. The sequence continues at coordinate 18,681 of CAZXFG010000002.1, read as the reverse complement.
ATATATCATGCCCGGCGCGGTGATTAGCGGGGTGCGAAATAAAACCGTGGAATATATAGTGGAACCGGGGGATTCTTTAAGCACTATCGCTTATCAGTTTGATATTTCCGTGGCCACTGTTTTGTGGGCTAACAATTTGAGCTTGCAAAGCGTAATCAGGCCGGGCAATAAACTCAAGATTCCTCCCACTTCCGGTATCACGCATAAAATTAAAAAAGGAGATACTCTGAACAAAATCGCGATTTTGTATGGCGCCAAGGCAGACGAGATCGTCAAATTCAATAAGTTGAAAGAGGACGGGACGGATTTGATTATAGGCGAGGAAATTATGATCCCGGGCGGGGCTAAGCCCAATGTCTATGTGCCTCCCGTGGTCCGCCCGACTGTCGGCTCTATTGCCGCTCCGGCCAGTTCGCGTCAAGCGGTCGGGGCCTATGGTTTTGTTTGGCCTTCCTCCGCCCGCACCGTAACCCAATATTATAATTGGCAACACCATGCCATTGATATCGCCGGCCCCATGGCGTCGGCTATTTATGCGGCCAGGGCCGGAACAGTGGAAGTATCGCAATGCGGATGGAACGGCGGTTATGGCTGTTATATTATTTTGAATCATGGCGATGGTTATAAAACGGTCTATGGCCATAATTCACGCCTGCTCGTTTCCGTGGGTGATTATGTGGGGATTGGCCAGTCCATTGCCTTAATGGGCAAAACCGGCAATGTGCGCGGGGTCACGGGTATCCACTTGCATTTTGAAATTCGTGTCAATAATACTCTGGTGAACCCGCTGGGTTATGTGAGGTAGGGGGTCTTTTTATTTTGACATTCGCGTTTACCGATGGTATTATTTGTCCATAAAAGTGGCCACGTGGTGAAGCAGTTAACACGGCGGTCTGCAAAACCGCTATGCATGGGTGCGAATCCCATCGTGGCCTCAAGAACCATCCCCCCGTTATAAAGTCGGAGGGATTTTTTCTTGCCCAAAGCCATGTTTAGAGGTAAGATATTGAAGTAAAATTATTGAGATAAAAATTATGTCAAAGTTAATAATAATTGATGGCAACGCGATTGTGCATCGCGCCTATCACGCTTTACCGCCTTTGACCACCAAAAAAGGACAGATGGTCAACGCGGTCTATGGCTTTACTTCCATGCTGTTAAAAGTTTGGCAAGATTTGCAACCCACGCATGTGGCCGTGACTTTTGATGTGGCCGGCGGGACTTTTAGGCATGTTAAATATGAAAAATACAAAGCCACTCGGGTGAAAGCGGACCAAGAACTTTATGATCAGATTCCTTTGGTTCATGAAGTGGTGAAAGCTTTTGGCATTCCGGTTTATGAGAAGAGGGGCTATGAAGCCGATGATGTGATTGCCACGATTGTGAAAAAAATGGAGAAAAAACCGTTTCGAGGCGGAGAAATTTTTATCGTCACCGGCGACATGGATACTCTGCAATTGGTAAATGAAAAAGTCCGGGTCTATACTTCGCGCAAAGGATTAAGCGATGTGGTGATTTACGATTCGGCCATGGTAAAGAACAGATTTGGTTTTGGGCCGGAGCGGGTATTGGATTATAAAGCTTTGCGCGGCGACGCTTCGGATAATATTCCCGGCGTGCCGGGCATTGGCGAGAAGACCGCGACCGAGTTGATTCAAAAAGCCGGCGGTTTGGAAGAGATATATAAAGATTTGAAAAAATTAACCAAGCTGGGCATCAGAGAATCGGTGATTAAAAAATTGGAGGACGGGAAAGAGAGCGCTTTTTTAAGCCAGGAATTAGCCACCTTGGACGACAAAGTGCCGGATATGAATTTTAAAATGGAAGACTGCGAGTTGAAGAAAATAGATCATGAAAAAATCGCTAAAATTTTTCAAGAATACGAGTTCGCTTCTCTTTTAAAAAGAGTGCCGGGGATGAAGGCGGAAAGCGCGAGCCGGTTGGAAACGGATGAAAAAACGGCTAAGGCAAAAAAGCATCCGGCGGAAGATTTTAATTTTGTGGAGGTGAAATTTAAGGAGACGGTTGGGCAAATAGACGGCTTAATCAGAGAGGCGAAACATTTTGCCTGTAAAGCGGTGTTGGACGGGACGGATATTTTCAGCGCCCGTTTGCAGGGTTTGGTTTTTGTCATTGGCCGGCGCGGATTTTGGGTGCCGGCCGAATTTACGGAAGACTTGCTGGGAGTCTTTAAGGATAAAGAATTGGAATTGGCGGGGCATGATTTGAAGCAGTTGATAAAAATCATAACTTGTCATTGCGAGAAACGAGATCCCTCACTTCGTCTCGGGACAGGCTCCGCAATCCCTAAAATAGCAGGAGATTGCCGCGCCCCTGCGGGGCTCGCAATGACAGTGAAAAATAAATTGTTTGATATAATGGTCGCCTCCTATTTGTTAAATCCGGGCAGTCGCGCGCACGACCCGGCCAGCGTGGTTTTGAAAGAGCTGGGCAGGGAATTGCCGGCGGGACATAATCAAACCAGTTTGTTTGGCCTGGATGCCAAGGCAGTGGCGGAAGAGCTGTATCTATTGGCGCAAACTGTGTCCAAGTTGCGCGGAGAGTTGGCAAAGATTGATGACCAGGGATTGTTTGAAAAAGTGGAAATGCCGCTCATCGGCATCTTGGCGGAGATGGAATTAAACGGTGTGGCCGTGGACACGGGGGCGCTTGCTAAATTATCCAAAGAAGCGGCGGAAGAAATAAAAAAAGTTTCGCAAAAAATATATAAAATGGCCGGGCAGGAATTTAATATTTCCTCTCCGCTTCAGTTGCGGGAAATTTTATTTGAAAAATTAGATATTCCGGCGGAGGGAATCAAGAAAGGCAAAACCGGATTATCCACGGGCGCGGAGCAGTTGGAAAAAATGCGCGGGCTTCATCCGATTATTGAGGAGATAGAAATTCATCGCGAGTTGAGCAAACTGCAAAACACCTACATTGATGTGTTGCCCGCTTTGATTAACAAAAAAACCGGACGGATTCACACTAGTTTCAATCAGGCCGTGACAGCCACCGGTCGTTTGTCCAGTTCCGACCCCAATTTGCAGAATATCCCGATTCGCACGGAGATGGGGCGGGAGATTCGCAAAGCTTTTGTGGCTGAAGACGGTAATATTTTGGTGAGCGCGGATTATTCGCAGATTGAATTGCGGATTGTGGCCTCGCTGGCTGAAGATAAACGGATGATGGAGATTTTTGCCAAAGACGAAGACATTCATCAGGCCACGGCCGCGGCTATTAATGGCGTGCCTTTGGATAAAGTGACCAAAGAGATGCGGCGGGCGGCCAAAGAAATTAATTTCGGCATCCTTTACGGCATGGGGGCTTATGGTTTGAGCTGGCGAGCCGAAATTCCCCAGTGGGAGGCCAAAGATTTCATCGCTAAATATTTTCAGGAGTTCGCCGGGGTCAAAAAATACATTGATCGCACCTTGGGGTTCACTAAAAAAGAAGGTTATTGCGAAACTTTATTTGGCCGCCGGCGCTATTTGCCGGAATTAAAAGCCGCCAATTATCAGTTGCGGGCCGCGGCTGAACGCATGGCGGTTAATCATCCGGTACAGGGCACGGCCGCGGATTTGATAAAGATGGCCATGATTGAAGTGAAAAAAGTCATCGCGAGAAGCGAAGAGACCAAGCAACCTTATGAAAAAGGAGAAATCAGAATGACTCTGCAAGTGCATGATGAGTTGGTGTTTGAGGTAAAAAAAGGGTTGGAAAATAAGCTAACCCCGCTTTTGAAAGAGACTATGGAGAAAGTGGTGAAGTTGCGCGTGCCTATCAAGGTTGAGGTGCATAGCGGGAAGAGGTGGGGGGAGATGAAGTAGGCCTGGCCGATAGTAAAAATCCAATAAATACGCCATTTTTGGCGTATTTTGTTTACATGTGGTTGACAACTTTATATAAATATGATAAAATATAAGTTGTCAACAAACTGCAAACTATGAATAACCTGAAATCTTTAATTTTGGCCAAAATAACAACCGTCAAACAGCTCAAGGCCGCGGACATTGTCCGCGCGAGCGGTTTTTCGCGTACCTATGTGAACCGCGCTTTGCAGGATCTGCGCGACGAAGGAAGAATTTTGCTTTTAGGGAAAGCCAACAAAGCCGTTTATATATTAGCCGACGCGCGGTCGTTGCGGCGCGCCAAGGAAAATATCAAGGATTTTAGTGAAACTTTTCTCAATGAGAATCTGTCGGAAGAGTATGTTTTAAAAAGAATCCAGGATCAGACTGGAGTATTGTTCGGTCTGAAAAAAAATATAAATAACATCGTAACCTACGCTTTATTGGAAATGGTAAATAACGCTATTGAGCACTCGCGTTCCGATAAAGTGATAGTAGCGATGGAAAGAATTAAGGATGAAGTTAATTTTGCCGTTAGAGATGGCGGAGTGGGGATATTCAATAAAATTAAACAGGAATTTGGTTTATCGGATATCTTATCCGCCATCCAACAGCTGTTGAAGGGGAAACAATCTACCGACGCGGCCAGACATACCGGTCAAGGCATTTTTTTTACTTCTAAAATGGCGGATTCATTCACGATAAGGAGTTCAGGTAAGGTTATCAGATTTTTCAATGAAGAAAATTTTAAGGATATTATTTTAGAGGATTGCGTTGATCGCGGCGGAACGGAAATCTATTTCAATATAAATGTGAATGGCGCCAAAACCGCGCAGGCGATATTTGCCGAATACACGGATAAAGACACTTTTGATTTTTCAAAAACCAAAGTGCTGGTCAAATTATTTGAAGTTGATAAAAATTTATTATCACGCTCCGAAGCGCGCAGAGTAATGATGGGGTTGGATAAATTTCGGGATATTGTATTGGATTTTAACGGAGTAGAAACCGTTGGCCAGAGTTTTGCCGATGAAATATTCCGGGTATGGAAGAATGCCAATCCGGGAAAAAATATTGGACATATAAATGCTGATGAAAATGTGGAGTTTATGATTAAACGCGCGGTTGCTTAAAATTTCCGCTTGTAATACAATTCCCCTGCTATGATTATTTACATCTACGGCGCCGACACTTTTAGAAGCCGGCAATATCTCAAAAAAACCATTGAGCAATTCAAGAAACAGCGCGATCCCCAAGGGTATAATGTGGTGATTTTGGATGCCAAAATAGAAGAAATGGGCAAGATATTGAGCGAGATGACGGCCGCGCCTTTTTTGGCTGAAAAAAGAATGATAGTTTTGGAAAACACTCTGTCTTCCGCAGATGAGGATATGCTGTCCGAATTAGCGGAATGGGTAAAAAATAAAAAAATTCCCGAAAGCAATGTGTTGGTTTTTTGGCAAGGCGAAGTGTTTGGTAAAAGCGGGTCGGCCAAGGAATTGGCCGGGCTGTTAGCTAAAGAAAAATACGCCCAAGAATTTAAAAGTTTGGAAACGGGAGAATTGTCCGCTTGGGTCGGGAAAGAAGTCGCGGTTCGCGGTGGTAAAATAGGTTCGCACGCGTTGGTTTTTTTGGCTCGCCATACCGGTCAAGACATGTGGTTGCTTAATTCTCTATTGGATCAGTTGTTGGCTTATAAAAAAGGCGAGGAAATTAGTTTGGCCGATGCGCGGCTATTTTTAGCGGAAAAAGAAGACGATAACATTTTCAGCATGGTGGACGCGGTGGTGAGCGGAAATAAAAAAACGGCTTTTAAGCTGATGGACGACCAGCGAAAATTGGGTGAAGATGATACATACTTATTTAGTATGATACTGCGCCAGTTCAGGATTTTGATCCAGTTGCGCGATTTGTTTGACCGGGAGGATAAGATGACCAGCGACGCTTTGGCCGAGACGCTCGGCTTGCATCCTTACGCGGTAAAAAAAAGTTTGCCTTTGGTGCGCCGGTATCCTTTGCAAAAACTCAAAAATATTTATCAGCGTCTGCTGGAAATTGACATCAAAACAAAAACCGGTCAGGGCGACCAGTCAATGCTTCTAGATTTATTTGTCGGGGAATCATAAAGTTATTACCCCTTTTTTTCCGCTTGTTTGAGCCTTATACCTTCCTGAATCGTCTTTACTATTTGATTGAATTGAGCAACTAAGGAAGGGACCATGTCTTCGTCCACAACTTTTTTTGCTTGGTCTAACGCCCGTAAAAATGGTTGAATAGTCTGCAGGGTTTCCAGTTCAGAAGGACTCAAAGTGCGAAATTCTTCTTGCGTCTGCAAACCCTCTTTTTCTGCCACATCAAAATTGATTATTCTTTTTTTACCCGAGCGGTAGTCCTCTCCTTCCCGTTGCAAGAATTTTAGCAGTTTAGCCGTACCAGCGGCTTTGTCTGCTCGCGCGTTGGCCTCATCAAATGACGTTGCTCCATTTTTAGGCACAATAGCATAACCGACACTGGCTGAAATAAAAATCTTATCCTTTACTTGAGCGGGCAATTCTTCATTTATATCCTCAATCGCTTCCACAACTCTGACCAAAATTTTTTTTATCGTGTCTTCTAGAGAAATGTCTTCCTCTCCATTTGCGGTTTGCCGTTTGCCCGGTCGGACATCGGTAAGAATTATTCCAAATTCATCGCCGCTGAAACGAATGCGCACATCAGCCGGGCGTAGCCCCAATTTAGTCAATTCGCTATTGGCCGTTTGATTGACTTTTGTTTCCAGATTTTTGGCCACCCAGCGCAATACTTGATCGCCTTGGTTGTGGCTTAGCAAATCATTAACTAGCTTGAAGTTGTCTAAGTCAAATCTGACAAAAACAGTTTCTCCTTGAAAGATACCCTCCCTCTCTAATTCTCTGATGGCCGCGTATCCCTCTTCCGCTCCTTTCCTGTTTTGCAAGCCAGTGAGAGGGTCTCTTTTGCTCGCCCGCTCCAGTTCCATAGTCCGCGTTTTAAAGGATTCCAATTCATGTTCAGATTTGGAGGCGCGCAACATTTGCCTCCCAAAAGTTTTAATAATTTGTTGTGTTATTTGTTCCTGTTCGGCTGGTTCACAGTCTGGTCGTTGCTCAATTTGCCGAGCAATTATTTCGGCCATTTGTTTTTTATATGTTTTGATGACTTCGGGTGAGAATCGTTCGGCGTCATCTGGGTCTGGGATCAAAGGTATAAGTTCCTCGGTGATTTTTCTTGCCCGGTCACCTCTTTCTCTCATTTTTTTCATTCCAGGTAGCGCATCTCGCTCTAAACCGGATTCCGGTGGCGGTGAAGGTCTTTGTTCTCCCATATTTTATATGAATTATTTTAATATATATTCATTATATCCCACGCGGCCCTTTTTGCAAACAAAAACCATCCTCAATTGAGGATGGCGATTGTTTTGTTTACTTTATTTTTTTACCGCGGTTTTTTGTTTTTTCATCAGGCGGGATAGCTTGCGGCTGGCCGTATTTTTCTTGATGGTGCCGTGTTTAGCCGCTTTATCCAGAGCTTTTTGAGCCAAACTGGCCAGTTTCATGAATTCTTCAGCCGAATTAGCTTTGGCCGCTTTTTTCACGGCGTTTCTGAATTTTTCTCGGTACATCTGATTAATGGCGGCTCTTTTTTTGTTCTGTCTTAGGGCTTTTTTAGCGCTAGCTTTATTGGGCATAGAGATTAGAGTGGTTTACTGCCCGCCTGTTTTATGAGAGCTAAAAACAGTTTAGCGGGCGAAATTATGCGGATATATTAATACAGATGGGCGGAAAAGTCAAGATTCTATCTCTAAATTTGGTTTTTCCAGCAAAGCCGGCTCAATTTGTTTTTCTCCGTCCGTGATTCGCATCACATCTTTATCTATCTTATTCAGCTCTTTATAGGCGGTATTATAGGCGTTGACCGTAGTGCCCAGGTTGATGCCCAGTTTTTTCATGTATTCGTCATAGGCCAGAATATGTTTACCCAGCTCCTCCACCCTCTTCCTGATTTCTTTGGCTGACTCCTCTATCTTTAACGCTCGGAGGCCCTGCATGACGGTTTGTAGATAAGCCAGGAAAGAAGTCGGCGACACAATGATCACATGTCTTTCCTTAAAAGCGTATTCAATTAAATCATGGGTGTTGGTTTTTAGCGCGCCCACTTGGTTGATTAGTAAGTCGTAATATATTCCCTCGGCCGGGATAAACATAAAAGCGAAATCCATGGTCCCCTCCTTGGGCTTGATATATTTGCTGGTTTCATCAATTCTATTTTTGAGGTCCCGCTTAAAAGCGCCTTCCAATTCTTCTCTAAGGTTAGCGTCTTTTTCACTCACGGCGCGGTTGTAATTTTCCAAAGAAAACTTGGAGTCAATTGGTATGATTTTATCTTTAATGAAGACCACCGCGTCCACGATGTCGCCGTCGGAAAATTTATATTGCATCTGATAACTCCCGGGCGGCAAAACATTTTTTAAGACATTTTCCAGATAGTATTCCCCCAGTATGCCGCGGTGTTTGGGATTTTGTAAAATATTTTCCAGGTTCTGCAATTGGTCGGCAAAATTGACGACTTGGCGATTGGTCTCATCTAATTTGGTCAGGCGTTCAGTCACATCGGAAATAATCTTGGCGCTTTGACCGAATTGCGTTTGAATGGTACGGTGCAGACTGCTTTGGGTTTCAGTCATTACCTTGTGCGTGTCGCTAATCTTGCGATCAACCAGTTGGTTGAGCTCTTGAATCTGGTTTTGCAACATTAAAAAGATATTCTGCTCCCCTTCTTTAGGTTTTTGGCTCTCCTGAAGTTTTCTAAAAAGTAGAAAAATGACCAGACAGGCGATTAATAATCCCAAAGATGCTATTAAAGCGATGACTGAATTCATATAAATCATTTTTAATGGAAAAACATTAACAATTGTATTATGACGGGGATAAAATAGCAAGCAGATACTTGCCAAGAGATATTTTTTCCTGTAAAATTGTTGCCAGGCCCCCGTAGTTCAACGGATAGAACAGGTCCGTCCTAAGGACAAAATAGGGGTTCAATTCCCTTCGGGGGCACCAGGGGCTGTTTGGGAGGGGCTGTTTGTATAGACTAGTCTATACAAACAATGGATTACGGGCCTATGGTTCAGTGGTAGAACACAGCATTCGCATTGCTGGGACGGCAGTTCGATTCTGCCTAGGTCCACTTTTGAGTCAAAATCACCTTTTAGGGTGGTTTTGTGTATAGAGCTGTGGATAACTTGGTGTATAAAGTGGTGAATCTGTGCGATTTGTATAGACTAGTCTATACAAATTTTCATTTTTAGCCGTTCACAAGTAACATGTTTACGCGAGTTTATTATGGAACACCCGTTAAATTTTAGCTTCCGGGTAGAGTTTGGCTAACCATATCCGGTAAAACCGTTTTTTCCATTTTTCAAACTGTTTTTGCCTCGCGCCAAACAGGCGGAATTCAAACGAGGGTATAATCGTCTGTTCCAGGACCAGTTTTTTTCTTACCAGCAGTAAAGCATAGTTTCTGTTTTGATGGCAATATTCGTATATCTTTTCCCTTAAACCCAGTTTGGCTTTAACAAGTTTAAGAGTGGAGAGTTCTGAACGATGGATCTTGATTTGGAAGAAGGGGATTATCCGCTTTCCTTTTTTAGCCCAACCAAAATTACCGCGGCTGGAAACTAGGCCGGCTATATAGTCTAAAGAGGGGAGTTCCTTCTTAGTTTGTTGGGGAACTTCTGACATAAATTAAGCGTATCTCTGTGAAACACTTATATTTTACCACCCGCGCTAGTCGCGTGTCAAACCAAGCCGTAGTTATGCACATCTCTTATCAAGAAATATTATGGTATAATGAATATGTAAAATCTATTCTTTAACCCATCAAACGTATGTCCAACCGGCGCTTGTTTAAGTTTTTGGATATATTTTCTTATATCCTTTTGGTCTTGAATGTGTTTTTTATCCCCTTGGTCATGGATAAAAATTTGGTTGATTTTCACATCATACCAAAACAGTATTTGTTTATGGGGCTGGTATTGATGAATGTGCTGCTTTTCGCTCTAAAGATAGTTTTAACCAAGCGGTTGTCATATCGCCAGTCAATTTTAGATTTTTTCGTGTTGGCTCTGCTTGGTCTCATGTTGTTGTCTTCAGTATTTTCCGCCAATATCTATGACAGTTTCCTGGGGCGAAGCGAATATTTTGTGTTGCATTTTGTTTTCTTATCGGCCTTAGCGGTTTTTTATTTTGTACTGGTTAACTATTTGCAACGACCCGGTTGGTGGCGGGGGATGACTGACGCGTTGTTGTTGGTGGGAGGGATGACCGGAGCGCTGTTTTGTCTAAAGACTTTGTTTCACTATGATTTTTTATCCTCTTGGTTCGGTCTGACTGTCTGGAATACTATTGAAAAAATCAATAGTCCGTTTGGTTTGTGGATGTTGGTGATTTTTATTCTCGCGGCCGGGCAGTTGATTAAAAAAGATTTGCCGGCGGGCCGGTCATTAGTTGTTTTTTTTATTTCCATAATTTCTATTACATCCCTGGTTTTATTGGGTTTTGAAGTGATTTGGTGGATGTTGGTTATCGCGATAGTCTTCCTCTTGATTTTAGGAGTGAACTTTGTAAAAGAAGCGAGAATGGGATGGTTGTCAGTGCTGTTTGCCATGCTGGTTCTGACTATTATTTTGATTATTTTTGGTACGCCTAAACAACTGCAATCAGTCGTGCCGGCCGAAGTGGCTTTGGGTAGCAATCCTTCATGGAAAATCGTCGGGAGCACGGTTTTTAGCGGAGTGAAAAATTTTATGTTAGGAAGCGGAGCCGGCACTTTTAATGTTGATTTTTCCAGGTTTAGAGACGAGGCCTTTAATTATGACAGCACAGCTTGGATGTTGCGCTTTGGCCAGCCCTACAATACTCTGCAGGCTTTTGTTTCTGAAAATGGTTTATTGTTTACTCTGCTTTTTGTTTTTATTATCCTCTATGTCTTGGGGCATGTCTTCCAAGTCTGGTATCACAGTCGGGATCAAGGAATACCGGAAAGCGCGGGATTCGGTTTGGGCCTGCGTCAAGACAATATCAGATTGGAAATTTTTCTCACGGCTCTGGCCTGGCTGGTTTTGTCTATTGGCATGTGTTTCATTTTTTTCGGGCCGGCGCTTTGGTGGCTGTGGTGGCTACTGCTCGGTCTGGTAGTGACCGGTCTGGCCTTTTTATACAAGGGGATTATCAAAGACCGAGAATGGACCGTGGAAGATACACCGCAATATAGTTTATCTTTTTCTTTTATTTTAATCGTTATTATTTCCGCCGTGATTATGGCCGGGGTATGGGGCGCGCGGTTGTATTCCGGGGAGCTGTTGTACGCGCAGGCTTTGCAGAGCAATGATTATAAGGTGGCCGAGGACAAACTGGTCCGGGCGATTGGACAGCGTCCGAATACCGATATCTACCATTCTGCCTTGGCTCAAGTATATCTGTACCAAGCCACGGACATGACCAAGGTTGCTCAACCTGATGTGCCGGCTATTAGCGTTTTGGTGGCTAAGGCGGTGAACGAGGCCAAAAGGGCGACTGAAATTTCTCCCAATACGGTGATGATCTGGGAAAATCTGGCTGTGATGTATGAAAATGCTTCGGCTTTAGTGCCCGAGGCGCGTGACTGGGCTATTAAAACTTGGCAGACCGCCAAAGATTTAGAGCCGACCAACGCTGTTTTGTATTGGAGGTTGGCCAACAACTATGCTTTGGCCGGTAAATGGGAGGACGCGATTAAAAATTATAAAGAGGCCATCCGGCTGAAGAGTGATTATCTGGGGGCGCACACCGGATTGGCCAATGCTTATGAGCAGACCAACCAACCGGAACGGGCTGTTGAAGTTTATAAAAGTATTCTGCCGGCAGGAGCCGGAAATGTGGAGATTTTGTTTAATTACGGTCGTTTGCTCTATAATCGCAACAAGGGCGCCGATCGCGGCGAGGCGGAAAAATTATGGTTGGAAGCGGCTCGTTTGTCTCCTAATTATTCTAATGTTTTGTACAGTTTGGGGTTGCTGTATGAATTACGAGGCGAACGCAGCGCGGCTTTAGAATATTATTATAAAGTCAAAGATTTGAATCCAAACAATCAGGATATAACCAACAAGATTAGGTTGTTGGTGGGAGGGAGATAAAAAAAGATTAATCTATGCGAAAGTTAGCGGTTTTAATTTTAGTTTTTTTAGGATTGACAACACCCATGTCCGTGAGAGGAGACATGGTTTCTCCGGATAATAGTTACCGTATTTATGCCGATGTGATTGATACGGGCGGGGGCTTAAGCGAGGGAGGCATATATGGTCTGGAGGATAGTTGGGGAGAGGCCATCGCCACTACCACCAGCGGTGGTGTTTATGAAGTGCGCGGTGGTTATCAGGCGATGGTATCCAGTTCCATCTCTATAAGTTTTAGCGATAGCACCTTGGATCTAGGAGATATTTATAGGGCCGGTGTCAGTTCTGTCGGCACGGTGGTCACCATTACCACGGATGATGAAAGCGGTTACGCTCTCTCTATAGGAGAAGTAAGCGGCACCAGTCTGACGGCCGTAGCTGACGGAGCGGTTACAGCCGGTTCGGAAGAGTATGGGTTTGCCGCAAGCGGAGACGACAACCTCCTAAGCGGGGACAATGCTGTCGCGGTTGGTTTACAGATCGCGGTTTCCAGCACTCCGGTTTATAACAGTCAAGAAACCTTGACTTTCAAGGCATCTGTCAGCAAGGTTACTACCGCCGGCGCGCGATCGCAAACTATCATTTTGCAGGCCTCCGCTAATTTGACTCTGTAATTTTTATGTGGCGAAAATTTTGGTTTTTTTTCTTCTTGTTTTTAATTGTCGCGTCGCTTCATGTCGGCCGGTCACAAGCTTTTTCCATTTTACCCACTAAATATTTGGTGACTCTTGGTCCCGGCCAGTCACAGGCGGTTTATTTGACGGTCAAGAACGAAGGGCGGGGGGGTCAGGATTTTAGGATTTTTGTCGGCGGTATAAAACAAAATGAGCAGGGGGGTATAATTTTTGGTATTGGCACAGAAGAGGCGGAGCAATGGGCGAAGCCGGAAAAAGACATTATTTCACTGAAATCCGGGGCGGAAGAAAATGTAAAATTTCTCGTTTCCGTTCCTTCCGGCGCGCCTCCGCTCTCACATTTTTTGGGTTTAGCCGCGGAGGCGATACCTGAAGATAGTCAGTCTGGAGTAAATCAAATCGGAGGTAGGTTGTTTTCTATTTTATCTCTTCAAGTCGCCGGCCGGGCGGAGGAAGTGGTAAAAATAGAAGATTTTAAGTGCGATGATATTTTTACTTGGGATAATGATTGGAAAATCAATTTGGAAGTGAGCAATAAAGGAAATATTGACATACCTTTGGGCAGTCGGTTGTCTGTCAGTTATCTGAATAAAGAAATTTTTGAAGAAACTTGGTTGGCCGGCGGCCAGCTTTTGGTTGGCGCTCATCGTCGTTTAGAAAAAAATATTCGCCCTGATATATTGTGGCCGGGAAGATACCAAGCGCGGGCGCAGGTAGTTTACGGACGGACACAACAGACCATTACGGTCTTAGCGCCGGTTTGGTATTTTCCCAAATGGAGTATCGCGATATTAGGGATTTTATTGTGCGTTGGTTTATCGCTGGTTTATCGTTTATACAGGCGTCATTATGATTATCGTGGTTGAAAAATTGATTAAAAATATTTTAAAATCAAAAAAAGCAAAAATTTTGTTTTTGTTTTTTGCGGTATTGACGGTGACATCTGTTTTTACTTTGGAAGCGTTATCAACCAGTCAGCAGGAAACGATTACCGTGGGCGGTACTGTGCCGGCGGCTGTTTGCGGTAATGCGTTGGTAGATATCGGAGAGGATTGTGATGATGGAATTTTAAATGGCAGCGCGTGCCCTAATGATTGTAACGCCGATTGTACGTTAAAGACCTGTCCTGGTGGTGGAGATACTCCACCTCCGCCGCCTCCGGCAGATAATCCTCCGGTGATTAACAATGTGGTTGTAACGCCGGCGAAGAATTCAGTTAAAATTACCTGGAGCGCCAGCGATGACCATGGCGTATCCACCACAATTTTTGTTTATGGTTTGACTGACGCATACGGCAGTAGTGGAAATGTGGGGGGGGGCTATGAAGTTAATTTGGCCGGGTTAAATGTTAACACCACTTATTATTATCGCATCACTGTTACCGATACAATCAATCAAAGCGTGTTTAATGCCGGAAATTTTAAGACTTTATCAGATGTAGATAATGTTCCGCCGGTCATTTCCAATGTAACGGCAGTCCCGGCCATTACCAGCGCCACTATCACTTGGGATACTGATGAAGTGGCTGACAGCCAGGTCAATTTTGGTTTGACCAGTCAATATGGCAGTACCGCTTTAGACAATGCGAGTGTCACACAACACAGTGTCGTAGTGCCCGGTTTGTTGCCCAATACGACCTATCATTTTCGGGTGATTTCTACCGATGCCTCGGCCAATAGCGCCCAGAGCGTTGACGGCACTTTTAAAACCAACAAAGACAATGTGCCGCCGCCCGATGTAAACGGCTTGCAATTGACAGTAAACCAGAGTTCCATCAGCTTGAGTTGGAACAACCCTTCCTTGCTCAATGTGCCGGATTTTTTAGGGATTAAGATAGTGAGGAAGGTCGGCGCCAGTTCGGCCAATGTCAACGATGGTCTGTTGGTTTATACGAGTAAATTGGAAAATTTTACTGATCAAAACGCGCAGGCGAATGTTGATTATTATTACACTCTTTTTTCCTATGATACTTCAGGTAATTACAGCGGCGGGGTGTTTAAGAATGGAAAAATCACTCCTCAAGCGCCGCCTCCGCCACCGGCTGAAATTTGCGACAATAATCTTGATGATGATAATGACGGGTTCATAGATTGCGCTGACCTTGATTGCGCGACCAATATATCTTGCGTCGTCCCTCCCGGCCCCGGAGGCGGGGCGCAGCCGGAGTTGTGCGACAATGGTTTGGATGATGACGGAGACGGAAGAGTGGATTGCGCGGACGCGGATTGCGGCGGTTTTCCGGTTTGCGCCGGACCGGCGCTCCCGGGTGGAGCCACTGTCCGGACGGCTTGCGCCGATGGTTTAGATAATGATGGCGATGGCCTGGTTGATTTTCCTAATGACCCGGGCTGTGTTGATGAAGCTGATAATGAGGAGTATAACCCGCCCCCGTCCAGTGTGCCGGAGTTTGCCAAGATAGATTTATCCGGTTTATTGTTTTTAGCCGGTAATCGTCAGATTAAATTAAGCGTCGGCCAAGGGAAAACAGTCGCCGGTTTGTTTGGGTCGGCTTTTACAGTCGGCGTCCCCAAGAAAATTCTAGCCGGCCCGCCAATCAGCATATTGCTTAAGATTGACGGCGGGAGCACCCATCAGTTTGTCTATAATCCGGTCGCGGAAATATATTTTTCCGATATTAGTTTTCCTTCGGCCGGTCCGCATCAGTCTTTTTTGGAAGTAGATTATGGCAACAATCAATTTGATACCGTGGAATTTGAGCTTCAGAGCGCCGGTTTGGGTGAAGTGAGAGGCAAGGATAATATGCATTTGGAGGGTGTGGAAATAATTTTACTGGCCGCCGGAGGAAATAAAGTTGATGTTTCCCTCTATGGAGAAACAAATCCGGTGATTACCGATCAAAATGGCACCTACGGCTGGATGGCGCCTAATGGGCAATATTTTATTGAGACTAAAAAAGCGGGGTATTATGGACGCAAAATCCCGGTAGAGGTAAAAAATAATTTGGTTAATCTTGTTTTTTCTTTAATTCCTAAACCGCCGTTGATTGAGATTGACCCCCAAGTTTCGGTCTTGAAGAATGTAAAAAGTATAACTAAGAATTTGACTCTTCAAGCCGGCGCGATTAGTCAAGTGACGGTAGAAAGAGTGGCCGACACGATAAAGAATCCGGAAGTGAAAAAAACCGCTAGCCAAGTAGTCGCCCCGACAGCGATTGGCATAGTGGCGGTCAGCGCGGTGTCAGTGGTTTCTTGGTCAAATCTTTTATCTTTATTGCAATTTTTATTTTTACAGCCGTTATTGTTGTTGGGCAAGAAAAAACGGGAGAAATGGGGCCAGGTATATAATTCTTTAAACAAATTGCCGATTGATTTAGCCATGGTGCGTCTGGTGGATCAATCAACCGGCAGGATAGTGCAGTCGCGGGTTACTGACGCGCAAGGTAGATATATTTTCAGCGCCAAGCCGGGAAAATATAAGATTGCGGTAACCAAGGATGGGTTGGTTTTTCCTTCAGCTTTGCTCAAAGAATTCAAAACCGATGGGACCCGCGCTGATATTTATCACGGCGAGGCGATAGAGGTGTCTGAAGAAAACGCTATGGTAGCCGTAAATATCCCAATTGACCCGGTGGGCGCCACCGCCGGCCCCAGACGGCTGGCCGTACAGAAATTTTTGCGGCGGTTGCAGGTCTTTCTTTCTTGGGCTGGCTTGATAGTGACCGCGATTTCTTTCTATATTTCCCGTCAGTGGTATGTTGGTGTTTTGCTGGTCGCGCATTTGTTTTTGTTTTTTGTTTTCAAGCGTTTGGCCGTGTCTAAAAAACCCAAGGGATGGGGCATTGTCTATGATGTCGCTTCCAGACGGCCTATCGCCCGGGTTATCGCTCGGCTTTTTGACTCGCAGTTCAACAAATTAGTGGCGACTCAAGTTACTGACAGCCGAGGGCGTTATTATTTTTTGGCCGGAGAGAATAAATATTATATGACTTATAGCCACGCGGCTTATGAAGAACACAAGACAGGGGTTATTGATATGGCCGGGAAAAAGGAGAGTATGATCGCCGTAAATGTACCTTTGAAGCGCGCCGGCAAAACGCATGCCTGATAATTAAGATTTTTGGCTAACCTAAGCATCCTAATTTTATTTAGGATGTTTTTATTTTTTATTAAAAATCTCGGTAAAAAAGTTATTAACAGTTTTGTGTCCTTACAATATAAATAATATTATCATTTTGTGGTATAATGTTACTAACAACTAAAGTGGGAGAGAGATAATCACGCTTTGGTTATTATGCTGGAGGCTTTAAAACAGGGATTACGAAAAGTAAAAATCCGATTTTTGCCGTTAATTGGGTTATTTTTGTTATCTGTTCTTGCTGTTGGATATCTGGTTTTTGATTTTCAAGCGCAAGCCGCCAATCCACCGGCTATTGTCACTTATCAGGGCAAGCTTCTGGTCAGCGGTTCAGCGGCTACCACCACCCAGGCCATGTATTTCTTGATTTATGACGCCAGCGCCGGAGGAAATATTTTATATTCAGCCAGTGGCACTATTGGCTCTCCTCTGCATGTCAGCACCACGCCGAGCAATGGTTTATTTAGTATTAACTTGGGCGATACCTCGGTTCCAACTAACGCGCTGGACCAAAGTATTTTTCAAAACAATGCTTCGCTATACTTGGAGGTGCGCATCAACTCGCAGACTCTTAGCCCCCGCAAACAGATTACCGCCGCTCCTTATGCTTTTAATGCTTTATACTTGGGCGGGGTAGCGGCTACCAGCACTGCTTCCAGTTCCACCTATATTCCGATATCGGCCAGCGATGGCAGTTTCACTTTTAACACTACTACGGTCGCGACTTCTTCGGTGACAGGGAGATTTGGTGTTGGCACCACTACCCCCAGCGAAAAATTCCATCAATATGGCGGAAATTATCTGCAGTCGGCTTCCAATCCTACCGAAAAGAGTGTTATTACTTCGTCTCAAATAGACGGTAACCAGCTAAACCCGGCCACTGATGTTGATGTTTTAGGTAAGTATGCCTATGTGATTTCTGTGACTGATAGTTCGCTTTCGGTGTTAGATATCTCTAATCCTGCCAGTTCCACGGCAGTCGGATATATTAAAGATGGTGTAGGGGCGAGGTATTTGGGATCTCCATACGATTTGTTTGTTTCCGGCCAATATGCCTATGTGGCTGTGAGAGATGATAGCGCCCTTTCCATTATTGATATTTCCAACCCGGCCAGCCCCAGAGAGACAGGCGCTGTCACCGGGTTAAGCGCCAGCGCTGTTTATGTTTCCGGCAGATATGCCTATGTCGGCTCTATCGACAATAGCGCTCTTTATATAGTGGATATTTCAAATCCAAACAATCCTGTAGTAGTGGGTTCTCTGTCTGACGATTCCGTGGGCGGCACTGCTACCAAGCTTGCCTACCCCTACTCAATATATGTTTCCGGCAAATACGCTTATGTGGCTGTGGCAACAGAAAACGCCCTTTCCATTATTGATATTTCCAACCCGGCCAGCCCTAGAGAAGTGGGTACGATAGTTGATGATGGTTCGGGCGGGACAGCTACTAAACTAACCGGTCCGTCATCAGTCTATGTTTCCGGTAAGTACGCTTATGTGGCTGTGGCAACAGAAAACGCCCTTTCCATTATTGATATTTCCAACCCGGCCAGCCCTAGAGAAGTGGGTACGATAGTTGATGGAGGTGGAGCCACGGAATTAAATAATGCTGAATCAGTCTATGTTTCCGGAAAATACGCTTATGTAGCTTCTATAGGAGACGATTCTCTTTCTGTCATAGACATTTCTGATCCAACCGCGCCGTGGGAGGCGGGTGTTATCAAGGATGGTGTGGGAGCGACACAGCTTAATGGCGCTAATTCTGTTTTTGTATCTGGCAAATACGCTTATGTGACCGCAGGTATTGACGACGCCCTCTCCATCATAGACATCTCCGGCATTGACGCCCCGGCCGCTAATATCGGCAACA
>CAZXFG010000001.1:0-49491 GCA_964640515.1 uncultured Gammaproteobacteria bacterium | reverse complement strand
CTACACTCAATCAAGTGGCGCGCAAGGGTCGTCAAGATAAAATCAAAAAAAGCAAGGTTCCGGCTCTGCAATTTACCATTGATAATTTACATCGTCGCAAGACATATTTTGATAAAGGTTCTTCTTTTAAACGAGGTGTTTGTACCAAGGTCTATACCACCACTCCCAAGAAACCGAACTCTGCTTTGCGAAAAGTAGCTAAGGTGCGTTTAAGCAATGGCATGGAAGTTATCGCTTATATCCCGGGTGAAGGCCATAATCTGCAGGAGCACTCTATCGTAATGATTAGAGGCGGACGCGTAAAGGATCTGCCGGGCGTGCGTTATCATATTGTGCGCGGTGTTTATGATGCTTTGGGAGTGGAAGCCCGTCGTCGCGGCCGCAGTTTGTATGGCAACAAGAGGCCAAAAGCGGCTAAAAAGTAATTTAAATTTTGATTTTTTTAAAATATGCGCGGTAAAAAAGTGGTAAAACGAATCATAAAACCGGATCCGAAATATGGCCATGTAACTTTGGCTAAATTTACCAATTATATCATGAAAAAGGGGAAGAAGACAGTGGCCCAGGATATTGTTTACGAAGCTTTTAAAAATATCATCGCGGCCGGCCATAAAGACCCGCTTAAATTATTTGAGGAAGCGGTGCGTTTGATTCAACCGCAAGTGGAAGTGCGTTCCAAGCGCGTCGGCGGCGCCAACTATCAAGTGCCTCTGCCGGTGCGCGGAGAACGCCAGGACGCTTTGGCTTTTCGCTGGATTATTGAAGCCGCTCGCAACAAAAAGGGTCAGCCCATGGCTAAGAAATTGGCCACGGTGCTCATTGAAACTTCTCAAGGTTTGGGCGATGCCATTAAGAAAAGGGACGATGTCCATCGCATGGCTGAAGCCAATAAGGCTTTTGCCCATTTCGCTCGTTTCGCGAGATAATTAATTAGTTTTAAATTTTAATTATGCCACGTGAATATTCCCTAGAAAAAACGCGTAATTTTGGTATTGCCGCGCATATTGATGCCGGGAAAACGACTACCACCGAACGCGTGCTTTTTTATACCGGTAAAAAACATAAAATCGGTGAAGTGCATGAGGGAGCGGCAGAGATGGATTGGATGGAACAAGAGAAAGAGCGCGGTATTACCATTACTTCCGCCGCCACCACTTGTTTTTGGAAAAGTCATCGCCTGAATATTATTGATACCCCGGGTCATGTGGATTTTACCGTGGAAGTGGAGCGTTCACTCCGCGTATTAGACGGCGCTGTGGCCGTGTTTGACGGCTCCCAGGGTGTTGAGCCGCAATCGGAAACCGTTTGGCATCAGGCCGATAAATATGAAGTACCGCGCATACCATTTATCAACAAAATGGATAAAATGGGAGCGGATTTTTATATGAGTTTGGCTTCCATTCAAGAACGCTTATCCAAGCATGCCGTGGCCGTGCAGTTGCCGATCGGAGCGGAAGGAACATTTTCCGGCGTGATTGATTTGATTGAAGAAAAGTCCTATAAGTTTGAGGGAAAGAATGGCGAAAATATGGTGGAGATCCCGATTCCAGAAGATATGAAAGCCAAGGTTAGCGAATATCGCAAAATTATGTTGGAGAAAGTGGCCGAATCAGGGGATGAATTAATGAATAAATATTTGAATGCCGAAGTTATAAATACTGAAGAGATAAGAAAGGGCATTCGCGTCTTAGCTTTAAAAAATGAAATGTATCCGGTAATTTGCGGTTCGGCTTTAGCCAATATCGGGGTGCAGTTGATGCTGGATGCCGTAGTTTGTTATTTGCCTTCACCGTTGGATCTGCCTCCGGTAAAAGGCGTTAATCCCGATACCGAAGCTGAAGAAACTCGTAAGGTCAGCGACGAAGAGCCGTTTTCAGCTTTAGCTTTCAAATTAGCCACCGACCCTTTTGTGGGAAAATTGATTTTCTTCCGTGTTTATTCCGGTCATGTGTCCGCCGGGAGTTATGTGTATAATTCTACTTCCAATGAAAAAGAGCGGTTGGGCCGTATCGTGCGCATGCATGCCAATCACCGAGAAGATGTGACCGATGTCTATGCCGGAGAAATCGCGGCGGCCATTGGTTTGAAAAAAACCATTACCGGCGATACGCTTTGCGATGAAAATCGTCCAATTGTTTTAGAAAAAATTATTTTTCCGGAACCGGTTATTTCCGTGGCCATTGAACCCAAGACTAAAGCTGATCAAGAGAAAATCGGTATGGCCATGCAGAAATTGGCTGAAGAAGATCCGACTTTTAAAGTGCACACCGATGAAGAGACTTTGCAAACTATTATTTCCGGCATGGGCGAATTGCATTTGGATATCATTGTGGATCGCATGAAGCGCGAATTTAAGGTGGAAGCCAATGTAGGCAATCCGCAAGTCGCTTACAAAGAAACCATTCGCGTGGTAGCCGAAGCGGAAGGAAAATATATTAAGCAGTCCGGCGGTCGCGGTCAGTACGGTCATTGCTGGTTACGGGTAGAGCCGCAAGAAAAAGGCAAGGGTTTTGAATTTGTTGATGAAGTCAGAGGCGGTGTTATCCCGCGCGAATATTTGCCGGCTATTGAAAAGGGCGTCAAGGAATCCATTACTCGCGGTATCCAGGCCGGTTATCCGGTGGTAGACATAAAGGTGACCTGCTACGATGGTTCTTATCATGAGGTGGATTCTTCGGAAATTGCTTTCAAAATGGCCGGTTCATTAGCTTTTCAAGAAGCGTGCCGCAAGGCCAAGCCGGTGATTTTAGAGCCGATTATGAAAGTAGAAGCGCTGACCCCGGAACAATATATGGGTGATGTGATTGGCGACCTGAACTCTAAACGCGGGCAGATTCAAGAAATGACTGAACGCGCGCAGATGAAAGTGGTAAAAGCCCTGGTGCCGTTGGCCAGTATGTTTGGTTATGTCACTTCGCTTCGTTCCATGTCTCAAGGCCGGGCCAGTTCTACTATGGAGTTCAGCCATTATGCCGAAGTGCCGAACAATGTGGCCCTGCAGATTATCAGCGGGAAACAGAAATAGCTGTCATTGCGAGGAGTCCTGTAGGGACGACGAAGCAATCTTTAATAAAAAAAGAAAAAAGTTCCGAATCAGTCGGGGCTTTTTTTGTTTCTGTTTTATGTTAAGATAGTACTATCACAAAATATATGCCTGAATTACCAGAAGTAGAAACAATCCGCCGTGATTTGGAGAAGCGCATTGTGCGCAAAAAGATTAAGCGGTTGGAAATCTTGCGTCCCAGCGCGGTGAAAGGCGGTCTGCATGAAATAGAGAGTGTGCTGAAAGGCAGTAGCATCAAACATATTGAGCGTTATGGCAAGCTCTTGGTTTTTGTGTTAAATAAAAAAGATAAATTTTTATTGATTCATTTAAAAATGACTGGTCAGCTGGTCTATCAGATGAAATCTTGCCTGGTGGCAGGTGGGCATGTGCAAAGTGAGGCCGATATAAGTAAATTACCCGACAAACACACTCAATTGGTTTTTCATTTTTCCAATGGCACCAAATTATATTTCAACGACATGCGCCGATTTGGCTATGTAAAATTAGCGAGCAGAGAAGAAAAAGAAAAAGTCACGGCTAAATTCGGTATTGATGCTTTGGATAAAAAATTTACTGCCAAGAAATTGGCAGAATTAGCGAACGGCAAAAAAGGAAATATCAAAGCTCTACTTTTGAATCAGGAAAAAATAGCCGGCGTTGGCAATATTTATGCGGCCGAGATTTGTTTTTGCGCCCGGGTGCGGCCGGATAGGCGGGCAGGCGCGCTGAAGAAGAATGAATATGCCCAGATAGTCAGTTGTGCCAAAAAGATATTGAAATTGGCGGTTAAACATCATGGCACCACTTTTAGCGATTACCGCGATTGCGAAGGGAGAAAAGGGAATTTTGTAAAATATCTCAAAGTTTACGGCCGTGACAAAGAAAAATGCCTGGTTTGCGGCACCCAACTAAAAAGCCAGCGCATCGCTGGCCGGGGAACAGTGTATTGCAATAGTTGTCAGAAATAATCAAAACATTTCTTCCAATAATTGATTTACGAAATTCATCTCCCCATCATTCGTGATGATTACATCAAAGTGTTTTTTAAATGTTTCAAGATTCTTTTCTACATCTGTATTTAAAAATCCCACCTTTATTATATTTTCACACTCAATTCCTTCCACCATATCGACATCGTTCGCGTCGTCTCCTAAGAGTAAAATATTTTTACGATTTTTTATTAATTTGAATATAGGATAATTTTTTAGCGCGTGTTCTCCTTTGTTCATGTTGTGGATAATCGGCTCTCGGACTCCAACCGCATAGCCATTGTCATCCCATTTTATAATATTGGAGACAATATGAATGTTGTCGTATAAATGCCGGCATTTTTTGAGATAAAGGGTGATTATGTCCACCCCAAGGCCGCTGGCAGAGAAGATTAGCAGAGGAACAGTTTTTTCATGTAACCATTTAATCATGTCGCAGATGCCGGCGCGCAATTGTATTTTGTCGGTACTGGCCACCCTCTCCAAATCCTTTTTATTTAATTTGGAATCAATCAATAATTGAAAATGTTTTGTCCACCACTCATGCATGGCGATCAATTTTTTATCGTCTGGATAATTGATATCAGTTTCAATCGCATAATATTTATCAAATAATTCCCGGGCTTTGGCCGGATAATCCGGGGTGAGCATTTTTTCGGTGCATAATACGGAAATAATAGAGGAAGTACGCGCGCCGTTAACAAAATTTTTGGTAATGGTGCGATCAAAATCAGCCACCACATGGAATTTATCCAAACCGGCATTGGATATTGCCTGTTTGGTCAGCTCCAGTCTTCCTATATTGGTGATGATGATTTCTGAAGTTGGCATGGTTATGGGGCTAGGTTATGTATTGAATTTATTCTATCAGATTTAATGCAAAAATAACAGTTGACTTCTTATTCCGGATTGATATAATATGAACGAAGTTTAATTAGAATTTTTTAAGTATATGGACAACTGCCAACTCAATCGGGTAATGAACTTAATTCGCCGCACCGGAGATCGTTGCGTGGTGTTAGACAATGAAAATAGCGATGCCATGGTGGTGATGGATTTGGATGAGTATGAACGAATGTTGGACAACGATGAAAGACCGTGTTCCTGTTGCGTTGAAGACAAGGATTTAGAAGAAGCGGATGACTTGATGGCGGATCATGAACCGGAAGAAGTATCTGCTGAAGAGAAAATTGATGATTTTTCTTCCAAAGTTCGGGATCTTCATGAGGAAATTTTTGCTAATATTGGCACAGAAGAGAAGTTGGGCGAGGTGCCTGTGGCCGAAGAAGAAAGGTTCTATTTAGAGCCGATAGATGAGTAATCTTAGCCAAAATTTCTTGTCCACAGCTCTATTTTGGGCTTACCCCTTGCAAAATCTGTAGGATTTGGTATAATTGGCAACGAGTTGTCATCTGTTTGTTAACTTTATAAACTTTACATAAAATAATACGGCTGGATACAAATCTGCGCCGACCACTCGGAGCAGTGCCGTAAAGAGTTAATTCATATGGCTGAGTTTTTAAGAACAAAGCCGCACGTAAATGTAGGTACCATTGGCCATGTTGACCACGGTAAAACCACTTTAACTGCCGCTATCTTGCAGATATTGAATGCTCGCGGTGGAGTAGCCCAAAAGAAAGGTGTTGATGATTTGGACAAAGCTCCGGAATCAAAGGCCCGCGGTATTACCATTTCTACCGCCCATGTGGAATATGAATCAGAGAAGAGACATTATGCCCATGTGGACTGCCCGGGTCATGCCGATTATGTAAAAAATATGATTACCGGCGCCGCCCAGATGGATGGCGCTATTCTCGTAGTTTCAGCCGCTGACGGCCCTATGCCGCAAACCCGCGAGCACATCCTTTTGGCTCGCCAAGTAGGCGTACCATATATCGTAGTTTTCTTAAATAAAGTGGATCAAGTTTCCGATCCGGAATTAATTGATTTGGTGGAGGCCGAAGTGCGTGATTTATTGAAGAAATATGAATTCCCCGGCGACACTACTCCAATCATCCGCGGTTCAGCTTTACAGGCCTTGCAAAACCCGACTGACGCGACCGCCACTAAACCGATTTTGGATTTGCTTGATACTTTAGATTCATATATTCCAGAACCGCAACGCGAGATTGATAAGCCGTTTTTGATGCCCGTGGAAGATGTTTTTTCCATTGAAGGCCGCGGTACTGTAGTCACCGGTCGTATCGAGCGCGGCACTATTCATATTAATGATGATGCCGAGATTGTCGGTTTAAAAGAAGAAACTTCTAAAACCGTAGTCACTGGCATAGAAATGTTTAACAAGAGTTTGAAAGAAGGCGTGGCCGGCGACAATGCTGGTTTGCTTTTGAGAGGCACCAAGAAAGAGGATATTGAACGCGGCATGGTTTTGGCCAAAATCGGTTCCATTACTCCTCATACCGAGTTTGAAGCCCAAGTGTTGATCTTGACCAAAGAAGAAGGCGGCCGACATAAGCCATTTTTCAAGGGATATAAACCCCAATTTTATATCCGCACTACCGATGTGACCGGTGAAGTGGAATTGCCGGCTGGCGTTGAAATGGTAATGCCGGGCGACAATGTCGTTTTGAAAGTTAAATTAATTATTCCAGTAGCTTTGGAAGAAAAAATGAAATTCGCCATTCGCGAGGGTGGCCGGACGGTAGGCGCTGGAGTTGTAACTAAAATTATTAAGTAAAAATATTTCCCCGTCCCGGCTTTTAGCCGGGGCGGGGATTTGTTCTTTTATTACCTTATGAGTTCTGCAACCACCAATACTGTAAAGAAGGAGGAGAACGGCACGCGGATTAGAATTAAGATCCGCGCTTATGACAGTAAGATTATAGATCAGGCCACCAAGACGATTATTGAGACGGCAGAAAGAAATGATGCCAAGGTAATCGGCCCGGTTCCTTTACCTACGGAAAAGATGAAATACACCGTAAATCGTTCCACCTTCGTGCATAAGGATGCTCGGGAGCAATATGAAATGCGTGTGCATAAACGCTTAATAGACATTATCAACGCCTCTCCGAAGTGTATTGACGCGCTGATGAGCTTAAGCTTGCCGGCCGGAGTTGATGTGGAAATAAAGATGTAGGGGGCTTGACAATTAAGAAAAAAGTAGTAGAATTAGGGTCAGTGTTTGGTTTATTTAACCGAGTAAATAAGATCCGGCCCAAACCGGGCTTAGGGAAAACATTTATTAGGAAAAAATAAACCGGGGGAAATTATTTGATAAAATATTTTTATAGCCATTTTAACCCAAAGTTTCCGATTGGGTTGAATCCGCTGTGGGCGGATTTCGCTGACGCGAAAGGCTAGAAGCGACAGAATTGAATTTTTATTCAATGTTGTTGCTTCTAGTTTTTTGTTAAGACCATTAAGGAAAAGCTAAATGGTCCGCTAACATTCATTATTTATGAAATTTATTTTAGGGAAAAAGATAGGCATGACGCAGGTGTTCGTCCCCAGCGGTGAGGTGGTGCCAGTGACTAGAATACAGGCGGGACCTTGCCAAGTGGTTCAGGTAAAAAATGGAGATAAAGACAACAATAAAGCTGTCCAGCTTGGTTTTGGAGAAAGAAAAGAATTCCGTTTAAGTAAACCTATGGCCGGGCATTTGAAGGATTTGAAACCCGTGCGCTGGCTGAAGGAATTTGAAATTGAATCAACCGACAGCGTTTCGCGCGGAGATTTAGTAACAGTGGAAACTTTTGTTCCAGGTGAAAAGGTAAGCGTGATCGGGATTTCTAAAGGCAAGGGTTTTGCCGGTGTGGTGAAACGCCATCATTTTCACGGTGGTCCGGCTTCGCATGGCCATAAGGACAATTTACGCGCTCCCGGTTCAATTGGCGCCGGTGGCGTGCAAAGGGTATTTAAAGGCATGCGCATGGCCGGCCAGATGGGGAATGCTCAAATTACCGTTAAAAATTTAGAAGTGGTTTCTGTACATCCGGAAACTAATGAGATCTATTTAAAAGGCGCCGTGCCGGGCGGTCGCAATGCTTTGTTGGAAATTATGGCTCCGGGAGAATTAAAAGTGGTTAAGAAAAATGGTTCAGATATTTCGGTTGTCCCATTGCCCCAAGAGGACGGGTCCTCGCCTGAAAGCGCCGGAGCGACCATAGCTCAATAAAATTTATGAAAATAAAAGTTTACAATTTAGAAAATCAGGCCGTTGGCGAAATGGAATTGGCAGAGGCCGTGTTTGGGGTGAAAATCAAACCCGAGGTGGTGCACGAGGTATTTATCGCCCAAACTAATAATCAGCGTGAACCTTGGGCTGATACGAAAAATCGCGGTGAAGTTTCCGGCGGCGGTAAAAAGCCCTGGCAACAAAAAGGCACGGGGCGCGCTCGCCACGGTTCTATCCGCTCGCCGATTTGGAAAGGCGGAGGAGTGACTTTTGGTCCGTTGACTATCAGAAATTACCATACTAAAATCAACAAACAGACCCGTCGTTTAGCTGTCCGGATGTGTTTGAGCGATAAAGTGGCCAATAGCGTCTTGTGGATTTTACAAGATTTTTCTTTCGCTGAAGCCAAAACCAAAATGTTTGTGAATTTATTGAAATTATTTCCAGGCAAGAGTAAGAAATTTTTAGTATTAACCGCCGGAAAAGATGAAAAGGTGATGCGCATGACCAAGAATCTGACCAATATAAAAACGGTTCGGGCTGAAGATGTAAATGTTATGGATTTAATCAATTGGGATGGAGTGATTGCCAGTCAAGAAGCGGTGAAGAAGCTGGAAGAAGTATTCGGGAAAAAACAATAATCATCTTAAGATCAAAATGATATGGGATTATTAGACAGGTGGACTAAGAAGAAAAATCAAGAACAGCTGGATAAAGGAGCTGAAGTTCAGGTTGCGCCCAAAAAAGAAAAGAAAATAGCGGTTAAGGAAGTTGAGAAGCCGGCGGCGGCGGCCGCAGACGCATTGGCCAAACCAGAAGCGAAAAGCGGTGTTTTAGCTGACAAGATTTTGATTAAAGCGTTGGTAACTGAAAAGGCAGCTGTTTCGCAGAGTTTAAATAAGTACAGTTTTTTGGTGAGCCGCGACGCTAACAAGCATCAGATTAAGCAGGCGGTAAAGGAAAAATATGGCGTCAAACCGATAGAAGTAAATGTGATGAATATTCAGGGTAAACCGAAGCGTTTTGGCCGCGCTACCGGTCGTCGCTCTGATTATCGCAAGGCTATTATCACATTGGTCAAGGGCCAGAGTATTACCATTCATGAAGGTGTTTAATAAGATATTAGATTTTTAGCTATGCCGATTAAAATCCACAAACCAACCAGCAATGGACGCCGCCGATCAAGCGTGGACGCTTTTTCTGATATCACTAGAACGGAACCGGAAAAATCATTAATCACCATTTTACAGCCTAAAAGCGGGCGGAACAATCAAGGTATCATTACCGTGCGCCATCAAGGCGGCGGGGTCAAGAAGTTTTATCGCCTGGTAGATTTTAAAAGGAAAAAATTTGATTTGCCGGCTGAAGTCATGGCTATAGAATATGATCCGAATCGCGGTCCGCGCATTGCGTTGGTTAAATACGCGGATAATGTCAAGTCCTATATTTTATGTCCGGAAGGATTAAAAGTGGGCGATAGTGTTCAATCTTCTCATGGGGCCATTAAAGCCGAATTAGGACACCGCATGCCTTTAGAATATATTCCAATCGGTTTATTTGTATATAATATAGAATTAACTCCGGGCAAGGGCGGGCAATTGGTGCGCGGCGCTGGTTTATCCGCCCAGTTTGTGGGTGTTGAAGGCGATTATGCCCAGATAAAATTACCTTCCGGAGAAATTCGCGCTGTTTTGAAAAAATGCGCGGCCAGTGTCGGTGTGTTAGGCAACGCTGATTATCGTTTGATTCGTTGGGGTAAAGCCGGCCGCCGCCGTTTGCAAGGCATTAAACCAAGAGTGAAAGGTAAAAACATGAACCCGGTTGACCATCCGCACGGCGGTGGCGAGGGTCATAGTCCGATCGGTCAGAAGCGCGGTCCGCAGACTGTTTATGGAAAGGCCGCTCGCGGTGTCAAAACTCGTTCACCGGAAAAATGGAGTGATAAATTTGTCATCAAGTCCCGTAAAAATTCCAAATAATTAAATTTTTATGTCCAGAAGTTTAAAAAAAGGCTCGTATATTGATCCTCGCTTGCTAGAGAAGGTTTTGAAAATGCGGGCGAATAAAAAGTTTATACCCATTAAGACTTGGTCTCGGGCTTGCGTTATTTCTCCGGAAATGGTGGGCCTGACATTTTTGGTGCATAATGGCAAGGATTTTATTTCCGTGTTTGTTGATGAAAATAAGGTTGGGCATCGTTTGGGTGAATTCTCTCCAACTAGAAAATTTGTTAAACATGGGGGTAAAATGGCCAAAGATCAGGTGTCCGCTGAAACAGCCAAAGCTGGCGCGCCATCTGTAGCGGCGACTCCGGCTAAAGCCGCCCCGGCCGCGCCTAAAAAGTAATAATTTTGCAATATGCAGGAAGTCACAGCCAAATTAAAATTTCTCCGTTGCGGACCGCGCAAAGCGCGTTTGGTCGCTGATTTGATTCGCGGTAAAAAAGTATCACGAGCTTTGGATGTTTTATCATTATTAAATAAAGAAGCCGCTCGCCCGATTAAAAAATTATTAGAATCGGCTGTGGCCAACGCCAAGCATAATTATTCTTTATCCGTGGAAGATTTAAGAGTGGCTAGAATAACCGTGGATGGCGGCCCGAGTTTGAAACGCTGGATGCCCAAAGCCCATGGCCGCGCCACTCCGATTCGTGAACGAACCAGTCATATCAATTTATTTCTGACTGTTATGGAAAAGAAACAAAAAGAGGAGAAAAAAGAAATTAAAGAGGAAAAGTCAATTAAAAAATAGTTTTGCATTTTGATTTTTTATCAATATGGGTCACAAAGTCCATCCGACAATACATCGCTTACCCCTGATTTATACCTGGGATTCTAAATGGTTCGCTAAAAAAGACCGGATGCCTTTGTTTTTGAAACAGGAGGTATCCATTCGTGATTATTTAGGCAAGAAATTAAAAAGCGCCGGGGTGGACGCTATCGGCATTGAACGCGGTCCTAAAGAATTAACAGTAAATATTTTGGCGGCTAAACCCGGCATGATTATCGGCCGGAGCGGTCAGGAATTGGATGTAATCAGAAAAGAGATTGAGAAGAAAATTCTGGGCTGTAAATTGAAAGTAAAATTGAATGTCATGCCGTTGAAGTCGCCGGCTTTATCCGCCCAAGTGGTGGCGCAAAGCGCGGTGGAAGAGATTGAGAATCGCAGGCCGTTCCGTCGAGTGATGAAAAAAGTTTTGGAAAAAGTGATGGCCGCGGGCGCCAAGGGGGTAAAAATTAAAATGGCCGGCCGTTTGAATGGAGTGGAAATCGCCCGCCGCGAGGTCTTGAGCGCCGGTAAAATGTCTTTGATTACTTTGCGTAGCGATGTAGATTACGCGTTAGTGGAGGCCCATACTCTTTACGGTAAAATTGGAGTGAAAGTTTGGGTTTATCACGGAGAATCTTTCGGGCGTAAGGATAAATTTGAGAAAAAAGAGGAAGATAAAAAAAGCTTAAGAAAATAATATGTTAATACCGAAGAAGGTAGCGCACCGTAAATGGCACAAAGGCCGACGCAGAAATATGGGCGTGGCCACCAGGACCAATTTTGTCGCTTTTGGAGAGTTTGGTTTGAAAAGTAAAGAGGCCGGTTGGGTGACTAGCCGGGAGATTGAGTCGGCTCGCCGTGTTTTGACCCGCTATACTCGCCGCGGAGGTAAAATTTGGATCCGTATTTTCCCTGACAAACCGGTAACCAAAAAAGGCAATGAAGTGCCCATGGGCGGAGGGAAAGGGGCTCCGGACCATTATGTCGTGCCCGTGAAGCCAGGTACGGTTTTATTTGAAATGGGCGGCATCACCAAAGAGTCAGCCGAAGAGGCAATGCATTTAGCCGGCTATAAAATCAGGGTTAAAACCAGATTTTCTCTCAAAATGAAATAAAATATTTTTATGGAAAAAACAGCGACAAAAAAAATTAAAAGAAGCTTTATCGGTCAAGTGGTAAAAGCGGCCATGCAGAAAACGGTTGTGGTTGAAGTCAACACAATGAAGCAACACGCGAAATATGATAAATATTTTCGAGTGAGCAAGAAATATCATGTGCACGATGAAAAGGGCGAAGCGAAAGTGGGGGATAAAGTAAAATTTATAGAGAGCCGGCCGTTGTCCAAAACCAAAAGATGGTATCTGGCCGAGATTCTAAAATAATTATAAAGATAAAAGTCCTTGTATGATTCAACATCGTAGCATGTTAACCGTAGCGGATAATACCGGCGCTAAAAAAGTGCAGTGTTTTAGAGTTTTGGGCGGCTATAGAAAAAGATATGCCAATATCGGAGATATAGTCACGGGTACGGTTAAAGAAGCGGCGCCGCATGGCTTAGTGAAGAAAAGCGAAATAGTGCATTTAGTGGTGGTGCGCCAACGCAAGGAAATCCGCCGAGCGGATGGCACCTATATCCGTTTTAGTGAAAATGCCGGCGTGATTATCGATAGAAAAACCAAAGAACCAAGAGGCACGCGTATTTTCGGCCCGGTGGCCAGAGAATTGCGCGTAAAGGGTTTTCAGAAAATCGTTTCTTTGGCTCCAGAAGTTTTGTAATTTTTTTCTTTTTATGAAAATAAAAACCAACGACAAAGTAAAAGTGCTTAGCGGCAAGGATCGGGGCAAAACCGGTAAAGTGATCCAAGTTTTTCCGATTGAACGGAAGGTCGTGGTTGAGGGTTTGAATATAATCAAAAGGCATGTGCGCGCTCGGAAACAAGGTGAGAAGGGTCAGCGTTTGGAATTGGCCGGACCGATGGCAATGAGCAAGGTTATGTTGCTTTGTCCGCGTTGCAGCAAGGCCGCCCGAGTAGGTTTTAAGATGGAAGCCAAAGAAAAAAAACGCCTTTGTCGCCAATGCAAGGAAATTATTGAATAAAATGTTTATGAAAGCAAATTTTCACGAAAAATATGTCAAAGAAGTGGCGCCGGTTTTGCAAAAGTTATTTGGTTATGCAAACATTATGCAGGCGCCAAAAATAACTAAAGTGGTGATAAACTCCGGAGTAGGCCGTTTTGTCAAAGAAGCCGGCTTTATTGATAATGTGGAAAAAACTTTGTCTAGGATCACCGGTCAGAAGCCGGTACGCGCCAAAGCTAAACAGTCAATTTCCAATTTTAAGATTCGCGAAGGCATGGAGATCGGGGTGGTGGTAACTTTGCGCGGTCCCAAGATGTTTCATTTTTTGGAAAAATTGGTAAGAGTCACCTTTCCTCGCACGCGAGATTTCCGCGGTATTTCAGATAAAGGTTTTGATCGCCAAGGGAATTTTACTATCGGTTTTAAGGAAAACATGGCTTTTCCGGAAGTTAAATCCGGAGACGTGGATAAAATTCATGGCCTGCAGATAATAGTTAATACTACGGCTAAAAACAAGGAAGAAGGCAAGGCATTGTTAACTCACATGGGTTTTCCTTTTGTTAAGTAAATTTATGGCTACACAAGCGCAAATTGCTAAATCTAATCGTAAACCAAAATTTTCCAGCCGGATCGTTAACAGATGTTGGAAGTGCGGACGCCGGCATGGTTTTATCAGGGATTTTGGTTTGTGCCGCATCTGTTTCCGCGAATTGGCTAACGCCGGTAAAATCCCGGGCATTAGGAAGAGTAGCTGGTAAGAGATATCATTTATTTCAATAATAAAAATAAAGATAATCAAAATTATAAGTATGATGACTGATCCAATCGCCGACATGTTAACAAGGATTAGAAACGCCTCTCAAGTGCGAAAAAAAGAGGTGGTGTTGCCTTATTCCAAAATTAAAATGACCATTGCCAATATTTTGGTGCGCGAGGGGTATTTGGCCAAAGCCGAATCAGCTCAAGATAAGCATCCGGTTATCATTCTGAATTTAAAATACGACAATGGTTTACCGGCCATCAGGCATTTGAAGAGAATTAGCCGTCCCGGAGCGCGCCAATATGTAAAAAAAGACGCAATCGGTAAAATTTTGAATGGTTTTGGTTTGGCCATTTTGTCCACGCCCAAGGGGATATTAACCGATGGCGAGACGCGGCGAGCCAAAGTAGGCGGAGAGTTGCTTTGCGAGATCTATTAATTTTCAAAACTAATCGTAAAGATATGTCACGCATAGGTAAAAAAGTAAGGGCGCTGTCCGGCGGAGTTACAGCTGAATTGAAAGATAATCAGCTGTTGGTAAAGGGACCGAAAGGCCAGTTGTCTTTGGTTATTCATCCGCGAGTTACCGTAACAATCAAAGACGGCCAGATTAGCGTGAATGTGGCCAATGAGAAAAGCACCGATGACCGCGCTTTGTGGGGCACCTTTTCCAGTTTAATTGAGAATATGATTACCGGCGTGACCCAGGGATTTAAAAAACAATTGGAAGTGAACGGGGTTGGTTTCAAAGTGGGTTTGAAAGGCGCCGATTTAAATTTGGAACTGGGTTTTACTCATCCTGTTTTTTTTAAAGCTCCGGATGGTATTAAGTTTACCGTAGAAAAAAATATTATTACCATTGAGGGAATAGACAGGCAGTTGGTTGGGGCGGTGGCGGCCGAAATTCGCGCTTTACGCAAACCGGAGCCCTATAAAGGAAAAGGCGTTAAGTATTTAGATGAAGTATTGAGACGAAAGGCCGGAAAAACAGCTGCTAAGTCATCTGCCGCTTAAAGAGCTAATAAAAATTTTATGAAAAGATTGATTAACAATAAAGCCGGAGAAGGTTTGCGCGCGCAACGCCACCGAAGAGTGCGCGCAGTGGTGAAAGGCACGGCTGAACGCCCTCGTTTGTCAGTATACCGCAGTTTGCGAGGCATGGTCGCGCAGTTGATAGATGATGTGACAGGGCGTACTTTATGCTATGCCTCCAGCCGTGAAGCCGGCGTCAAACCGGGTGTGAAGAAGAGCGAAGCAGCCTTAAAGTTGGGCCAATTGATTGCGGAGAAAGCCAAAGCCAAAGGCATTGAAAAAGTGGTGTTTGATAGAGGCGGGTATAAATATCATGGCCGGGTGAAAGCCGTAGCTGAAGGCGCTCGCGCCGGCGGTTTACAATTTTAAAATATATATTAAGTATATTTACGGTATAATCTCATTCGTTCGAAAATAATCAAATACATTTGATTGTTTCCTCACTCATTTCGATTATGAATAAAATGATGCGCAACAAAAGAGGCGGTCGGCCACAAGATGAAAAACCGGCCTTTGACCAATATATTTTGGATTTGTCTCGTGTAACTCGTGTCACCGAAGGCGGCAAGCATTTGAGTTTTCGCGTTTGTGTGATTTTGGGCGACCGCAAGGGAAGAGTGGCTTATGGTGTTGCCAAAGGCAAGGATGTGCAGTTAGGCGTGGAAAAAGCGGTGCATCAGGCCAAAAAGAATTTTATTTCCGTGCCGATTGTTAATGAAACCATACCGCATTGGGTGGAGAGTAAATTTAAGTCTGCTCGGGTGATGTTAAAGCCGGCTCCTCGCGGTTCTGGTATTATCGCCGGCGGAGCCGTGCGCGCGGTTTTGGAATTAGCCGGCATCCCCAATGTGTCTTCTAAGATTTTGAGCCGCACAAAAGACAAGATTTTGATAGTTAAAGCCACTTTTGACGCTTTGAATCAATTCAAGAGGCATACGACCAAAGCAACGCCTGTCCCGCCGGAAGTGCAAGTAAAAATAGAAGTAGAAGATCCGAGCGATAAAATTGTTAAAATTAAAAAGAAAACAACTTCTTAATTTTTATGAAATTACAAGCACACACACTTAAACCGGCTCGCGGAGCTAAACATCGCGTGAAAAGAATCGGCCGCGGCAATGCCTCCGGGCACGGCACTTTTTCTACTCGCGGCGGAAAGGGCCAAACCGCTCGTTCGGGCGGGGGCAGCGGTCTGCGATTAAAAGCTTTTAAGAGGTTGTTGCAATCCACTCCTAAGTTGCGCGGATTCCGCAGTTTAGCCGAAAAACCGGCCGAGGTTTACTTGAGTCAATTGGACAAAGTATTTAAAGCCGGGGATACGGTGGATATAGCGTCTTTAAAAGAGAAAAAAATTATCGGCGTCAACGCTAAGACGGCTAAGATATTGTTCAAGGGTGAACTGACTAAAAAGTTGATTGTGACGGGTATTAAGACCACTAAAACTGTGGCTGAAAAAATCAAGGCTCTTGGCGGGGAAGTGAAGTAGGGTGTAAGATATATACATTATCTAATTTTTATGTGGGATCGCATTAAACAAGCTTGGGCGATTAATGACATTAGAAATAAGATTCTTTTTGTTTTGTCCATGCTGGTTATTTTTCGTTTAGTGGCCCATATTCCTGTGCCCGGAGTTAATCTGGCCAATTTAAGGCAGTTTCTGGAAGGTAATCAGATTTTGGGAATGCTTAATGTTTTCTCCGGCGGCACTATGGAGAATTTTTCTATAGTCATGTTAGGCGTGGGGCCGTATATCACCTCCTCTATTATTTTCCAGCTTTTGGCCATGATCGTGCCTAAGTTGGAAGAATTATCTAAAGAAGGTGAATATGGCCAGCAAAAAATCAACATGTATACTCGTTGGCTGACCGTGCCTTTGGCTTTTTTGCAATCCTACGCCATGATTAAATTATTGTCTGGTTCAGCCCGCCCGATTATCACCGATTTGAATACTTTTAGATTGGCGACTATCATGATTACGATCAGCGGCGGCACGATGTTTTTGATGTGGCTGGGTGAATTGATCTCGGAAAAGAAGATTGGCAACGGCATCTCTCTTTTGATTTTTGCCGGTATCGTGGCCAGTATTCCGGGAGCGGTTAGGAACGCCTTAATTAACTATAACCCTTCCGACCTTTATACCTTTATCTTTTTCGGTGTAATCGCGGTGGCGACCGTGGTGGGCGTAGTGTTTATCAGTGAAGGCCAGCGCAACATTCCGGTGAATTACGCCAAGCAGGTGCGCGGGAATCGCACCTATGGCGGATCCAGTTCCCATCTGCCTTTGCGAGTGAATATGGCCGGCGTTATCCCGATTATCTTCGCTATTTCTTTGATTTTGTTTCCACCCATGGTGGCGCAGTTTTTCACCCGGGCCAAGACTGATTGGATCGTTGGCGCGGCCACACAGGTGATTGGCATATTTCAGAACCAGACTTTCTATGCGGTGGCGTATTTCTTATTAGTATTTGGTTTTACATTTTTCTACACCGCGGTAATCTTTCATCCGCAAAAAATCGCTGAAAATTTACAGCGCCAGGGCGGTTTTATACCGGGTATCAGACCGGGCAAAGAAACCGAGAAGTATCTCCACGATACAGTTAATCGCGTCAATTTGATCGGAGCTTTATTCCTGGGTGTTATCGCTATTCTGCCTTTGATTTTACAGACCGCTTCCGGCAGTCAAGCTCTCCGTTGGGGAGGCACCAGCTTGCTCATCGTGGTGGCTGTGGCCATTGAAACGGCGAAACAGCTGGACGCGCAGGTGACCATGCATGAATACGACCGGATTTAGTTTTGTCCTATAAAAAATTAAAAGAGGAGATACTCTTTCGCAAACAGTGTCGTCTCGCCTGCGGGCGAGCCGCACTTCAGATCTCGCCCCGACGCCAGGTCGGGGCTCCGATATGTTGCTCAAGAATATCTCCTCTTTTTTATATCCTATCTGTCATCCCGAGTCCCTCGACTACGCTCGGGATAAACTCCGTCGAGGAATCCCTTAAAAAACAAAAACCCCGTCCGAGTGGACGGGGTTTTTCATCTGTCATCCCCGTGAAAACGGGGATCTAGGGTCTGTTCTCCAGCGTCCCTAAAAAGACAAAATTTATCTTCTTGGGGACTCGAGCTGGGGAGCAGGAGTCCTCTTTTCACCCCCTCCGCTGCAATTCCAGGAGGATGCAGGTCGTGCATCCTCCAACGAAGAGCATTTCGGCATCGGCCCCGAAGAGGGCCAAGGCCATGAGGAGCGGCACCGAGGCCGGCAGGTATTTGAGAAAGTACATTATCCCTCCTTCTTGTTCTGGTTGTTCTGGCAGATAGCAGATATTTGAACATTTAATTATAGCAAAGAGAGAGAGAGTTGTCAAGAGTGGAGGGTGGTGGTATAATATTTTTGCCTTATCTAAGCCATATTTTTATATAATATGTCTATTTTTTCTTTCTTTTGTCAATCATTTTAAAGAACATTTTGGAGAATAAAAATATATCAGCTATGAAAAAAATAATTATCTTAATCGGCCCGCCCGGATGCGGAAAAGGCACTCAAGCCAAGCGGATTGCGGAAAAGTATCATTATGGTCATATTTCCACCGGAGATTTGTTGCGCGCGCTAGCCAATGGCGCGCAAGCAGACCCGAGGGAAAAACAAGCTCTGGAAGAAATGAAATCCGGCAAGCTGGTTTCCGACTGGCTGATTTATCGTTTGGCTTTTCGTAAAATGGATGAGTATTTGGATAAAGGGCGGGGGGTGGTGTTGGATGGAGCCGTTAGGAATGTGGCTCAAGCTGAAGAATATCAAAAGTATTTTGGCCAGAAGA
Organism: uncultured Gammaproteobacteria bacterium; assembly: GCA_964640515.1. Classification (GTDB taxonomy): domain Bacteria; phylum Patescibacteriota; class Patescibacteriia; order Magasanikbacterales; family GWA2-37-8; genus CAZXFG01. Next base: position 30,868 of record CAZXFG010000001.1, on the reverse strand, counting down.
ATTTGAGCAAGGAAGTGGTGGTCATAGAAGTGGCTTTGACTGACGAAGAATCTTTGAATCGTTTGACCAAGCGGCGAATGTGTTCCAAATGCGGAGAGATTATCCCCTGGTTGCCGGCCACCAAGGAATTAATCGCTTGCCCGAAATGCGGGGGTGAATTAATGGTGCGAAAAGATGACGATGAACAGGTGATTAGGAAAAGAATTGTGGAGCAGGGCAATCAGGCCTTGCAACCTATTGCTGATTATTATCAAAAGCTGGGTTTACTCAAAAAAGTGGATGGCATGGAAAATATTGAAAGCGTTTGGGAAGAAATTGAACGGACATCAGCGTAAAATTAAATTATGCTTATCAAGTCAAAACAAGATATACAACAGATCAGAAAAGGCGGGAAGATTTTGGGAGAAATTGTGGCCCAACTGGTTAAGCTTTGTCAGCCCGGAGCTTCCACGGCCGAGATTGATGAAGTGGCTGAAAAAATGATATTAAAAGTCGGAGGATTGCCGGCTTTTAAGGGCTATGTGAATCGGGCGGGAGAGACACCTTTTCCCACTTCTATTTGCGCTTCGGTGAACGAAGAACTAGTGCATGGCATAGCAAAAAAGGATGTCATACTGAAAGACGGGGATATATTTAGCATTGATATTGGCATGGAATACCCATTACACGGCTCTAAAGTTACCGGGCGTGGTTTGTTCACGGATACGGCCATTACCGTGGCTATTGGCAGCATACCAGATAAAACTAAGGAGTTGATGAAAGTGACCCAGACAGCCCTGGAGGTAGGTATTCGGGCCGTTAAGCCGGGGAATAGCGTGGCTTCTATTGGCCGAGCCATAGAAGATTATGTGAATTCCGCGGGCAAATATGGTATTGTGCGCGATTTGGTGGGTCATGGAGTGGGTCATGAGGTGCACGAAGAACCTCGCGTGCCTAATTATTATGATCCCAAATTGGAGAAATTTATTTTAAAACCCGGCATGGTGATAGCCATTGAACCCATGATTGCGTTAGGGAGTTATAAAGTGAAAACCGGAGCCGATGGCTGGACGATTGTGATGGCTGATGGGTCGCTTTGCGCTCATTATGAGCACACGGTTATTGTGGCGGAAAAGGGTTGTGTGGTGGCTACACGCCGTCCAAGTGAGAGAAAAATAATTTAATTAATAATCTAAATTAAATTTTATGGCAGGGAAAAAAATTTGGGATGCGATTGGCAGTATTTTTGGTAAAAGAAAATCAGATGAACCAGCCGGGGTTGTTGAAGATGATCAATCATCCGAACAAAGCGCTCACAAAGATGAAGAGGTAGTTCAAAAAGAGATGGATTCTTTAAACAGAAGTACAAGGGAAAGTCTTGGCCGAATTAAATCTTTAAATGAGACCAGGGCGAGGGAGTTCTTTAATACAGTAAAAGGAATAATAGAAACTGCCAGGAGAGGAGGATTGGATGAAAATAAAATTTTAAGAGATTTTATAGATAATCCGCAATGTCCTCATGACAAGAAAGAGTTCTGGCAAATAGTTGACGCAGTTCGCGCCGATCTAAAGAGAGGAAAACACGAAAAAAGTAATTAATGTAGGTTGATTCACGATTATGAATATTTTAGGTGTAGATTTTGGGACAAAAAACATCGGTTTGGCCTGGGTGGATACCGGGATTGGCGTGGTTTTACCGTACGGTATTATTAAGGATGAGAAAAATAAGACTAAAGTGGAACAATTGTCTCAAATGGTAAAAGCGGAGAAGATAGATAAGGTAGTGGTTGGTTTGCCAATAAGCTTGAATGGCCAAGAAAATAAAAATACGGCGCGTATCCGAGAATTTGCTGAAGAGCTGAAGAGGCAGATAGAAGCGCCGGTGGGATTTATGAATGAAATGTTTAGCTCAAAACAAGCCGATAGAATGGGGGAGGGTGTTAGCCGGGATGAAAAATCAGCCATGATTATACTTGAAGATTATCTACAAAGCATAACAAAATAACTTTTCGCTCTGGTGTTCCGCTTTGGATAAATTGATAATTTTCTTTAACGCCAAATACTGAACTCGCCCCGATAAATCGGGGCTCAAACAGCAGTATTTGGCTAGAAAATGTTCAATTTATTTTCAAAGCTCCACAATGTCGCTCAAAGCTATTTTGTTATGCTTTCTATAATCCTTGCTCGCAGGGACTTCAGGGAAAATGATCAAATAATCTCTTTATACACCGTAGAAAAGGGCAAGCTGGAAGTACTGGCTCGCGGAGTAAAGAAGATTAACAGTAAAAATGCGGCCTATTTAGAGCCGTGTTTTTTGGTAGAGGCGGATATTATAGGCGGTAAAGGGATGACTCATCTGACCAGGGCCCAGCCAATAGAAATGTTTAAAAATATTCGTCTTGATCTGGATAAAATTTCTTTGGTGGGATATTTAATGAGATTATTGGACCAGCTGTTAAAACCCGGAGCGCCGGATAAACACATTTTTTATTTGTTGGTTGATTTTTTGGAATTTTTAAACGGGACAAAAGAGGTGTCTCCGTTGCTTTTGGATAATTTTTTAATTAAATTGTTTAGTCTGCTTGGTTTTGATTTGGTTTATGCCGAAAATTTGGATCCAATGATAAAAAAACAGATAATTATTTTGGCAAAAAGCGATTGGAATAATTTGCCGATTGGCTTGGATAAAAAATTTGTTCAAGCTCTGCGGCGCGCGGTGCACGATTTTATGATTTATCACAGCGAACGAAAACTTGCCTATTTTAGCCAAATTTGATAGCATATAAAAAGATGATTTTTTTATTATGATTATATTATTTAAAAATATATCCGAACATATTGGAGAAGAAGTGACGGTAAAAGGTTGGCTCTATAACAAGCGTTCGTCCGGCCCGTTATACTTTTTAGAATTGCGCGATGGTTATGGCTGGGTGCAGGGAGTGGTAGCGCGAAAAGAGGCGTCAGCCGAGGTGTGGCAGGCCGCGGAAACGGTAACCCAAGAATCAGCCGTGGAAGTGACAGGCGAAGTTTCCAGACATCCTAAAAAAGAAAATGTTTTTGAATTGCAGATTACCGGATTGAAGATTTTACAGTTATCTAAAGATTATCCAATTGCCAAAAAGGATCATGGCCCGGATTTCCTCATGGATAACCGCCATCTGTGGTTGCGCAGTAAAAAACAATGGGCGATTTTACGAATACGCGATGCTATTACCACCGCGATTAACGAATATTTACACCAGGAAAATTTTATCCGCGCTGATTCTCCCATTTTTACCCCAAACGCTTGCGAGGGAACCACCACTTTATTCCCCGTACCATATTTTGATTTGGGCACGGCCTATTTATCGCAATCCGGGCAGTTATATATTGAGGCGGCCATTGCCTCGGTTGGCCGTTGTTACGATTTTGGCCCGGTGTTTAGGGCGGAAAAGAGCAAAACTAAGCGCCATTTAACCGAGTTTTGGATGATGGACGCGGAAGCATCCTTCGTTGAGCATGAAGAAAATTTGCGTCTGCAAGAGGCGTTGGTGAAATATATCGTCCGCTATTGTCTGGAGCATTGCGCGGAGGAGTTGGCTATAATGGAACGGGATATTGAAAAGTTGAAAAAAGTTGATGCGCCATTCAAACGATATACCTATGACGAAGCCATTAAAAAATTAAATGAGCTGGGTTCGGATATTAAATATGGTGAAGATTTGGGCAACGACGACGAAGGTCTCTTGACCAAAGACAGCGAGGTGCCGGTATTTATTGAAAAGTGGCCAAAGAGCATCAAGCCGTTTTATATGAAGCGGGACGCGGAGAATCAGGAATTGGTTTTAAACGATGACCTGATAGCCACTGATGGCGGTGGTGAAATCATCGGCGGCAGCCAACGCGAAGATGATATTGAATTATTAGAAAAGAGAATAGAGTCCGAAGGGTTGAATAAGGCGGATTATGAGTGGTATTTGGATTTACGGCGTTATGGCAGTGTGCCGCATTCGGGATTTGGCATCGGATTAGAGCGTACCGTGCGCTGGATTACCGGAGCCGAACATATCCGTGAATGTATTCCGTTTCCTCGGACTATTGGACGACTTAAACCATAGTAATATATACAAAAACGGGATTACCTTTGAGCAACATATCGGAACCCGCCTCGCGGCGGGTGAGATCTGAAGTGCGATTTGCCCGCGGGCAAATCGACACTGTTTGCGAAAGGGTAATACCCGTTTTTGTATTTACTGTAGTGTCAGATTTATAATAGATAATTCCGGTGGAGTCATGAAACGAATCGGTCCTCCGGATTCTCCTAGGCCCACAGAAGTATAAATGGGTGTGTTTTCAAAATAATTCAGTCCGCGATAGTATTTTTTCCCTAAGACCACCCCGGCGTCGCCTATTGGACCGAGAAATGGTAGGTAAATTTGTCCGCCATGAGTATGCCCGGCCAATACTAGGTCGGGTTTTTTTATTTCTTTTGGCCAGTATAAAATTCCGTCCGGATTATGAGTTACGAAGATTAACGGTGTTTTTTGATCCCATTCTTTCAGTCCAGAGAAGTCTATGATGGTTTGTTTGTTTTCCGCGCCCCAAATATCATCTATCCCAAAAAAACATATTTTTTGATTCTTAATTTTCGGACAATCCAGGCGGTTGATCAATGATTGAACGCCTATGTCGTCCATTGTATTTTTTACTTCATCGCTGTAATCACCGGTCCAGAGATCGGGAAAGGATCTGGTGGTGTTGCCTAACCCGTATTCGTGGTTGCCCAAGGTGTAATAACCGGGGTATTTTTCAGTAAGAGTGAAAAATGACGCCAGCAGGCCGGCTTCGTTAGTCGCTGTTACCCCTGTTTCGTGAAAAGATCCCTCGTTGGAAATCAAGTCGCCGACAAAGATGATTAAATCCGGTTTAGCTTCTTCTATTTTTTTTATTATTTTTTTTACCCAATGGTTATTCTTGTATTTATTCAGTTGTATATCCGCCACCAGAGCAATTTTGACGGGACTGGACAGCGTAGTTATATGGATATCCCGTTGTTTGGTGATTATAAAAAATGGTTCAATAAATCTGGCGTAAAAGGCAAACATTGAAGTGGCGCTCAAGACTATTATAAATATCCAAGATATTTTTTTGAGTTTGCCAAAAAATCGTTCGGGTAAACGCTGGTCGCGGCTGATGATATAAATGAGAATAGAGGCAGTAAATATATAGCCAAATACTGCCAAAGTAAAGAAGTTCATAGTAGTGCCCGAGGTGGGAATTGAACCCACATGGATTGCTCCACACGATTTTGAGTCGTGCGCGTCTGCCAATTCCGCCACTCGGGCTTATTTTGGTAGAAATATCGTACTCCATTTTTGCCCTTTTGTCAATTATATGCTAAAATATTAGCACTGTAAAATTATGTCAACCATCATCTCTGTCGTAAATCAAAAAGGGGGTGTCGGAAAGACCACTACGGCCGTAAATCTGTCCGCCGGGTTGGCTGAATCGGGGAAGTTTGTTTTATTAGTGGATCTGGATCCACAAGGCAACGCCACCTCTGGTTTGGGCATTAAACACCAAGAATTGGAAAAAGGGCTTTATCACACCATCATGGGCCAGCATCGCTTGCACGATGTGATTTGCAATACCGGGCATGCGGGTTTGCGAGTGGCGCCGGCTACTCCTGATTTAGCCGGGGCTAATGTAGAATTGGTAAATTTGGAAGGCCGGGAAAAAAAGTTGGCTGACTTGTTGAGCGAGGTCAAACATGCTTACGACTATATTATCATTGATTGTCCGCCCTCTCTCGGCCTTTTGACTCTGAATGGTTTAGTCGCCGCCGATCATGTGTTGATTCCGGTGCAGGCCGAGTATTATGCCTTAGAGGGATTAGGACAGTTATTGCGCACCATTGATTTAGTGAAAGGAAATATCAAGCCGGAATTGAATGTGTTAGGGGCGATACTGACCATGTTTGACAGCCGCAATCGTCTTTCCGAGGAAGTATTGCATGAACTTTATAAATACTTTCCCAATAATATTTTTCGTTCCGTTATTCCGCGCACGGTCCGTCTAGCCGAAGCGCCAAGCTTTGGCCAGAGCATATTTCATTATGAGCCGAGAGGTAAAGGCGCCAAAGCGTACGAGCGCCTGTCCCGTGAATTGTTAGACTATTTTGAGCATAACCAATTAAATAATCAATAAAATATGTCTTTAGGTCGTGGTCTTAGCGCTCTGATAACTCCCAGCGCGTCTTTCCAAAAAAATGGTCCCAAAGAAAAACTTGATAACCAGCGTATTTGGCATGTTCCGGTGTCAGATATTTTTCCCAACCCAAAACAACCGCGCCAAAGTTTTCCGGCCGAAGAAATGGCTGAATTGGCAGAATCAATAAAAAAACATGGGGTTTTACAGCCTTTGTTGGTAGATGAGAAGGCAAATGGCGGTTATGAGTTGATCGCCGGAGAACGGCGTTGGCGCGCTTCTAAACAGGCCGGTCTTAGCACTGTGCCCGTGATAGTGAAAGAAATGGCCGACCAGGAAAAATTAGAGGTGGCTTTAATTGAAAATATCCAACGCCAGGATTTAAATCCGATTGAAGAGGCGTTTGCTTACAAGCGTTTAATTGAAGAATTTGGTCTGACTCAACGAGAAGTGGGCGAGAAAGTGGGGCGCAGCCGGCCGGCCGTAGCTAATATTATTCGATTATTAGAATTGCCTGAAGAAGCCAAAAGCGCGTTAATTGAGGGGAAAATAAATACCGGTCAAGCCAAGGCTTTGTTGAGTTTAGATGATTCCAAAAAGCAGTTGGCTCTGTTGTCTTCTATGATGGGCCAAAAAATCACTGTACGAGAACTGGAACGCGAGGTGAATAGACAGCGTGCGAACAGAGGCATGATGCGTCGTGATCCCAATTTAACATATTTAGAAGATAAATTACGCGCCACTCTCGGCACTAAAGTATCCCTCACTCAAAAAGGTGAAAGGGGAACTATAGTGGTCAGCTATTATTCTCGTGAAGAGTTATCGCGTCTTATTAAAAAAATTTCCGAGTAAGATTACTTCTTGGGGTGGGGTAAGAAATTTTTAAGCCAAATCTTAAGACTGCTGTTTAAGTATCCTTTGATGTGGCTTTTGGCTAGGTGTGTTTTTACGAATTTTAACCAATCCGGACTTGGTCCTTTGCGGTTTTTATCAGTGACAATCTCAACCACATCGCCGTTTTTTAAGAGAGTGTCAAGACTTACCATTTGGTCGTTGATTTTTACTCCGTTGCATTTATTTCCCACCTCGCTGTGAATATGATAAGCAAAGTCAACCGGGGTGGCTTCTTCCGGCAGATCAATCACATCTCCTTTCGGGGTAAAGACGAAAATACGATTATGGAAAAAATCTATCTTCATTTCATCTAAATCAGTGATGTTTTTCAGAATTTCTTTTTGAAGTTCGGCCAATTGTTTGGCCCAAGCCATATCTTTGGCCGGCAGGCGATTGCCTTTTTCGTCATAATGCCAGTGGGCGGCCACGCCGTACTCGGCTTCCTCGTGCATTTCTTTGGTGCGGATTTGAAATTCCACGGTTTTGCCATCCGAACCGAAAATGGTGGTATGTAAAGATTGATAGCTGTTAGGTTTGGGTTGGGCGATATAGTCTTTGATCCGTCCTTTGAGAGGGCGCCAGAGCTTGTGGATGATACCCAGAGTGGCGTAACAATCGCCGATATCCGGTACGATGATGCGCACCGCGACGATATCATACACTTTTTCCGAATCCCAACCTTTACGGAGCAATTTTTGGTATAAGCTGTAGAGCTGTTTTTGGCGGCCGTGTATATCTAAAGCGCTAATACCGGATTGTTTCAGTTCTTTGCGCGCGATGTCCATGATGCCTGTTAGATAAGTTCCCGCGCCAACCAGGATTCGGTCGCGCATGGTCTTAACTTTTTCATATTCTTTAGGATGGACATAGAGAAACGATAGATCCTCCAGCCAACCCTTCATTTCGCCCATGCCCAAACGGTTAGCAATGGGGGAATAGATTTCCAAACTTTCCAGGGCGATGCGGAATCGTTTTTTTGGCGGCAGTGATTCCAGAGTGGATAAATTATGTATCCGGTCGGCAAATTTAATAATCATGACCCGAACATCTTCAGCCATGGCCACGAACATTTTTCGAAGATTTTCTATGTAACGTTCAATACCGCGGTATTTGACCTTGCCTAATTTGGTAATGCCTTTGACCATGGAAGCGATATCATGGCCGAAATTTTTTTCTATTTCTTCCAAAGTCACTTGAGTGTCTTCCGGCACATCATGTAATAACGCGGCCATGATGATATTTACATCCAGACGCATGTTAGCCAGAATATAGGCGGTTGCCAGCGGATGTTGGATATAAGGAACACCTGATTTTCGCATCTGTCCCCGGTGAGCGCTCTCCGCGAATTCAAAAGCTAGACGCACTAAGTCAAGGTCGTTTGAATTAATGTATTTTTTTATAATTCGAAGCAGATCATTTAAAGAAATGTCTTTGGGGATGGAAGTGATTAAGGTTTTTTCGTTAAACATACAATAGATCCGGCATAGCTATTATATGCTTTTTCCCGTCTTTTTTCAATTTTTTTGGAAGTCGCACTCTTTGTTGGAGCATTTTATCCCGCCTTTAGCGGCGAAAACCAGGGGATTTTGGCAATTGGGGCATATTTCTCCGTTTGGACGCTCCCAGATGGCAAAGTCGCAATCCGGATAGCAACTGCAGCCATAGAAAATTTTATTGAATTTGGTGCGTCTTTCCACTATCTGGCCGGTTTTACATTTTGGACATTTTAGATCCAGTTTGACCTCGATTTTTTTGATATTTTTACACTTGGGATAAGCCGAACAACTTAAAAATGGTCCGTAGCGCCCCACCCTTTTTACCATGCCCGCGCCGCATTTTTCGCAGACCTCATCAGTGGGTTCGGCTACCGGTTTAACACCGTTGCCGTCTTTGGCCAAAGATTTTACATTTTTACATTCCGGAAATCCGCTGCAAGCCAGAAATTTTCCGTAGCGCCCCATTTTAATGATCATTGGTTTTCCGCATTTCTCGCAGATATCATTGGTGGCTTCTTCGGTTATGTCTTTTTTGTTGATTTCTTTTTCTTTCAGTATCAGATTTTGTTTGAATGGACCATAAAAATTAGCTATGACCGGCGGCCATTTTTTCTTTCCGCGGGCGATTTCATCTAATTCTTCTTCCATCTCGGCTGTAAATTTATAATCTACGATATGCGGGAAATGTTCAACCAAGAGGTCGTTGACCACCCAGGCGATTTCTTTAGGCGCTAAGCGCTTCTTCTCGTCGCGTTCAATGTAGCCGCGGTCTTCTATGGTGGCGATGGTCGGGGCATAGGTGGAAGGGCGGCCAATCCCGTATTCTTCCAGGGATTTAACCAGAGTGGCATCGCTATAGCGGGCCGGCGGTTCGGTAAAATGTTGCTCCGGAGATATTTTGAGACAATCCATTTTTTCTCCAACGGTAAGTTTCGGCAAGATATTTTCTTTGGCTTTTTCCGGATAGAGTTTTAAAAAGCCGTCAAACACAATGGTTTGGCCGGTCGCGTGAAATTCATAAGACCCGGAGGCGATGTCTATTACAGCGGCGTTAAGTTCGGCGGCGGCCATTTGCGTCGCTAACGCTCGGCGCCAGATGAGGTCGTATAGTCGAAATTGGTTTTTATCTAAAAATGATTCAACTTCGCTCGGTATTCGGCTCGGCTCGGAGGGGCGAATGGCTTCGTGGGCTTCTTGAGCATTCTTGCTTTTGTTGTGATAAGCGCGCGGTTTTTCCAGTTGATATTTCGCGCCAAAATCTCGGCCGATAATTTCTTTAGCTTCGCCTAAAAATTTTTCTGATACATTCACTGAATCCGTGCGCATATAAGTGATCAAACCCACCGAACCTTCAGGCCCTAACTCCACACCTTCATAAAGTTGTTGGGCCAAGCGCATGGTTTGTTTAGCGGAAAAACCCAAACGGTGGTTGGCTTCTTGTTGCAGAGTAGAGGTGGTGAAAGCCGGAGAAGGCAGACGGCGGGTCTTTTTTTCTTCAACTTTAGAAACAGCATATTGTCCGTTTTGTAATTCTGAAAGAATTTTATCCGCCTGTTCTTTGTTTTTTATTTCCAGTTTATCTATTTTTTTCCCGTCTATCGCGTGTAAAGTGGCAGGGAATTCCAATGTTTCTTTAGTTGGTTTGAAGACGCCTTCCACGGACCAATATTCTTCAATTTTAAAATTTTTGATTTCTTTTTCTCTTTCCACGACCAAACGCACAGCTACTGATTGTACGCGTCCGGCGGAAAGTCCTTTAGCTACTTTGTGCCAGAGAAAAGGGGAGAGTTCGTAACCCACCAGACGATCCAATACACGGCGCGCTTGTTGAGCGTCCACTAATTTTAAATCCAGCATTCGAGGATTTTTTAGAGCATGCTCAATGGCGGATTTGGTAATTTCATGAAAAGTTATGCGTTTGGTTTCTTCGGGCGCTATGCCCAGGATATGGGCCAGGTGCCATGAGATAGCTTCTCCTTCGCGATCCGAGTCAGTGGCGAACAGCACCTCGTCCGCTTTTTTAGCCGCTTCTTTCAGTTCTTTCACTGTTTTGCTTTTATCGCGGCTGACTACATATTTCGGTTCGAAGCCATGGTCAATATCAATACCCATCTTGGTTTTGGGCAAATCGCGCACATGACCGAAAGAAGATTTAACGATGAAATTTTTGCCGAGGAATTTGGCGATAGTTTTAGCCTTAGTGGGGGATTCTACGATAACTAATTTAGACATAATATATTATATATGGAAATAGAAACAGAGATATTTGATTTTAAGCATAAACTATTGCCGCCAGTCTGTCAAATAGGGGCGCAGTCCGCCGCTTAGGAAAATAGAGCCGGTAATGAGCAGTATGTCGTTGTTTTTGGTTTGTTTTTTGCTCCAGATGAAAGCTGTTAGCGGGTCCAAGAAAACCCGGCTTTTTATTTGAGGAAGCAGGGTTTTTATCTGTTTTTGCAATAATCGCGGGTTAGCCACTTGGCGGAAAGGATTAGAGGTGGAACGCGCGCAGGCCACGGTAGTCGGACGCAGGACAGCCAGTTGTTTGAGCATGTTTGATATATTTTTATCCGCGCTAAATCCGATAACCAGATGTATCTTTTGACCCGTTGCTTGAAGCTCCTTGGCGGTTTGAATGGTTGTTTTCATCTTGTCCGGATTGTGCGCCCCATCCAGGATAATCAAAGGATGGCGAGAGATTATTTCCATGCGGAGGGGCAAGCGCGCGGAAGAAATTCCTTTTTGGATATATTGTGGTTTGATTCCAAGCATGGCGGCCGCCTCCATGGCCAGTTTAGCATTGTTAATCTGATGTCGTCCCAAGACAGCCGGAGAAGATGGTGGTTTTTGGCTGGCCGGGTCTGATATTTTAAGAGTGACTTTTTGTTTTTTGCTCTCATCTTTAATAATTTTTAAAATTTTAGGATTTTTTTCAGCAGTCAGCGCCAGACAACCCGGTTTAATTATGCCGGATTTTTCTTTGGCTATGTCAGTTTTAGCGGGGCCGATCAAATCGGCATGATCCAGGCCGATATTGGTAATGATAGCCAGATCTTTATAAGGGATGACATTGGTGGAGTCATTGCGTCCGCCCAGACCCACCTCAATTACCGCCCATCGGACTTTGTTTCGCGCAAAATACATTAATCCCGCGACAGTAACAATTTCAAAGAAGGAAGGCATGTCATAAGGGGAAGTATTAATATATTTTTCCAAGGCCGGTTTTATCTTTTCCACTATTTGAATAAAAATTTTTCGGTTCATAGGCCGGCCGTTGATTTCCCAGCGTTCGGTGATAGCTGAAGGATGCGGCGAGGTGAGCAGACCGGTTTTTTTTCCGGCCGCCCGCAAGATAGAGGAAAGCATAATGGCTACCGACCCTTTGCCGCTTGTGCCGGTGATGTGAATATAGTGCGGGATTTTTTTTTCCGGATTACCTAAAATATTCAATAAAAATTGAACGCGTTTAAGATAAATTTCGCTTTTATTTTTATTTTTTAAATACTCCTGCCGCGGGATATTATGCAGTGAGATCAAAAAATCGTGGGCTTGCTGATAATTCATATAACACGAAAGACCTCGTGAGGCGAGGTCTTTCTTTTTTATTTAATTCCCAAGAGGTATTTTTTATTGATTCGCGCAAAATCCAGCCAGTGGTATTTTTTATTGAGCAGAGCCAAGAGATAATTAAAAACAATGAAAGTTAAAGCGATGCCAATAGCCATCAATCCTCGTTCTTTCCAGACAATTGGAATGAGCGACACCCAAACGGCGGATTTTAAGTTTAAAGCGTAGAGAAAAAGCACACTGCCTACGGCATGAGCGGTGAAAGTCGTTCCCAAAGCGCGGGCCAGGAGGAATCTGTCATAGAGAAAATACATGGCGACCGGAATTAGCCAGTAAAAGGCATAATACCAAGCGCCGCGTCCTTCAGGGTGTAGCCAGAAAGCGACCATGGCCAGTATCGGAGCCAGTAGAACTAATTTGGATTTTTTAGCAAAGTAAAGGGCGGCAAACAGCATGGGTAAGAAGCGAATCAAGGTAGAGATGTCAGTGGCAAAACCATGTAAAATCCAGTTGGCCGATTGCATGATGAGTACTGTCGCCAGGCCCCAGATGGAACCGACAAAACCAGCGGCTATTGGGCCGTAAAAATCAAACAAACTGAATTTGAGATTAGATCCGATAATTTTCGTGAATGGCACCTGCATCAGGCCGAAACCGACCAGAGCGAAAATGGCGATAAAAATTAGTTTTTTATTATCAAACTTTTTTTTCATATTATGAAATTATTTGGTTTATATATTTTTTGATAAAATGGTGGTTTTTTACGACATATCAGTTATTTTTTATATACATCATACCGCCCAGATTGCGCACCCAGCCCTTCATTTCCATTAGAATAAGTGTACTATTTATTGTAGAACTGTCAAGTCCGGAGATTTTGGCGATGGCATCTATGTGTTGTGGTTCTCGGGAGAGATTGTTAAGGAGCGTCGCCTCGGCCGGAGAGGTGGGGCAAGGTCCGGGTGTTTGCGCCATTTCTTTCAAATCAAGCAAATTTAGGGCGTTAGTGATGTCTTTGCTGTTGGTGACCGGAGTAGCGCCTTGTTTGAGCAAATTATTGCCCCCGGCGCCTTGAGGCGAAGTGATTTGATGCGGTATGACAAAAACCTCGCGGTTGTAATCTAAAGCGCATTTGGCCGTAATTAAGGCGCCTGATTCTTCCGGCGCTTCAATTACGAGAGTGCCCAAGGCCAAACCGGCGATGATGCGGTTGCGCGCAGGGAAAGAATATTGAGTGGGTATAAAGCCGGGCGGGTATTCAGAAATTATTGCTCCGCCTTGGACAATGATGCGTTCAGCCAGTTGTTTATGACTGGCCGGATAAATATGCTGGCGATCAATCCCCGAGCCCAGCACGGCAATGGTTTGTCCGCCGGCTGACAAAGTGGCTTCATGGGATAACCCGTCAATACCTAGAGCCAACCCGCTGACTATCACCAGTCCTCGGCGAGCCAGGGTAGCTACCAGATCTTGAGCTACCTGTCGCCCATAGAGACTATGGCGGCGCGTGCCCACCACCGCCAGGCGGGGCCGTTCATCATTTGGTAATCGGCCGCGGATAAAAAGAGTGTGAGGCGGGTCCGCGATCTCTGCCAATAACCGCGGATAACCCGTTTCATTTAGAGAAATGGTATAAATTCCTTCTTTATCAAGCTGTTCTTCAATTTTTTCCACCGGATTTTTTTCGCGCCAGACGATGAATTCATAGGCGATGTTTTCTTCCAGTCTAGATTTGATTAAGTCATCCAGTTCGGAATCCCAAAGTTGTTCCAAATTAGAAAAATAGCCGAGCAATTTCTTGTATCGGCTATAGGTAATCTTGGGAAAATGAGCTAAAGCGGCGTGATAATTCATTGAATTAGTTCTCTTATTATCCGCCCGGTTTCCACAATCGCTTCGTTCAATTTTTCTTTTTCTTCTTTAGTAAAATTTTTTAAAACGAAATCAGCCGTGTCATCCATCGCCATAGGATCATCCGGGGCGATGCCAACGCGGACGCGGGTAAAATTTTGCGCGCCCAGATGCTCAATAATGGATTTTACGCCATTATGTCCGGCGGCGCCGCGGTCGGTATGCACTTTAATTTTTCCCAGAGGTATATCCTTATCATCATGGACGACAATCAGTTCGGCCGTGGGGTGTTTTTTTATGGCGTAAACCACGGCCGCTCCGGAATTATTCATGAAGGTGTTAGGTTTCAACAGCTCCACTTCTTTCCCCCCAATTTCGGTTTTATAGATAAAAGCGCGAGCTTTTTTTGATTCTTTCCATTGATTTTTTCCGGTCAAAGCATCTAAAACCATCCAGCCCGCGTTATGACGAGTGAAGGCGTATTTTTTGCCCGGATTGCCCAATCCGACGATCAATTTCATATTTGAATTTAGTCGTTTCTTTTTAGTTTGCTCAATTTGATAATCAAAGGCGCGGCATAAAAACTGAATTGTTCCCGCAGTTTATTTTCCAAATAATGCACATAGGAAAAATGTACCGAAGTTTTATTCTTAATGGTCATCTCAAACATTGGGGGGTTGGCTCGCAGTTGAGTGAAGCCCATAATTTGCGGATGTCGCACGCCTTTGCCGCGCGAGGGTAAATGCTTGCGAGTCGCTCTTTTGATAAAATCCTGCAGAGCGTCTGACGGGATTTGAGTTTGGCGTTCATTCCATGCCCGGATGATCATCGGGAAAATTTGATGAATGCGATATTGGGTCAGAGAGCTGGTAAAGACAATCGGAGCGAAATCTAAGTGGGGAAATTCTTTATAAATTTTAGTTCGCACCTCATTTCTGAAAGCATCGTCGTTATCATCGGCCGTATCCCATTTATTAATAACGATAATGACGCTTCTGGTTTGTTCGCGCAATAGTCCGGCCAACTGCTTATCTTGGTCGGTAATAGGTTCGGAAGCGTCCAAAAGGAGCAGAACAATGTCTGATTTGGTAATCATCTCTATACTTTTGCCAATGCCTTGTTTTTCCAAATCGCCGGAAACCTTGGCTTTGCGTCTGATGCCGGCCGTATCAATAAACAGAATATGTTGTCCTTCATATTCCACTAAAGTGTCGTGCGGTTCGCGAGTAGTGTGCGGCATAGCCGAGACAATGACCCGCTCTTGTCCAATGAGATGGTTGAAAAGACTGGATTTGCCGACATTTGGTTTGCCCATGATAGCGACGCGGATTGGTGAGAATTCTTTAATTCTTTTCGGCCGGCGCGGTTGTTTATTGAGCGTTTTAAAAATTTTATCTAATAAATCGCCGATACCGTTACCGTTTTTAGCTGAAAGAGGCAGGGGTTCTCCTAAACCCAACCGCAGCCATTCCCGGTCGTGGATTTGCAAGCGCCAAGTGTTATTATCAGCCTTGTTGCCCACTAAAATAATCGTTTTATTTTTGTGTTTTTGGGCGATTTTTTTAGCCAGCGCTTTTTCTTGAGGCAAAAGTCCGGTTTGCAAATCTACAACAAAGACAATAACATCAGCTTCGATTACGGCTGTTTCAGTTTGTTGGATGATGTCTTTTTCCAGAGGCACTGTTTCGTCAAAGGTCAGACCGCCTGTGTCCACTATTTGAAAATTTTTACCGCGCCAGACAGCGATGCCCACATTACGGGTGCGGGTGGTGCCGGGGATGTTGGAAACAATAGCTTGGTTATATTCCACTATCTTATTAAAAAGCGTGGATTTGCCGACATTGACTCGACCGATTAAGACGACTATCGGTAGTTCTAAATTTACTATTTTAGCGGGTGTGGCCATAGATTTATTCGTTAGTGTCTTCGCCCAGAATAATCAAGATATCGGTATCAGGATTGTATTTTGGTTTTTCTTCCCCGACAGAAGAAGCAGTGCTAGTATTATATCCTGCTTTTAGCCAATCGGGAAGAGTTTTTTCTATCGGGGCGGCAAGTTGCATGGAGAGAGAGGATAATATCTCCCTTGAAACATCAGGGTTAATTAAATAAATAGTGGTAAGGGGAAAAGGTCGTTGACTGCTATTTCCTATATTGTTGACGGTAAAACCACTCTCGGTTAGTCGTTTCTCCATACGGCTAGCTAATCCCATGACCCAGGTTCCATTTTGCACTTCAATTTTCGCTGATTCAAAAATTGTGGAGGAGGTATTTTGTTCGGGTACGGAAACGGTTTGTGGCGGGAGGGCGACCGGAAGAGGGATGTCGCCGAAAATATTTTCAAAGGCATTGCGTATCTCATCAAAATTTCCATCATTAGGCAAAAGAATATAACCGGCAGTGGGGGAGTTAGCGCTGTAGAGATAGCCATTCGGGCCGTTGTCCAGTACCAGCGCGCGCGGATAACCATGGACTTCTCGGTATAACGCGGCTAGATACATGATCTGTCCAAAATCTAGATTGGTGGAAATATGATTAGACAGCGATTCTAATATTTTTTGCACTTTCAGCGGGTTGGTGTAAGTTCCAAAGGAGAGTAATTTTTCTTTTAGAGCGGCAAGTACTTGTTGCTGGCGTCTAGCTCGAGCGAAATCCGATCCCTCGCCATTGGTGCCATGGCGAGAACGGGCGTATTCCAAAGCGCGGGCGCCGTCCATTTGTTGCGGGCCGGCGATAAATTGAATAGTTTGATAGCTGTCGTTTTCTCCGGGGAACATGTAGTCGCTAAATGCTCTCTCCACATTAATCGTTATTCCGTTCACGGCATCAATAATATCTACGAAGGCCTTAAAGTCCACTCGGATGTAATATGGGATATCGACACCTAAAGTTTCGGAAAAAATTTTTCTGGCGTATTCACCGCCTTGTCCGGGGGAAGCGTTTTCTCCATAGGCATTGGCATGGTTAATTTTTCCGAGGCCATAGCTATCCATTTTTACTCCCAAATCACGCGGTATGGACAGTAAAGCCACTTCTTTAGTGCTGGGTTTTAAACTGGCCACCATATTCGTATCAGTCAGGTAAGGCCCGTCATGCCCTGTCCCGCCCATGCCTAAAAGCAAAATATTCACCTGATCGTCGCGCTGGCCTTCCAATACATTATCAGATTGGAAAATTAGATTTTTGACAGAGTTTAAAAAGTTGTAGTTTTTTGGCTGGAGAGTGACCGGGTCGTAAGAATAAGGGTTAGTTGGCCATCGGGCGATGGAATAACGCTTCACCGCGCAAGAAGCAACCCCTGACATAAGGATGATTAGTATTAGATATAAGATATAGCGTCCTTTACCCCTTTTTATTTCCGGTTCGGAAGTGAAATTTTGGTTGTGGCGCAGTAAATCTATTTGTAAATCATCCATATTTGGCAGAAGTAAAATAATAAGGAAAGGGTCTTTCCTTATTAATATTCAATGTCTGAATTGTAACATAACGGCTTGATTTTTACCAGTCCTTATGATACATTATGTTTACTTTTGGGGATGATTAGCTCAGCTGGTTAGAGCGTTGCATTCACATTGCAAAGGTCACTGGTTCGATCCCAGTATCATCCACGACTCGGGCTTTGGGCTCGGGTTTTTGTTTGCGGGCCAGTAGGAAGTGTGCTAAAATATATATAATCTTGGATTTGGATGTTAGATAATTTCCTCGCTTTCCTCGGCCGTCAAGGCCTCGGGGATGCGCTTTGGGCGCATAACCCGCTCGGAAAATATCTAACATCCAAATATAAAATCTATAATATGCCAATAAATTTAGCAAAAAATTCGGTCAATGTGGGCCGAGTGGTTTATCAGTGGAAAGTGAATGAATATGAAAAATACGACCGTAGCAAAAGGTGGTATTTGGTGATGGGGATATTGGCGGTATTGCTTTTGCTTTACGCGGTGGTGACGGCTAATTATATTTTTGCCTTAATACTGGTATTATTTGGCATTGTGTTGTTTTTGCATGAGATGCAGGACCCGTTAAAGGTGTCGTTTACGATAGTTGAGACCGGAGTGGTGGTAGGGGATAAATATTATAAATTCAGCGAGCTGACCAGTTTTTGGATTATATATAATCCGCCGGCTGTAAAAAATTTGTATTTCTCTACCAACAGTTTGCTTAAGAACCGCTTGCAGGTGCCGTTATTGGATTATGATCCGCGGCCGATCCGGGATTTTTTGAACAGATTTTTAAAAGAGGATTTGGAGCAGGAAGATGAACCCTTGAGCGACCGGCTAGGGCGGTTCCTCCAGTTACATTGATTTTTTTCCCAATTTATGCTATGATAATCCCGCTTAAAATGAGTGGGATTTTAATTAATAGGCGCTCGTCGTTCAACGGATAGGACATTGGCCTGCGAAGCCGAAAATTTAGGTTCGATTCCTAACGAGCGCACTAAGACGAAAGAATTGGCCTAGCCAGTTCTTTTTTGTTATTATATCTTTTGTGAACCCACAGACTCCCATTGGCGTTTTAAGCCGAGTAGGCAAAACTGCGGCTAAATATCTACAACGGCTCAATATCACGACGGCCGGTCATCTTTTGTATTATTTTCCTTTTCGTTATGAAGATTTTCGTCATTTGGCGCCGATTGCCACTTTGGAAAACGGCAGTTTGGTGACCGTAAAAGGGAAAATTGAGCTCATTGCCAACAAACGCACTTTGCGGCGAAGGAAAATGATTACCGAGGGGCTGGTCAGCGATGTCAGCGGGAGCATTAAGGTGATTTGGTTTAATCAACCTTATCTGGCCAAGACGCTCTATGTAGGCGAAGAGGTCTATCTTTCCGGCAAGGTGCAACTGGGAATGTTCGGCGCGGAGATGATTAGCCCGACTTATGAAAAAGCGGGCCAAGGGGAGACAGCGCACACGGCCCGTCTGGTGCCGATTTATCCTTTAACCGAAGGTATTAGCCAAAAGCAGCTGCGTTTTTTAGTGAGTCAGATTATTAATTTGACTGCGTCAGTGCCCGAGTGGTTGCCGGAAGAAATCTTGGAAAAATACGATTTAATACCCCTAGGCGCGGCTTTGCGCGGAATACATTTTCCCGCGGACAATACTGATTTGACAAAAAGTACGGAACGCCTGAAATTTGATGAGTTATTTTTATTACAAATGCGAGCTGAATTGGCGCGGCAGAAAAAAGGGAGCGAGCGAGCGCCGCAATTAGAGTTCAAAGAGGCCTTGATCAAAAAATTTGTTCAAGCTCTGCCTTTCACTCTTACCAAGTCGCAAAAGGTATCGGCTTGGGAAATTTTGCAAGATATTGCTGAAGTTCAGCCGATGAATCGCTTGCTTTCAGGCGATGTGGGTTCAGGCAAAACCGTGGTGGCGGCCATGGCCATGTATGATGCGGCTCTAAATGATTATCAGGCGGCTTTGATGGCGCCGACGGAGATTCTGGCGGTTCAGCATTTTAATTCTCTAAAAAAATTGTTAGGCGCCGATGCGCCGTTGGGATTAATGACCAACTCTAAAAATGAAGTGGCGGGGTTAGAAATAAAAGAGAAGTCCAAAGCCGGCCAGAGGCGAGTAGTGTTGGAAAATATTAAAGAGGGGAAAGTGAAGATGATAGTGGGCACGCACGCTCTCTTATCCGCGGGAGTGGATTTTAACAATTTAGGATTGGTGATTGTGGACGAGCAACATCGTTTTGGAGTAGGCCAAAGAAAGACCATGAAGGAAAAAGGGAGAAGAGCGCACTTTTTGAGTATGACGGCCACGCCTATTCCGCGTTCTTTGGCTCTAATGATTTATGGCGATTTGGATTTGTCCGTGATTAATGAATTACCGCCAGGGAGGAAGAAAATTATTACCCGTTTGGTAGAGCCGGCCAAGCGCGAATTAGCTTATAAATTCATCCGCGAGCAAGTCCGCCAAGGACGGCAAGTGTTTGTGATTTGTCCTTTGATTGAGAACGAAGCGATGGAGAAGAAAACTGTGATGAATGAGTATAAAAAATTATCGGAAACGACTTTTCCTGATTTACGACTGGGTTATTTGCATGGCCGGATGCCGGCTAAGGAAAAAGACATGGTCATGGAAGGATTTAAGAATCATTCTCTGGATATTTTGGTGGCTACTTCCATGGTGGAAGTGGGGGTAGACATACCCAATGCCAGCGTGATGATGATTGAAGACGCCGAGCGTTTTGGCTTGGCCCAATTGCACCAATTTCGCGGGCGGGTCGGCCGGTCCGAACACCAGTCTTATTGTTTGTTGTTTACTACGGTTTTGTCTTCAACAGTCAAAGAACGCTTGAAGTTTTTTGAACAGAATTTAGATGGCTTTAAATTGGCGGAAAAAGATTTGGAGATCCGCGGTCCGGGTGAAGTTTATGGTTTGGCGCAGAGCGGGATGATGAATTTGCGGCTGGCCAAACTTACGGATCAAGAGATTATAAAAAAGACGCGCGAGGCGGCCAAAGAAGCGGTGAAGAACATAAAAAAATATCCTAGTCTTTCAGAGCGGGTGAGCGATTGGGAAGAGAAAGTGCATTTGGAGTAACTATTGGATAATTTTTTCCACTATTTCCTGAACATTTTTTAGCGAAGCGATCTTGATTCCGGTTACTTTATTGTCTGTGCTGGAATCTGGGATAACCGCAATTTCAAAACCGATTTTTTTAATTTCTTCCAAGCGTTTTTTAGTTTGTCCGACGACTCTGACTTCACCGCCTAAACCTACCTCGCCAAAGGCCGCTAGATTATTGGGCAATTCTTTATTTTTCATGGCTGAAGCCACGGCCAGCACCACGGCCAGGTCAGCCGCCGGTTCTTCGGCTCGCAAGCCGCCAACCACATTAAGGAAAACATCATAGGAATCTAAAGGCAGGCCGGTGCGTTTGGAAAGCACGGCAATCAACATCTGCAGGCGATTTAAGTCAAATCCCGATGCCTTGCGTTGCGGATAACCAAAGCTGGTTTTGGTGACCAAGGCCTGAACTTCCACCAGTATCGGTCTGGTTCCTTCCATGAGACAAGTCACCGCTGACCCGGGGACGCCTTGCGGTCGTCCGGCCAACAGGGCTAAAGAGGGATTTTTTACTTCCACCAGACCGTTTTCCTCCATGGAAAAAATTCCCACTTCATCCGTGGAGCCAAAGCGATTTTTAGCGGCGCGTAAAATACGGAATTGGTGGAACCGGTCGCCTTCCAGATAAAGCACGGTATCCACCAGATGCTCTAGAGTTTTTGGTCCGGCCACCGCGCCTTCTTTGGTTACTTGGCCGATTAAAATAATAGTGGTTCCGGAATTTTTGGCCAACTCCATCAATTTTACGGTACAGGCGCGCACCTGGTTGATGTTGCCGGCTTCACCTTCTACTTCATCCGAATGAATGGTTTGAATGGAATCTATTACGGCTACAGTATTGTCATTGCGAGCCCCTTTAGGGGCGCGGCAATCTTCTTTCACACGGGGGATTGCTTCGTCCCCGCCCCAGGCGGGTTCCTCGCAATGACTATTTTTTATTGTTGCGATTATACTTTCAACGCTGGTGGCATTGCCCACGCGCAGAGTTTCCGATTTTATTTTTAATCTTTCGGCGCGCAATTTAATTTGTTCCACCGATTCTTCGCCGGAAATATATATGGTGTGGGGGAGTAGGGTGGCTAATTGCAAAGCCAAGGTAGATTTGCCTATACCCGGTTCGCCGCCTAAGAGTATTAAACTGCCGGGCACCAACCCGCCGCCGAGCACGCGGTCTAGTTCCTCCACGCCGGTTTTTATCCGTTCTAAATTTTTTCCTTCAATCTCGTTTAAAGAAACAGTCTTGACCGGACTATATTTATTATCTTCTGCCGATTTTTGATTTTTGGTATTTACATTTTGATTTTTTTCCACCGTGCCCCATTGCCCGCATTCTAAACAGCGCCCAACCCATTTTTGGAATTGAGCGCCGCATTTGGAACAGGTAAAAATAGTCCCCGGTTTGCCGCTGGCCATAATATATGTTAATTGTTTCTCGGATACACATGCCAGAATCCGCCGTTTTGATCAAGCTGACTTTCGTTCATCCATATTATGGCAGTATTTTTATTACCTCCCGGGTCGCTGACCAATACTTTCCCCTCGGAGTTGATTCCCGATAAAACCATATAATGTCCATTATATTTTCTTGTTTCATTATTTGTTTTTTGCCCCGTACAACCGATGCATAAAAAGATAATGGGTCTTCCTTCTCTTAGTAAATTCAAGGCCTTTTCTTTATTGACCCTAGATCCTGTAAAATTTGGCCACGGACTTTCGTCTAACTTGCTGATAGTAACGCCTATTGCCGTCCCAACATTGCAAACCCTCCCGTATTCTTCTCCTTTACCGGAAAATTTGCTTGTTTGTTCAGGAGTGGCTCGCGCTCCATATGCGGTTAATATTATAGCAAGGGAAGTTGGACCGCAACCGGATGCCTGGATAGAGGTGCAGCACTCGTTGGATTTTTTACTTATTTCCCCGGCATCTTTTGTTTTGTCACATAATTTATCTATATTGCCGTAAGTGATATTCCCCCAGCGTTGATCAAATTGTTTAAAGTCAGGCATGTTCAGAGATCCAATTTGTTGGTAGGTAGTTTGTAAATTATCAAGAGGCTCGTTTATTACATCTATAAGCGGTATTCTCTCGATGTATTTTACTTTCAAGGCCTTAAATTGCACTAAATCCGGATTGATGTTGTATAAAATGGCGTAAGAACCCCAACAGATAAATAATCCGACCACGGCTTGGAGTATTCTTTTATAAGCGGCGTTTTTTTCTTCACCGCCGGCAGAAATGATTACCCGCGCGCCCTGCATGATTAACACTATTACGGCAATAATGCTGGCTATCACCATGGCGAATTTGTAAATGGCAGTCACATATTCTCCGATCCAAGGGAGATGCAGGTATCCCAAGTCGTCTACATTTTGCGCCGCTTCACTAAAGTTTAATTTAGGGATATTAATCTTCAGAATCGGTTTTTTGATCTGCAGTTCGCCTTCAATAGTGGTAACACCGGGGTTAATGTCATCAGCCGCGAGAGTTAAAGGCGCGTTCAAGCAGAATGACCATAGGAATAGCCAGCTAAAGAAAATCGTGTTGGCGATTTTTTTCCGCATAAAAATTATTTTTTAATGAAGGACAGCAGTATTTCCTCCAAATTTATATCCGCGTCAGTATTAAGCAATTTGTTGTTGACAAACAAAGCGGGAAGAGTTCTTAAGCCCAGAGCGTCAAATAATGATACCGAATCCGTCACTTTATTTTTCGCTTCTTCAGAATTGGAGCACTGCCACCAAGCGTTTTCATTTAATTTGAGGCCTTCGGCCGCTTTTTTTAATCCCGCTTCGCTCAAATTATGTTTGTCCGCCATCAGAAGCTCCATGAATTCAAAAGATTTGTTTTGCCGGCCGGCGCAGTAAGCGGCCTGATGAGGGAGAAAATTGCCGCGAGTAAAAATACCTCCGATTGGAGCGCCTTTCCAAACCAATCGTATATCCTGGGGATGCGACCGGACTAAAGCCGAGACAGTGGTATAAACCTCTCGGCATTTGGCGCAGCTAAAATCTCCAAATATAATAATATCTAAATCCGCGCCCGGATTGCCGAGCACATAGTCGCTTTTGTCTACTAAAAAGGTATTCGCCGTATTTTCGGAAACGATTGGCCGGGTTTCCGTTTCAGTGGTAATATCAAAAGCTTTACGCAATTCGCGAGTAAAAAGGAACATGACGGCGATAATCAGCAGGGCGAGAATGAGAAATAATTTTTTGGCTGGGCGCATAGGGCTAGAGATTAGCTTCAAAGATGCCATTTTTGTTGACATCCGTAAAAATTACTTTGTTTTTTTCGGCGTCATAGGAGATATTATTGATAGAAAAATTTTCTCCGCCCAAACCGATGGGCGTTTTTAAACCGGTTTTTAAATCTATTTTATACAAATCATCCGGTGTGCCCACGGAAATATTTCTAGACAGGCCGGCTCCTTGCGGTAGGTCGCGGGGCACGGCGCAAAAAATGACTTCATCTCCGCCGAAAGCGCATTTATCCGCCCAGGTATTGATGTTAAGTAATTGGCGATTGGATCCGATCTCGTCACCGTAAGAGTTGGTTATCCAGAGTTCTGGTTTGAGGTTACTGCGGCCGCTGTACACGCTGTATAACAATTTTTTGCCTGTGGGCGACCATTCGGGCAGAAATCCCATTCCCTCTACGGTCAGAGATTTAAAATTTTCATGGTTCAGACCAACCAATAATACCTCTCGGCGGTCCGCGCCTAAAGGTTGTCCGGTTTGGGAAAAAGCTACCACCTGCCGGCTGGGGGACCAACTGATTTGCACTTTATCGGCGTTTTCACCCATCGGTTCAATTAGTTTAGCGCCTGTGCCGTCGTCATTAGTTACCACCAGCCAGCGATTTTCGGGTGAGAGCCCCAAACTTTTCGCCACGATTTGTGAACTGTCGTTGGAAAATGAAAATTCGCTCCAATGTTTGGGAAGAGTGACTTGTTTATTTGTCTCAAAATTGTAAACTATTTTGGAATTGTCCGGATATTCAATAACCGCCTTGTCTTGATTTTTAGCCCAGGTGACATTGGAAACATTATAAAAAACTTGGTCGGAAATGGCGCTGGCCTGGCCATCCGGTCCCAGACGATAAAATTTTCCATCAGCCGCGTTGTGGTAGCGCATGGCGCCGCTATAACTTAAGGAAGGATAAACCGCGTAGTCGGAAATAATCTTGGTTACCGCTTCCGGACGGTAATAGCTGGCGCCGGGTTGGGTGCCGGTAATCACACCGGCGGTAGGCAATTGTCCGGCGCCCGGGGTAACCACTCCCGCTCCTTCTCCCGGTTTTCTTTCGCCAGCTGGGGGCAGTTCGCCCGTAACCGGAGTTTTTTTAACAGTAGGCAGGCGCAAGGCGGCTGGTCCGGCTTTGATAAAGAAATAATACAGGGCAAAACCGATAGCGCCGGCCACGACTAAGATTAGGAGCAGTAACAGAGCTTTTTTGAGAGTGGGGGACATAGTTGATATTTTAAAATAATTATTATTTTATTATTTTTTACCCGGATGTCTGAGCCATTTGTTCTTCTTTTGCTTTTTTGAGTTGCTTTGCGCGCTCTTCAGCTATTTGTTTTTCTAGCATTTTTTTTACTTGTTCCACTACTTTTATTATTTCTTCTACGATTTTACTGATTGGCCCGTCAAAGACAAAGTACCAGAGTAAAAAACACGGCAATACTATTAAAATATCAAAAATAGCTCCAATAATAGTCCACCAGTAGAGTTCAAGCGCCCAGGAAACCCATTTTTCCAGCCATTGTGTGAATCCATCAACGATGTTTGTAATTTTTTTGATTAGTTTCAGTTGTAACAAAAAGATATTGCATACCGCTAATTTCGCTTCCGCGGTTTTCCCTTTTCCTACGAGTTGCCCCAATGTACCGTTTATCATTGCGCCAGTGCCGGGCATAAAGCGAGAAATAGCCGCCAGTTTGTTCCCAGATAATAATGAACCTATGTCGCCAGAACTATCGCTGGTAGTCCCTTCAGATGTTTTAATTTGGGCTGATTTTTTTTGAGATAACTCCGTTGCTGCCGCCCCGGTGTCGCCACCTTCTATTTTTTTTGGTTCTCCACCCTCGGCTTTTTCTCCCTGTTCCGCAGCTCCTGATGTCTTAGGTTGGTCAGTCCCTGGTTCAATTGGTTGTCGCGGGTTAACGTTTCCTTGTTCTTCGGCCGACAGTTCTGGCGGGGCGTTCCCGGCGGCTGTCGCTTCTTCACCGGTTTCCTGTTCCGGCATTTTGGGTGGCTCTGTCGTTCCGATACCTTGTTCTTCAGATTGGGGGGTCTTCTCCGCAGGGGTTTCTGCCGGTTTTTCTTCAGCAGGTTCGGCGGTTTGTTGCTCGCCTTCTTTTTTAGGAGGTTCTGTTGTTTTTTCTCCATCTGGTTTTTTCGATTCGGTTTCTGTTTCAGCCGATTTTTTTTCATCAGCGGCTTTTTTTTCATCTTCTTTCTTTTTTGCTTCTTCTTTTTGTTTTTCTTCTTCTCCTGGCTTAGCTTCTCCTTCTGGTTTTTTTTCCGCACTCGGGGTGGCATCCTCTGATTCTTTTTTATCTTCCGCCGGCGTTTCTTCAGGCGTGGGGGCCGTTTCTTCCGGCTTTTGTTCATCGGTAGGATTCTCGCCATCGCTCTCTGCCTCCGGAGCGTCCTCCGGTTTCTCTCCCTCCGGCTTCTTTGTTTCGTCTGCTTCCTTTTCCTTTGGAGTCGCTTCCTCCGGCTGTTCTGTTTTTTCCGGCGCTGTTTCTTCTCCCTCCTTTTTCGGTTCTACTTTTTCCGGCGTTGCCGGTGGTGTAGACGTAGATGAAGCAGGCGTAGGTGTTGCTGTTTCATTTTGTTCCGGTTCCTGATCTAAGTTGGCGGCAGCGGCTAGCGCCTCTTCGTCTATATTCGCCGCTTCTTCAGGCAATTCTATTTCTGTCTCTATCTCTATTTTCCCCGGTCCTGTTTTGCGCGCTTTAGCGCCATCTCCAGATACTGATTTTATGTCCATGTCAGTATTGGCCGCTCCTCCCGTCCCCGGTCCGCCATCCCGGTCAATATCAATATTCACCGCCTCCGCGCCCGGGCCGGTTTTTTCTACCTCAACTTCATCGTCATTTTGTCGCGCGGCCGGTTTGGCCATAAGAGCGGATTACACAAGCTGTAGTCTCTCATCTTTTAGTTGCAAGCGATATTTATTTTTTGTTTTGCCGTTTAAAATCGTTTGGGAGACCAGACTTTCCACCGCTTTTCGCACCGTGCGGCGAATGTCGCGCGCTCCGGTGTTTTTTTCCGGCAATTGCCGCACCATCCAATCCAATATTTCTTGTTCCGCGTTCAAACGGGTATGATAATTTTTTAAGCGGTCGTTTAGATGATTGATTTCCAATTCAGCTATTTGAACCAAATCTGTTTTGGAGAGCGGACGGAAAATGCAAATTTGATCCAAGCGGTTGATTAATTCCGGGGAAAAATATTCTTTTAGTTTTTCTATCAGCCGTTTTTTACCTTCTTCCACCGCGCCGTCTTGGGCGCCAAACCCAAAATTACCTTTCTTGGCTTCACTGGCCCCGAGAGAGGTAGTCATGATTATTATAGCATGTTTTAAGGAAATTTTTTTGCCCGTGGAATCGGTAATCTCGCCGTTCTCCAGCATTTGCAACAATAATTTGGTGACATCCTTGTGCGCCTTGTCTATTTCATCAAACAAGATGACACAATAGGGATTCATTTTTATTTTATCCGTAAATTGGTTGCTTTCTTTATATCCCACATAGCCGGCCGGAGAGCCCAGGAGTTTGGAACTGCTATAGCTCTCGTGAAATTCGCTCATATCCAGTTTGATGAGCGCGTCCGGATTGGCAAAAAGCACTTTAGCCAGCGTTTTTCCCAGTTCGGTTTTGCCCACTCCGCTTTCGCCCACAAAGAGAAAAGAGGCGAGCGGTCGTTCGGGATGAGAGAGGTTTAGCTCCGCCTGGCGAATCAATTGAGATATTTTGGCAATCACCTGGTCTTGACCCACAATATATTTTTTTAATTCATTTTCCAGACCCAACAGACGGCTTTTATCCGCTAAGAGCAAATCAGCCGGAGGAGTGCCGGTTATTTTAGCAACTTGTTCAGCCACATCCCGCGCCGTAATGGTTCCCAAAATTTTAATCTTTTTTTCTCCGGATTTTTTTTGCATTTTTTTTATTTCTTCCTTTAATTTGGCTTCCTGTTCTTTAAATTTTATAGCTTCCTCCAATTTATCTTCAGCCGCGGCGGTTTCCTTATTTAAAACGGCGGTCTGTAATTTTTGTTCCAGCCGATGAAGACGGCTCACCAGAGATGATGATTTGGCCAGCAATCTTTTGGCGGCGGCCGTTTCATCCAAAAGATCAATAGCCTTGTCCGGCAAGAATTTTCCGGAAATATAGCGGTCGGAAAGGCGGACCGTGGCCTCTACCGCTTCAGGCAATATTTTTACCTGATGATACAGCTCATAATTTTTTTTGATGCCGCTTAAGATTTTCACCGCGTCTTCCACGCTCGGTTGTTTTACTTGAATGGGCATAAAACGGCGTTCCAAGGCCGCGTCGTTCTCAATATATTTTTTGTATTCGGCCGGGGTGGTGGCGCCGATACAGCGAATTTGTCCGCGGGCTAAAGCCGGTTTCAAAATATTAGCCGCGTCCATGGTGCCTTGGTTGCTTCCCGCGCCCACGATATTGTGGATTTCGTCAATAAATAAAATCACAGAAGAATCTTGGGCCACTTCTTCAATCACTTGTTTCAAACGGGCTTCAAATTCACCGCGATAGATGGTGCCGGCGACCAACAGGCCCATGTCCAGAGCGTATATTTTTTTATTCAATAAAAGATCCGGCGCGTCGCCAGCCATAATTTTTTTGGCCAATCCTTCCACGATGGCGGTTTTGCCCACCCCGGGATCGCCCAGTAATATCGGATTGTTTTTGGCGCGGCGGCAGAGTATCTGAATAAGCCGTTCTATTTCCATCTCTCGGCCGATGACCGGATCAATATTTTTTTGTGTTTCCGGGTGGGTGAGGTTGGTGGCAAAAAAATCCAGAGCGGTTTCTTTACGGTGTTTTTTTTTGTTTATTGTTTCCGGCGGCATAATCATATTTTCTCCGCCCGCAAGAGGTCCGGGAGGCGTGATCAAATTTTCTTGGATTTTATCCGCTAATTCCGCCACTTCGGTGATTTGCGGAAATTGGGTGGAATTACGCAAAACAGTTTGCATCTGTTTTTCTAAATCAGCCGTTTTAACATTGTTAATCTGAAAAGTTTCATCGCAATAATTATCTCCCGAACGGATTAAGGCGGACAAAAGGTGTTCCGTGCCGAGATAATTATGCTGGTTTTCCTGGGCAATCAACATGGCGCGTTCCAAAATGGTTTTGCAGGCATTTGAAAGTGGGGTGAGCTGGACTTGGGCGACATTATTTTCTTCATTGGTTTTTTTCTTCGGCACGACCGGCAGATTGAGCAGAATTTGTTCCAGTATTTTTTGGTCAATATTAAAACGACGCAAAATCTCGGCCGCTACCGCGCCTTTTTGGGTGTGCATAGTGTAAAGAAAGTGCAGGGGAAACACTTCCGGGTTTTTTAACTCGGTGGCCAAATGGATGCTACGAGTCAAAACCTCTTTAAGATGCGTGGAAAAACGATCTATTATATTCATAATTTCTAAGGTTGAGTCAAAAAAATAAAATGTATTTTATTTTTTTGCGAGACCTGACGAAATTTCAAGCTTCGCTTATAATTGCCATTTTTGCAGGTATATTATATAATGAAAACACTATTTAGTCAAAGAAAAAGCATATATTTATGAAGGTTAACCCGCAGATTTTCAAAGCATACGATATACGGGGGAAATATCCCGAGGAGTTAGACGGAGAGATAGTATATAACATCGCTCGCGTTTTTGGTCAAATGAGGCAACAGGAGCTGAAAAAAGAAGATATCACTTTGGTGATTGGCCGTGATATGCGTCTTTCCTCGCCTGAACTTTACGAATCTCTTAGACGAGGGTTGGTCGCCCAAGGTGTTAATGTGGTGGAAATTGGCTTGGTATCAACGCCGACCTTCTATTTTGCGGTTTCATACTATGGTTATGATGGCGGTTTGTTAATTTCCGCGTCGCACAATCCGAAAGAATACAATGGAATAAAAATGGTTCGTAATCGAGCCATGCCGGTAGGAGCGGGCAGTGGCATGGAAGAATTGAAAGATTTGGCGATTCTTGGAGAGTTTAGCGCTCCATCGCGCGAGGGAGAAATCACGGAGAAAAGCGGAGTTTTAGAAGAACAGGTATCTTTTGCTCTTAGATACGCTGATTTAGAAAAAATCAAACCCCTGAAAATAATAATAGATACGGCTAATGCCATGGGCATCCTTTATTTGGATGAGCTTTTCAAACATACACCGCAATTGGAAATAATTAAATTGAACGAAAAATTAGACGGCTCCTTTCCCGCCCACCAAGCCGATCCCATGCAAGATGAATTTACGAGTGAATTGCGCCGCAGGATTATGGAGGAAAAGGCAGACTTGGGCATAGCGACTGATGGCGATGGCGACAGGATATTTTTCTTTGATAATCAAGGGGAAAAGATAGAACCGGCCATCATGAGGGGGATAATCGCCCGGATATTTTTGCGTAAGCATCCCGGGGCGACTATTTGTTATGATATTCGTCCGGGAAAAATAACCGAGGATATGATTTTAGAAGCCGGCGGCCAGCCGTTGCTCACCCGCGTTGGACATTCTTTGATTAAAAAGCGGATGATTGAGACTGGCGCGGTTTTTGGAGGTGAATCATCCGGGCATTTTTTCGTAAAATTTCCGCATGGAATTTATGAAGCGCCGGAAATCATCGTCCTGCAATTTTTACAAGAGCTTTCCGAAAAGAATTTGTCGGCCCATGATTATGTAAAACCCCTGCAAAAGTATTTTCATTCCGGAGAGATTAATTATAAAGTGGCTGATAAAGATAAAATTTTGGAAAGACTCAAAGAAAAATTCAAGGATGCCAAGATTAATCCTTTAGATGGTTTGACTTTTACCTATGATGATTTTTGGTTTAATGTGCGGCCCAGCAATACCGAGTCATTGTTGCGGTTGAATTTGGAGGCCAAAACCGAGGAGATGATGCGAGAGAAATTAGGTCTTATTAAAAAAATTATCATTGAGTGATAAGGTTGCTTTTTCGCGCAGTTATTATATAATAATGAAATACTAAATTGGACACAATTTTATGCTTCTAACTTTAGTGGTTTTTTTGGCTGTTTTGGGGATTTTAGTTTTGGCGCATGAGCTGGGGCATTTTTT